>JANLYO010000048.1:0-57042 GCA_031365665.1 Rhodoferax sp. | reverse complement strand
GTGTCTAGTTGCTGTTGAGCCCATGAGCACGAGTACCAAGCTTTTCTTTATGTAGCTGCTCATAGGCAATGACTTCGCGAGCGGTCAGTGACGCAGAAAGCGCTTGCAGCACCGAAAACTGCAGGTCGTTCCGCGCGTTCGGACGCTCAGCAAGAAGCGTTCTGAGTTGCGCGTTCCCGCCGTGACCTGTTCGAGCGTATTGCGACCAGCGTCCGACGATTCCACTATCTCCGTATGCAGAACCCACGTACTGGCGCCCAGTTAGAGTGTCGAGAATTAGGTAGACGCCAGCAACCGAGCCAAGCATGCGATGCCACTCGCGATTTGCAGTGGGGTTCTCAATCATTGTCTTCAGTTCATCAAATCGAAGAACGAAATCAAGGAAGCCAGGGAACTCCCTGACGTAACCTTTTGGAAGGACTTCAACTATTTCCTTTCCGCCTTGCTTGAAGTTCTGAACCCAACTGCGAGTGCCAGCTCCCCAATCGATGACTAGTCGCTCCGAGAGAGCGTCAAACCTTTTGTCCCTAAGGAGGCTGTAGACGTAAACACTCGAAACTTTCATTTGCGGATACATGAAGTCATCGGGCAGTTCAATCGCACGAGGGCCACTGACCCCTAGCACTTC
This sequence comes from Rhodoferax sp., assembly GCA_031365665.1. Classification (GTDB taxonomy): domain Bacteria; phylum Pseudomonadota; class Gammaproteobacteria; order Burkholderiales; family Burkholderiaceae_C; genus JANYCG01. Next base: position 56,414 of record JANLYO010000048.1, on the reverse strand, counting down.
ATAAACCCCAACGAAGATTGCATGGCTTCCGGCACTACCGAGGAAGGAAACTATCTGATCACAGTTTGCAAAGACCGGGCGACCTTGGACGGTTTGGTAAAACTCCAACTGTCCAGCCCGATGCAATGCGGCAACATCGATTCCTTGCTCTTGGTGCCGCACAAGCTTTGTGCGACCTGAAGTATCGAGACCGAACGGCCGCAAAAGGTGTCCAAGAGTAAGCATAGGGGTCAAGACGCTCAACTTTAATATATCCCGAAAAACTGCCGAATAACATGGCGAACAGTCAGATAGCGTTGCTGGCACAAATCAAAAAAAGCTATTGCTGACATGGTCTTGGCATCATAGCCCGCCCAAATGGGAGGGCGCATTGATTTCGGCCGTATCGCCGTAGCGTCACTGACCCGTGACTTTTACCTCGCCGCGATCCTTCACCGCCAGTGGGGCATTACGCCGTCCCGACGATTTCTGCGCCGTGACGCCAGAGGCGTCGCGGGTTAAGCACCATGAGGAGCGGCGGCGTGATGCCTCGCTGGCGGCTCGGCGGTCGATCTTGGCGCGCTCTCAATGGCCTTTGGAGGTTGGAGATTTAAAACTTTGAGAAGCACTGACCGACAGTGCCGCGCTTGTTCGAGCGCAGCGAGTTGCACGGCTTTGAGTTACGCTAGGCGCAGTTGGCAACTATAAAATAGATAGCTGCATAGCCATATAACACGAGACCTAGCGGATCAAAAAGCCAAAATTTCTGAAGCCACAAACAAAAATCGCTCAGTTGTTAACATGTATGTTAACAACTGAGCGATTTGATTTTCAAGCTGGCACAGCGACGCCTGCAGGGACTGCCGCTCCAGCTTCAGGCCAGCTTATTTTTTGGCCGCTAGTGCGGGCTTCTCGTCAGCCATGCATTTCTTGATATGGCTGCTTTTCGCGGCGCCGGCCAGTTTTTTGTCTTCGGCAGACTTTTCGCAGGCGGCGCTGGGTGCGGCGGCGACTGGCTTGGCGCTCAGGCAGGACTTCATGAAGGCTTTGCGCTCGTCACCCTTTTTGTCGCCGGCGTCGGCATTGCAGGTGGTCATTTTGCTTTGCTGTTTGGTTTTGGCGTCGTCGGCGGCGTTGGCTGCGGTAATGGCTCCGAACGACAGTGTCAAACCCATGGCGAGTACGGCGAGCAGTTGTTTCATGATGTTCCTTGTAAATGGTTAAGTTCGGCTAAATCCAGTTATTTCCCGAATCCCGGGGCGGATTCCAGCACATAACGCCGGCAATTGCAATCTGGATGACAGGGTGTTCGCCCGTGCGCCGGGCCTGTGCGATGCAGGCCCGTAAAATCCAGCGGATGTTGTCTGCAAAAAATGAACTGCTCGTGGCTCTGGCTGGCGAGCTGGAGAAGCTGTCGCCCGGCGCGGGCGCCCGGGCCGTGTTTGAGTCCCCCAAACTGGCCTCCCATGGCGACCTGGCCACCACGGCAGCCATGCAGTTGGCCAAGCCGCTCAAGGCCAACCCGCGCCAGGTGGCCGAGAACCTTCGCCAGAGCTTGCTGGCAAGCCCGGCGTTTGCGCAGTGGGTGGAGGCCATCGACATTGCCGGCCCGGGTTTCATCAACATCAAACTCAAGGCGACGGCCAAGCAACAGATCGTGCGGGACGTGCTCACGCAGGGCGACCGGTTTGGCTGGCAGGCAGCCCGCAATGACGTCGCCGGCCAGCGCATGCTGGTGGAGTTTGTCTCGGCCAACCCGACCGGGCTGCTGCATGTGGGCCATGGCCGCCAGGCAGCTCTGGGCGACGCCATTTGCAATCTGTTTCAAACCCAAGGCTGGGATGTCTACCGCGAGTTCTATTACAACGACGCGGGCGTGCAGATCAACACACTGGCCACCAGCACACAACTGCGTGCCAAAGGGTTCAAGCCGGGCGATGCCGAATGGCCGAGCGGCGAAAACGCCCAGGCCTACAACGGCGAGTACATCGCTGATATTGCGGCGGACTTTCTGGCCAAAAAGACCGTCAAATCCGATGACCGCGAATTCACCGCCTCAGGCGACATCAATGACCTGGACGGCATGCGCGAATTTGCCGTGGCCTATTTGCGCCATGAGCAGGACCTGGACTTGCAGGCCTTCGCCGTCCAGTTTGACAACTATTACCTTGAGTCCAGCCTCTACACCAGCGGCAAGGTGGCCTCGGCCGTGCAGAAGCTGGTCGAAGCCGGCAAGACCTACGAAAAAGATGGCGCACTGTGGCTCAAGTCCACCGACTATGGTGACGACAAAGACCGCGTGATGAAGAAAAGCGACGGCAGCTTCACCTATTTCGTGCCCGACGTGGCCTACCACATCACCAAGTGGGAGCGGGGCTTCTCCAAGGTGGTCAACATCCAGGGCACCGACCACCACGGCACCATCGCGCGCGTGCGCGCGGGGTTGCAGGCGGCGAACGTCGGCATTCCGCAGGGCTTTCCGGACTACGTGCTGCACACCATGGTGCGGGTCATGCGCGGCGGTGATGAGGTCAAGATCTCGAAACGCGCGGGCAGTTATGTCACGCTACGCGACCTGATCGAATGGACCAGCAAGGACGCGGTGCGTTTCTTCCTGCTCAGCCGCAAACCGGACACCGAATACGTCTTTGACATCGACCTGGCGCTGGCCAAAAACAACGACAACCCGGTTTATTACGTGCAGTACGCCCATGCGCGCATCAGCTCGGTGCTAGCCGCCTGGGGCGGTGAACACAAGCTGCTGCAGCATGCCGATCTTTCGCCCTTGCAAAGCCCGCAGGCCCTGGCGCTGATGCTGCTTCTGGCCCGATACCCCGAGATGCTGACAGCGGCGGCGCAGGATTTTTCACCCCATGATGTGACTTTTTACCTGCGCGAATTGAGTGCTGCCTACCACAGCTATTACGATGCAGAGCGTATTCTGGTGGACGACGAGCCGGTCAAGCTGGCCCGTCTGGCGCTGGTGGCGGCCTGCGCGCAAGTGCTGCAAAATGGCCTGGCGGTTCTGGGCGTCAGCGCGCCCCTGAAAATGTAGAAACTGGATATGGACATCAAACAGCAATTGGGCGGAACGGTTTTGGGCTTCATCATCGGTGTGGTGGTGGGCCTGGCCTCGGCTTTGGCGGTGGCGGTGTACGTCACCAAAGTGCCGGTGCCTTTTGTCAACAAAGGCCAGTCGCGCTCCGCTGACCAAGACGCAATTGAGGCCAAAAAGAACAAAGACTGGGATCCCAACGCGCCTTTGTATGGCAAAAACCCGGCAAAACCGGCCCCACCCGCCGCCGCCGTCGCTCCAACGGCGGCCAGTTCAGGTGCCGTGGGCACGGCACCGGGGGCCGCCACGCCCGGCAAAATTGACCCGGCCAAACCCGAGGCCAACGTCAAAACTGAGAACAAACCCGCAGTTTCAGCCGATCCTTTGGGCGATTTGGCCAAAGCCAAGTCATCCAGCGGCGGGGTTGACCCGTTTACTTATTTTGTGCAGGCAGGCGCGTACCGGACGGCGGAGGACGCTGAAAGCCAGCGTGCCAAGTTGTCGCTCAGCGGCGTCGAGGCCAAAGTGACCGAGCGGGAACAGTCGGGTCGGCCGATTTTTCGGGTGCGCGTCGGGCCCTTGGACAACAAGGACGAAGCGGACAAAATTAAGGAACGTCTGGACGCCAACGGAATCGATACAGCCTTGGTCCGTGTTCAGCGATGATGGCGAACGTGATGGTGAACTTGGCGGTTTGGGGCATTGAAAGCAAGATTTTTAGGAGTTTTCAGCATGAAAAGACGTGAATTTACGCAGGCAAGCGGCGCGGCATTGGCCGTATCAAGTTTGGCCGCAGGTTTAGCCGGCGGTTTGGGCCTGTTGTCGGGCCAAGCCCAAGCCCAGGGCAAACCCGGCGCCGGCACTGACTACCTGGTGCTGGACAAACGCGCGCCGGTCGAGGCCGCCAGCGGCAAGATCGAAGTGGTCGAATTCTTCTGGTACAGCTGCCCGCATTGCAATGCCTTTGAACCGGCCCTGGAGGCCTGGATCAAACGCCTGCCCAAAGACGTGGCCATCCGCCGCGTGCCGGTCGGTTTCCGCGATGATTTTGTCCCCCAGCAGCGCCTGTTCTACACGCTGGAGACCATGGGCCTGCTCGACAAACTGCACGCCAAGGTCTTCGCTGCGGTGCACGTGGAGAAACAGGCGCTCAACAAGAGCGAGTTGATCGGCGACTGGGTGGCCAAACAGGGCGTGGAAAAAGACAAATTCATGGAGCAGTACAACTCCTTCTCGGTCGCCACCAAGGTGACCCGCGCCACGCAGTTGCAAAACACCTACAAAGTCGAGGGCGTGCCCGCTTTGGGCGTTGCCGGGCGGTTTTACACCGACGGCACTTTGTCTAAAAACATGGCCCGCGCGCTGGAAGTGGTCGATTTTCTGGTCGCCGAGGTGCGCGCAGGCCGCTGACTTTGCCAGCTACGGGGTGTCGTGGGTGCAGCCCAAACGCCGCGCTATGATCTCAGGTAACAAATTGCCTACCTGAGGAAGCCATGTCCGCACAAAAATACCGCCTCGTCACCCGCAGCGACTTTGACGGCCTGGTTTGCGCCGTGTTGCTCAACGAGCTGGAAATGATCAACGACATCCTGTTTGTCCACCCCAAGGACATGCAGGACGGCAAAATCGAGATCGGCCCCGGCGACATCACCACCAACCTGCCGTATGTGGAAGGCGCGCATATCGCGTTTGACCACCACTCCTCGGAGAACGTGCGCAACACGGGCAAACGCGCCAACCACGTCATCCACGAACACGCGCCCTCAGCCGCGCGTGTGGTGTACGAGAGTTACGGCGGCAGCAAACGTTTCCCGGCCTCGTTTGACGACATGATGTACGCGGTGGACAAAGGCGATTCGGCTGATTTCACAATCGACGAAATCCTCGACCCCAAAGGCTGGGTGCTGCTCAATTATTTGATGGACTCGCGCACGGGCCTGGGACGCTTCCGCGATTTCCGCGTCAGCAATTACCAGCTGATGATGGACTTGATCAACTACGTGGCCAACCACGGCATCGACGACGTGCTGGCGCTGCAAGACGTAGAGGAGCGCGTCGATCTGTATTTCTACCACGCCGAGCGCGCCCGTGCGCAGATCCAGCGCTGCACCACGGTGCACGGCAACCTGGCCATACTCGATTTGCGCGGTGAAGAAACCATCTACGCGACCAACCGCTTCATGATCTACGCGCTGTTCCCGCAGATCAACATCTCCATCCACGTGATGTGGGGCGTGCAGAAACAAAACACCGTGCTGGCCACCGGCAAATCGATTGTGGACCGCTCTTCGCGCACCAACATCGGCGAGCTGATGTTGGCCTACGGCGGTGGCGGCCATGAAGCCGCAGGCACCTGCCAGGTGCCCAATGAGCAAGCCGACGCGGTGCTCAAAGAAGTGACGGCGAAGATCAACGCGGATGGTTGACATCCAAATCATACCTGTATTGGGTATGATTGGACGTCTTTTTGTCTTTGCACCTTGGATTTATGAAAAATAGAGTGCTAGGCCAAGCATTTATTGAATAGTTTGCTATACAAATTATATCAATTCATTGGCAACGAAAAACCACTATCCCGTAAATTGCTTCGGCCAACCGGCTTGGCGGCTTGAGCAGGCCGAAAGAGGCCGCAAATTTGCGCCACATTGAACCGCCGCAGGCGGCAGGGCAATCTCAATGTTTTGAGATGTGCATAATGAGGCATAAGCAATTGCTAACGGCTTCATGCTGCCGTTTGGGAGTCACAATGAACCTTAAAAAACCCGCTCTATTTGCCGCCGCATTTTTTGCCTGTGTGGCGTCGATCGCCCAAACCAAGGCACCTGAACCGGACTACACCTTGGCCTACAACATCGGAGTCATATCCGACTACCGTTACCGCGGCATTAGCCAAACGCGCTTCAGGCCGACCGTGCAGGGCGGCGTCGATTTCACTCACAAAAGCGGGTTTTACCTGGGGGCCTGGGCCTCAGGCATTCAGTGGATCAAAGATGCCGGCGCCACGGAAGGTTCTGTGGAATTGGATCTTTACGGCGGGTACAAAGGTGAAGTCTTCAAAGATCTGACATATGACGTGGGGCTGCTGCACTACGGATACCTGGGCAATACGCTTGCCGCAGTCCCTGGTGCAGCGAATGCTGATACGGATGAAATTTACGGCGCTTTGACTTACGGCCCGTTTACTGTCAAATATTCAAGAAGCCTTGGCAACCTGTTTGGATTTGCCAACAGTTCGGCAAGCCAGTATCTTGATTTAAGCGCAAGTTTTGATTTGGGCGGAGGTTGGACCATCACCCCCCACGTGGGTCGCCAGCGGGTCAAGAGCAGCGGCAACTTCAACTACTCGGACTATTCGCTGACTTTGGGCAAAGACTTCGGCAATGGCGTGTCGGCATCCATTGCGGCTGTAGGAAGCAACGCTGATAGCCGGATCTATGTTGTCCCTGGGGGAGATTTTTCCGGGAAAAGTGCCCTCGTGGCGGGTGTGAAGTACAGCTTTTAAGGGTCGGTGTCCTCGTGCACTTGACGAATGGCACCTGAAGACAGCTCGCGGGCTACATTTTGACAAAGGCCCGCCAGGGCGGTTTACTTCTCCATGTTTCAAAAAATATTGCGCCGCGTGCTTGGCATAAACCGTTTGTTTTTGCTTACGGTGCTTGCTCCTACCCTGCTCGCAGCCTGCTATTTTGGCCTAATCGCGTCCGACGTCTACATTTCTGAATCGCGCTTTGTCATCCGGAGTCCGCAAAAGCAGCTTGCCTCAGGATTAGGCGTTCTTCTTCAGGGGGCAGGTTTCAATCGCTCCCAGGACGATACGTTTACGGTGCATGATTACATTCGTTCGCGCGACGCACTCAAGGCGCTTGAACAGCAGTTTGTCCTGTCAAAGGCCTTTGGTGGGTCAACGGTCGACATTTTCAGCCGGTTTGCCGGTCTCGATCCAGACAACAGCTTCGAGGCCCTACACCGCTACTACCAGAAGCGCGCCCATTTGGAAGTTGACGGGGTATCCTCCATCTCTGTATTGCGCACCAGCGCATTTAGCGCAGCGGATGCCCATCGCATCAACGAGAAGCTATTGGACTTGAGCGAAAAACTAATCAACCAACTCAACGAACGCGGTCGTCAGGATCTAATTCGATTCGCAGCGGCTGAAGTCAACGAGAGCGAGCAAAAAGCCAAGGCTGCTACGCTGGCGGTTTCCACTTTCCGAAGTCAAAAAGGCGTTTTTGATCCCGAACGCCAGTCAACGCTCCAGTTGCAGCTTGTCTCGAAATTGCAAGACGAACTTATTGCCACAAAAACCCAGCTTGCCCAAATTCGTGACCTGACCAAAGACAACCCGCAAATCCCGTCGCTTCAGAAAAAGCTTGACACCCTGCAAAGTGAAATAAACGCAGAAACCGCCAAAGTCACGGGCGCAGAGCGCTCCTTGTCCAGTAAATCCGTCGATTACGAACGCCTCGCGTTGGAGCGCGGTTTTGCCGACAAGCAGCTCGCAATTGCCCTAACCGCTCTCGAACAAGCCCGCAATGATGCCAATCGCAAACAGCTTTATCTTGAGCGTATCGTGCAACCGAGTTTGCCGGATAAGGCGGTTGAGCCCAGGCGGTTGCGGGGAGTGCTTGCGACTCTTCTCATGGGCTTGATCACATGGGGAGTCTTGAGCCTGCTCCTCGCGGGGGTTCGGGAACACCATAGTTGATATGGCCATGGATGCACGGGGATTCGACACGGTCCTGTCAGGGTTGACGATTCAACTGCGAGTCGTTGGCGCCCTATTGATGCGCGAGATCATTACCCGGTTTGGAAGGAACAACATTGGCTTTCTTTGGCTGTTTTTGGAGCCTCTGTTGTTTACGGCTGGCGTTCTGGGGCTTTGGTCAGCAACCCAACATTTGCATGGATCCAGGCTACAGGTAGCCCCGTTCATCGTTACCGGCTATTCGACCCTGTTGCTCTGGCGAAATTGCTCATTTCGTGGCATCAAGGCGATCGAATCGAATCGCAGCCTCCTCAACCACCGCAATGTCAAGTTGATCGACATATTTGCGGCACGAATGCTGCTTGAGGTGGCGGCGGTTACTGCTTCCTTTGTGTTTGTGATGTTGGTTCTTTATTCTCTGGATCGTATTGATGTGCCTTACGACATTCTTTTGATGCTCGGTGCTTGGCTATTGATGGCTTGGTTCAGCACCAATTTGGGCGTCATTCTGGGCTGCTTGAGTGAACACTCTGATCTGGTCGAGCGGCTCTGGCATCCTTCAAGCTATTTTTTGTTGTCAATCTCGGGAGCCTTCTTCATGGTGTCCTGGCTACCCGATAGCTGGCGATATGGCCTTGGGTTGGTGCCCATGGTGAACACCACTGAGATGCTGCGTGCAGGCTATTTCGGGCCATCCATCGTGACTTATTTCGACGTCCAGTACACGGTTGCTTTTTGCGCCTGCATGTCACTGGTTGCCCTGCTGCTGGTTCGCAATGCCAGGGCTTTGACTGACGGAGCTCCCTAGCCAATGGTCTTGTTCGACAATGTGACCAAGCGGTATGCCGTATCGGGCGGCACACACACGGTGCTGGATCAGGTGTCTTTCTCGCTGGCCCTGGGTGAAAAATTCGGTGTCGTTGGCCACAATGGCTCGGGAAAATCAACCTTGATTCGGCTGCTTAGTGGGTCGGAGCTTCCCAACTCTGGTCGGATTGAACGCCGTATGAGCGTGTCTTGGCCGCTGGCATTCAGTGGGGCGTTCCAGGGTAGTTTGACTGGATTGGACAATTTGCGTTTTATAGCCCGGGTGTACGGTGTAGACGCAGAGAAAATCCGGGCATTTGTGGAGGACTTTGCTGAACTTGGCAAGTATTTCACAGAACCAGTTAAAACTTACTCAAGCGGAATGCAGGCAAAACTCGCCTTTAGCCTGTCGCTGGCTATTGAGTTTGATTGCTTTCTCATCGACGAAGTCATCGCAGTTGGCGATGCCAGTTTTCAACAGAAATGCCTGGTTGAACTATTTGAAAAGCGACGTGATCGCGCCTTTGTGATGGTGTCGCATAACCCGCAGTTGATTCGCACCTACTGTGATCGGGCCGCCGTGCTTCAAGACGGCCGTTTGCAGATGTTTCATGATGTTGAGAGTGCTTTGAATTTTTATGCAACTGGCGTCGAGATGGCACGCCAATCAGCTTAGATTGACTGCTATAACGGGAAATTAATTATGTTTTTTGATCTGCTTTACCCCGCGCTCTGGGTCGGCATTGCAGCCGTGGGGCTTGGATATGCCTCCAGAGTTTGGACTAGAAAGACCGCAAAGTCTTTTGCAGCGGCTCAAGCCGCCGCCGAACGCAGGGCGACGCAACTTGAGGCTGCATTTAACGGGAGTCTTGCTAAATTGGAGGCAGGGCTTGTGGCGAGAGACAGGCAACTGAGAGCCCTAATTGCACCACTTAAAAGTGAGAGCGGTCTGTCCATCGAGTCCTATGAACTCAAGGAAAACAGCGATCACCTTCGCCGTATGGATCGCCTTCAAAACGACTTGGATTTTGTCAAAAACCACCTGTCGTCCTATCTGGGCGCGGGCACCGGGCTCACACATTTGATTGACGAGACACCCATCTACGTCAATACCAATGATTTTGGCTGTCCGTCGAACTTCATCAATGGGGGGCGCTATGAGGAAGAGTATTACGCGGTACTGGCTTCCTTCCGCAAACCAAACTCAATTTTTCTGGATATTGGCGCCAATCTTGGCGTTTACTCCCTGCGCATGGCGCCGCTTCTTCGAAAAGGAAAGGTGTTCGCATTTGAGCCCAACACAGCGATTCGGACTTTGTTTGAACGCAGCATCCACCTGAATGGACTGGCCGATTTGGTCAAGGTTTACGAAGTCGGTGCGTCCGACAAAGATGAGAAATTGAAGTTGTATGTGCCAGAGGGACACACGGGAGGTGCCAGCGTAGTTTCAACCGGCAGCGGTGTTGCAGGGATGGAGATCGAAGTACGCCGGCTTGACGGCATCCTTGCGGATATTGCCGGTTTTGACATAGCCAAGATTGATGTTGAGGGGCATGAGCTAAGTGCCTTGCGCGGTATGCAGGCCCTGCTTTCAAGATCGCCCAACGCGGTAATTATTTTTGAAAAATTAAGTCTCAACTCGAGCATTGAAAGTGATCTGGTCAATTTGTTCAGGTCTCATCAGATGACGATCTACCGTGTGGACGGAGCCGAACTTGTCGAAATGGATTTACAGGAATTTTCAGCCTCCAGCGCGTACTTTATCGCTGCGAAGCGTCAAGTCATAGGAACCGAAAAGACCAGAAATTTCCTTGAAATATTTCCAGACGACATGCACATCGTGGCTGGTCAAGTTGTTGACCACAGACTCATAGTTGACTCCCATGCCGGAAGCGCCGCCCTGCTTTTTCATGGGCCTTATTGGTATTTGCCGCGCGGCACTTATGTCATTCAGGTTGAAGGGGAATTCAATGACCCCGTCTCTTTGACGCTTGCAGAGAGATTTGGCTACCACGTGGCGGATTTTGAGGTGTCAAACGGTGTTCTAAGCCTTCGGGTTGCCATTGACCGTGATTTGACGAAATTTGAAATAGTCGGGCGGTCAATTCGTGAAAACGCAAAGTTTTCTTTGAGCAAAATTCGACTGACCCGAATTGGCTAACTGGCAAACGCTTAAGGCAATATGAAAATAATGATAGATGGCTATAACCTTGGTTTGGAAAAAGGAACCGGGGTTGCCACCTATGCAAGGAACCTCAGCTACTGCTTGCACGATCTTGGCCACGAGGTCGGTGTCTTGTATGGGGGCCGGGCTGCGCCCGGTATGAGCGCACTCATGAAAGAGATTGCATTTTTTGATGAAAATGCCGGAGACATACCTGGTTGGCTCCGGCAACTCAGAGCGATTCACGAGTCGATATTTGCGCCATTTGGTTTCGAATCGGCCAAGGTGCCGATGACCGGCACCGTCATCTTTGACACCTACAAGGCCCGGTTGCCCTATTACGACTCGGTCTGGAATTCAAAGGATGTATTCAGGCGGGCACACAATGCTTTTCGTTGGTGGAGAAATCTGGCACGCGTCTATACCGGGTTCAACCCGGACATTTTTCATTGGACTTACCCTCTGCCAATCAGGGTCAAGGGAGCGAAAAATATCTACACCCTCCATGATTTGGTGCCCCTGCGTCTGCCTTACACCACCTTGGACAACAAGCGTAGATATTTTCGCCTTTGCAAAACCATTGCGAAGAAGGCGGACCACATTGTGACGGTCTCTGAGGCCTCAAGAAGTGACATCATCAATATTCTGGGCGTTGCACCCGACAAGGTGACCAACACTTACCAGGCAGTTACGATCCCTGCCAAATATAAGGACAAATCCCTGGAGGTGGTCAAGCGAGAGGTTGAGGGAACCTTTGGGCTTAAATTCAAGGGGTATTTCCTTTTCTATGGCTCAATAGAACCAAAAAAGAATATTGGTCGGTTGATTGAGGCCTATTTGGGGAGCAATGTTGAGACACCGTTGGTGATTGTTGGCGCTCAGGCCTGGAAATCTGAACAGGAATTGCGCCTGCTTTTCGATGACCATATTCGGTCTCTGATTCACGAGGGTGCTGAGACACGCGTCAAGCGCCGCGTGATTCAACTGGATTACGCTCCATTCCCGTTATTGGTGAGCCTGATCCGAGGCGCCAAGGCCACTTTGTTTCCATCCCTTTACGAGGGTTTTGGCTTGCCAGTGTTGGAGTCGATGCTTCTTGGCACGCCCGTTCTTAGCGCCATCACCAGCTCGATTCCCGAGGTGGCTGGAGACGCCGCTTGCCTGATCAACCCTTACGACACACGAGAGATGGCCGAGGCAATTCGTGCCCTGGACACTAACGAAACACTCCGGGCGGAGTTGTCTGACAAGGGAGTCAGGCAGGCCAAGTTGTTTGATGAAGGCAATTACTCAAAGCGTTTGCAAGGCGTTTATGACAGAGTAACAGGTGGACATGCTTAACGACCAAGAAATTCAAATGGTGAATAGCGCCGATCCACAGGCGTTTCGTGTCACCACACCGCATCTTTTGGTGGCGGGCAACTTGGCTCGCGGGGAAATACGTCAATCTGCCCGTTTGAAGGACGGGTCTTGGGTCGAACTAGTGCACCATACCGGCAATTTTGTTCAGTTCCGGTTCAACGGGAAGTCGTATTGTTTAGACGTTGAAGATCACATCAAGGATTTCAAGGTTGTGCAGGGCGAGGGCCAGGTAGTGCTGACGCATCAAAGCACTCTAAGAGTTGACTGGGCGTGGCGCAAACAGATCATGGTCGCAGAGATCCGCTATGACTACTGCGTACGCCAGGACGACCCGTCAATTCAAATCAAGATCAGCTTGTCTGTTGGGGCCGGTGTCAAACTCACCGACATCAAGATCACGAGCGGTATCGACAACCTCAACTGCGGCCTTGACTTTGGTGCCATCAAGGTTTCGCAGGCTGGGAACGAATATTTATTCAGCGGGTTGGGTGACAACAAGAGAACCTTTCACACGGGTCGCGCACAATCCATGCGCATTTGCCAGGAAAACCCTCCTCCAGATTTTGCCCATGCACTGCATTTATCAATCACTGATGGCGCCATGTTGGCCGATATCACTGCTGAAGGGCAAACCCATGGACGACTTCACTGGGTGTATCTGCGATACGACGCTGGAAATCTTCGCGATGGCGAATCATTCTCGGTGGAGGAAAAACGGCTGGTGACTTGCGAGCCTGGCCACCTATCCTCCAATAAGACTTCAAACGCAATTGACTCAATTGATGCCAACCCACTTTTGAGCGAAAGAATTATGAAAAATAGCAGAATAGGCGACCTTATCCCTGGATTGGTTGAGTTGCCGCCGCCTGTTCCAAAGGAACCTGCTTTGTCAGGCGTCTACATGGGCAGTGAGAGCGTGCTTACCCGGATTTACACCCAGCAGTTGATGTTTGTATCGACCAATGACCTGATTGTTGGCCCGTACCTTATCAACCTTGGTATCAATGAACCGCACAACACACGGATGCTGACTTCGCTCACACAGCCCGGCGATGTTTTTGTGGATGTCGGCGCAAACATTGGATACTTCAGCGTTTTGGGAGGGTGGCGCAGCTACCCCGGTGGCACTGTATGGGCGTTTGAACCACAGCCCGCAATGTACAAGCTGCTCGCCGACAACCTGGCCATGAATGGATTCGGTGGCAGCAGCCATGCGCGCCGTATCGCTCTCTCAGACTGCGCGGGGACAGTTCCCATGCGTACGTTTCCCGGCTATTTGGCGACTTCATCAATGCGAAGCATGTCCGAAGCTTTTATTGCACATACAGCTGCGATGACAGGAAGGGATTCAGTGGTGATCGACATCGAGACTCTGCGCCTTGACGACGTGATGCACGACGTGCCAGAAATCAATGTCATGAAAATTGACGTTGAGGGCCACGAACCCGAAGTAGTGCGAGGTGCGCAAAAAATCATCGCCCGCTCCCGCAATATCAAGATAGTCATGGAATTTGTTCCAGGGCTGATGGCCAGGGATGTGACCTTGGCGCATCTTGCCTTGCTTCGGCAACTCGGCCTGTCGATCTTCCGCATTGAGACGGATGGAAACCTGTCATTTCAGCCTGACGACGAGGTATTGATGGCGTTCCATTTTTCTGATTTGTTGCTGCTTCGGCTGTGACCCGGTTGCCGAACTGCGACTGTGAAATCTTCGGACTCTTTACATGCCAAATAGATATACATCTTCCGATTTGCTGGTGAGTCTTGCGCTGTCAATTCTGACCAAAGAAAAAACGACTGCAGAAGTTGTGGCCGACTCCAACCTGCCTGAATGGCAGGTCACTGAAGCCGTCGTCAGACTGGTGCAATCAGCTCGCCAATCAATGGCGAATATTGCCCCGCCCGGTGTTGAACCCGACCGCTTGTGTTTTGTCCATGTTGAAAAAACTGCCGGAACGAGCATCACCAGCTTCCTGGATGATTGCTTCGACATCAACGCTATTTGCCCGGCCCAGCTTCATGAGGACTTGGTGCTGTTTGCGACGACGCGTGACCTCAAAAATTACGCCCTGTTGCGCGGACACTTTTATCATGGGTGGCTCAATTTCAATGGGATAAACACAGCCAATACCAAATTCATCACCTTTGTTAGGCATCCTCTCTTCCGGCAAATCAGTTCCTACAAGCACTGGATGGACGAGCGGTCAGCCAGGGACTATGTCAACCATTTGCTGGGCGGGTACAACATTCAGGTTTTGAGGCTGTCGCCGCTGGACATGCGGCGCGGTTACGCTACAACCCGCGATCACTTGCAGGCAGCCAAGGGCGCATTGGAGGAATTCTTCTTCGTTGGCATTCAGGAAAAATTTGCCGAAGGTTATGGTGCGTTGTGCCAGTTGCTTGGGCGAACACCCAACGACACGGCTCCAGAGCAAAACGTTTCACGCATAAAAATTCCGGATTTGCCCCAAGCGATGATTGACGAGGTCATCACGTCGAACTGGGCTGACCTTGAGTTGTACGAATTCGCCGTCAAGTTATTCGATAGAAAATTCTCGAATGCTTCTGGTGCAAGGCCGCCACTTCATGGCGGACAGATGGCATGGGAACCACATTCAACTATCAACTACCGAATGACGCAATCCCTCCATGGCCGTGGCTGGTGGTTCAGGGAAGGCCTTGACGGGCAGCAACCACAGTCGTGGCGATGGACTGGCCCCGATGCAGAGAGCGAGATACTGTTCCATCTGGATTCCACGAGGAATTACGCCCTATCTGTCCGTATAGTGAACGCTATTGTTCCCGAACTGCTCGACCAACTCACGATTTCAGTCAATGGTTCACCTGTGGAAATGACCCGCAGTACCGATGCCCTTTGGGGAGAGTTGTTTGCGGGGGTGGTTTCGAGCACCCTGTTTGCGCCAGGCACACCCAATACGGCTGTTCGGTTCAAAGTCGCCGGAACAAAACAATTCAGTGTTGTTGATCCCACTTCGTCTGATGGTCGCTATTGCGGAATAGCGGTCTCGGAAATCAATTTCCACCCTTTGTAGGTGCCTCCGCTGCTGCCTTTGGCAGCAGCGGAAGGTTCTTCACAAGATGAATTCAGCGGCCGTCAAGTTGTTGATTCCGATATTCTGGAGAATGACAAGGTCGCTACTGCCAAGGTAGAAGGCAATATCAGTTCCCACCTGAACCATGGCCGCTTTAGCATTGGTGAGGCTGCCAAACCCGAAATCTGAAACATTGAGCTTGTCTTGCCCAATGGTGAAATCGGCGACGATATCCGTTTGGGTGCCGCGCTTGATCATAAAGGTGTCGTTGCCACCTTCG
The DNA here is from genome assembly GCA_031365665.1 of Rhodoferax sp. Taxonomy (GTDB): domain Bacteria; phylum Pseudomonadota; class Gammaproteobacteria; order Burkholderiales; family Burkholderiaceae_C; genus JANYCG01. The sequence goes on along the minus strand of JANLYO010000048.1, from coordinate 41,009 downwards.
CCGAACAGAATGTCGGTGCCAGCACCGCCATCCAGCGTGTCATTGCCCAAGCCCCCCAGCAGTGTGTTGCCAATGGAGTTGCCTGTGAGGACGTTGTCCAGGTTATTTCCCACACCAAATGGGGTCGTGCCTATAAGAACCAGCGCTTCAATTTCGGCGTACAAATAAAAGCCATTGGGGCTGTCGGCATAAACGGTGTCATAACCCTCACCGGCATTTTCGAACACGTAATCTACCTGCTGGCTGACGTAAAACGTATCATCACCAAGGCCGCCGTACACCAGATCCCAAGCCTGTCCACCATCCAGCGTATCGTTGCCGTCACCGCCCACGAGGATGTCAGTGGCGAAATCATCACCACCGTAAATCAGGTCATTGCCTTCTTCGCCATATATTTGATCGGCATCATTGCCGCCGTAGACCGTGTCATTGCCCAAGCCCGCCGCAACGTAATCAATGCCAGCGTCACCATAGATCACATCGTTGCCATCGACGCCATACAGCACATCGGCTCCATCACCACCAGAGATCACGTCATTGCCATCCCATCCAATGATCAGGTTTTGCTCTGCATTGCCCGTGATGACGTTGTCCAGGTTGTTGCCAACGCCATAGAGCGCCGTACCAACGAGAGTCAGGTTCTCAATGTTGTTGTACAGGTAGAAGCTCGCGCTGGATATCGCAGTATCGGTACCTTCGCCCACACTTTCAAAGGCAATATCGCCTTGTGAATCGATCACGAAGGTGTCGTTGCCCGTTCCACCATACAGAAGGTCATTGCCTGAGCCGCCGTCCAGTGTGTCATTGCCAGCGAATCCCTGCAAAGTATCGATGCCACCTAGCGCAGAGAGACTGTCGGCGTCTGCGGTGCCAAGTTGCGACTCCGCCACACCCGAGCCAACCTGGGTTGACCCTGACGAGGTTCGCGTGATGCTGCTGGTGCCATTACCATTGTCAACCACGCTAAAACTGGCTGCCGCGTAGGTGCCAACTAATTGAACCTGAATTTCTGCACCAGCTATGTTGTTGGTGTCGATTGACAGCGTTGTAACTCCAGCTGCACTGGAAGCCTGCACGCGATATCCGGTGACCGTGCTGCCGTCGCCCGCCAAAACGGGCAAAAGGCCTAAATTGCCCTGCACTCGGATTTGATCATCAGATCCAAAGTCGGAAATCGTGTCAACACCATTGCCTGAAGCAGCGTAAACGAATACATCGGCGCCAGCACCGCCTGCAAGTGCGTCATTGCCCGCAAGGCCATTGAGCACGTTGGCCTCGGAGTTCCCCACCAAGCTGTCGTTAAAGGCTGAGCCTGTCAGGTTTTCAATATTGACCAAGACGTCGTTGCCGTCGGCCCCGGAACTGAGGTGACTGTCCAGATTGGCCGTTACCAGCGCAGTGGCGGTGGCGTAGTCTGCTGTATCAATTCCGGTGCTTCCGTCAAGCGTGTCGTCCCCGCCAAGCCCGCGCAGGGTATTGCCACCGCTGTCGCCAGTCAAACGGTCACCAAATCCGCTGCCAAGGATGCCTTCAATGTTGATCAAAATATCATTGCCATCGGCGCCCACTGCGCGTCCGGTGCCAAGATTGACCGCCACTGCGGCGCTCGCCACCTTGTAATCGGCATAGTCAAATTCAGTTCCACCGTCCAGGCTGTCGTTGCCAAGGCCGCCGCGCAAAGTGTCAGCGCCTGCACCCCCATAGACTGTGTCGTGGCCACCCAAAGACTCCAGATAATTGTCAGCACTGCTACCCGTGATCGAATCGTTGAAGTCCCGTGAGCCTCGCACGTTCTCGATGTTGCTCAGGGTATCAATGCCGCCATATCCGTCGTTTGTCGCAAAACCAGTTGTCAAATTGACAGTTACGCCGGCCTTGGCGTTGAAGTAGTCCACCCGGTCCGTGCCACCATTGCCATTGATGGTGTCGTTGCCTTCACGGCCATCGAAGGATTCAAATGCTGCGGTGTTGCTCCCGGTTAGCAGGTCGTTGAAGGCCGAACCACGTACCGCCTCAATGTTGCGCAAGACATCCGTGCCCACAGAAGCGTCACCAATGGCCGAGCCGTCCAAGGTGTCGTTCAACGTGACGATGACCCCGGAGGTGGAACTTTCGTAAGCAGCGGTGTCGTAACCCTGGCCACCGTCAATGGTGTCATTGCCACCGTTGCCGCGGAAGAATTCGTTCAGTCCATCGTTGTAGACGACACCATTGGCGGCCAGACCGCCCGTCAATATGTCCGCGAAGTTGGAACCCAGCACGCCTTCAATGTTGACGAAGGTGTCGACCCCAACGCCCGCGCCGCTTGCGCTGCCAGTGACCAAGTTGACGGTGACGCCGCCCGTGGCGTTGTCATACCGGACAATATCAAAGCCGCCTTTGCCGTCTATCGAGTCGTTGCCATCCCGGCCTTCGAAGAGCTCCGTGATATCGGTGCGGTTTGATCCCAAAAGCGTGTCGGCAAAATTGGAGCCGCGAACCTGGTTGAAGTTGGCCAATGTGTCGCTGCCCGCATTGCTGCCTGCTGCGCCGATGGCCGTGCCAGCGATCAAATCAACCGTGACGCCCGCGCCAGCGGCATTCTGATAACTGACGCGGTTGGCGTTTAGCGTGTTGAGCGTGTCGGTGATCAGGCCACCGTCCAGCGTGTCGTTGCCAGCAGTGCCCTCAATTTGCTCAAAAACCAATGCAGTGCTACCGGTGATGGTGTCATTGAAATTGGAGCCCTGTACGAAATCGACATTTATGATGGTGTCGGTGCCGACCGACGCGTCGCCCGTGGCAGTGCCGCCGCCGGCACTGCCGTCGCCGGTAATGCCGGACAAATTGATATTGACGCCTGCCGTTGAATAGAAATAGCTGGTGAAGTTGTTGTCGGTGTAGTTGACTCGATCCAAAATCACACCGCCGTCAACGGTGTCGTTGCCTGCGCCACCGTACAGCGTGTCAGCGCCTTGTTGTCCCAGCAAGGTGTCGTTGCCAGCGCCGCCAGCCAGCGTATCGTTGCCTAAGCCGCCTTGCAGACTGTCCGCCGTCGCCGTGCCAAAGATCAAGTCCGCATCTGCAAAAGACGTCGAGCCGTCCAGCTTGCGGATGGTGACGGCATAGTCGCCATTCGGATCAGTGTTGTCCTGCGGAAACCAGTCATTAGTCGCAAATTTGATTTCGATAGCGCCGACTGGAATCGTCACGCGCGTGATGCCAGGGCCGGTCACAAAGAAGTCTTGTGGCACATCGCTGGGCAGGAATGGCGCGTTTCCTTGCACCAAGGTCGTGAAGCCCAGATAAGTATCCGGTGCGATCAAGCTTGATCCGTTGGAAAACACCGCAACCATGCTGGTGCTGGTGTCGGTGAACGTGTTTGCCGGGCCTGCGATGTAGGTGCCCGTGCGGGACAAGGTGATCACATCGCCGGCCACCAAGCCCAGAGCAGCGAGGTTGACAGTTGTGGGCGTGTAAACAGGGTAAGTTGGATCCAATGTTAGATAGGTACCACGAGGATCTACCGTAATGGAACCCAACAGCGTTGTGGCATCGGCAAACTGCAAGACTTCGATGTTCTTCAGGGTGTCGGTGTCGTCACGCCCAAAGAAGCTGTCGGCCACGCTGTAACTGCCGGCTACGGAGTCAAAAGTAATGGTGTAGTCGGCCTTGTTGCCGGTGAAGACGGCGCGGTCAATACCCACTTCGCCGTCCAGCGAGTCGTTGCCGCCGTTGCCGCGCAGCGTGTCGTTGCCCATGCGGCCCTGCAGGTCATTGGCCAGCTCGTTGCCGCTGAAGTTGTCGTTGAAGTTGGAGCCGTGAATGTTCTCAATGTTGCGCAGTGTGTCGGTGCCGCCATAGCCGTCGCCCGTAACGATGGTGTCGACGCCTGCGGCAGCGAGCGCGATGGTGATGCCCGAATGGGAGGTGGTGTAACGGACGATGTCGTTGCCGCCCAGGCCGTCCAGGGTGTCATTGCCTTCGTTGCCACGGAAGACGTTGTTTTGCGAGTTACCGGTCAGCACGTCGTCGTAGCTGGAGCCGTACAGGCCTTCGATGTTGACCAGAATGTCGGACGCGCCAAAACCGTCGTCGGCCACCAGGGTTTGCCCGGTCTCGGCCAGCGTGATGTTGACGGCTTTTTCAGAACTGGAATATTCAGCCCAGTCCATGCCTGCGCCGCCGTCGATGTAGTCGTAGCCGTTTTCACCGCGGAAATAGTTGTCGGAGCTGTTGCCTTGCAGCGAATCGTCGTAGAAGGTGCCGCCTATGCCTTCAATATTGCTCAGGGTGTCGGTGCCGTTGATGCCGTCGACCACATTGAAGGAAAAACCGGCCTCGGCCATCTGCGCCTGGATGCCTTGCAGCGAGTTGCTGTAACTTGCGACGTCGAAGCCGACGCCGCCATCAATGACGTCGCTGCCACCACCGCCACGCAGCCAGTTGTTCAGTGAATTGCCGGTGATGGTGTCGTTGCCGCTGCCCTGCCCGCCCAGAAAGCCGTTGATGTTGACGAGCGTGTCGGTTTCAAACAACGACAGGTTGGACGAGTCGGTGATGGTGGCAACGCCGGTGGCCAGGTTGGCGTTGATGGAGATGGTGCTGCCGCGTTCGTAATAGGTAACGAAATCGGTCTCTTCCACATTGCCGATGATGGTGTCGTTGCCCAGGCTGCCCTGGAAGTAGCTCTGGTGCCCGGCGGCGGTGTCGGCCAGGGTGTCGTTGCCAGCGGTGCCGATGAAACCGTCGATGTTGGCAATGGTGTCGGTCTCGGTGTAGGCGCTGTTGCCGCCTTTGCCGGTAACGGCAACCGTGGTGGCCCCCACGGTGAACGTGTAGCCGTTGGCGTCTGCCAAATAGGAGTAGTCGGCGCGGTCGAAGCCGCTGGTGCCATCCAGCGTGTCGTTGCCTTCGCGGCCCATCAGGATGTCGTCGCCCTTGCCGCCTTCCAGCGAGTTCGCGCCAACGCTGCCCTTGATGGTGTCGTTGTAATCACCGCCGATGACATTTTCGACGTTGGTGACCGAGTCTGTGCCGCCCTCGCCATCTTGCACGTTATTGACCGTGCCGCTCAAATCGACGCTGATCGAATTGAACGCCAGGTTGTGGACGATGGTGTCGTTGCCCGCGCCGCCGTCGATGATGTCGTTGCCGCCACGGCCGCGCAAGCCGTTGTCTTGTGAGTTGCCGGTCAGCGTGTCGTTGTTGCCGGAGCCGGAAATGGCCTCGATGTTGCGCAGGGTATCGAAGCCGCCCAGGCCGTCAGCCACTACCGTGTTGCCAGACTCAGCCAGGGTTACCGTGACAGCAGAGCCCGAGCGGAAGTCGGCAATGTCCATGCCGGCGCCGCCGTCAATCGTGTCGTTGCCGGCATAACCCCGGAAGTATTCGTCTGCGGCGCCGCCCACCAGCGAGTCAGAGCCCTGGCTGCCCCAGATGCCGCGGATATTGACCAGGGTGTCGGTTTCGATTGTTCCGGCGATGGTGTCGTGCGTGAGGGTGACCACGCCTGTGCCAAGGTTGGCGTTGACATGGTGCTGGCCATCGCGTTCGCTGTACACAGCAAAGTCGTAGTCGGCAGCGTTGCCGGTGATGGTGTCATTGCCGAGGTAGCCGCCGAAATAGGTGTTGTGGCCCGCCACGGCGTCGGTCATCGTGTCGTTGAAGGCGGTGCCGCCGATCAAGTCGATGGAATACAGCGTGTCGGTTTCGGTGTAGCCACTGTTGCCGCCCTTGCCGGTAACGGCCAACGTGCTGGTGGCATTGTTGAGAACCAGGTTGTAGCCGTTCACGTCTGTCAGGTTGTTGTAGTAAGCGGAGTCAAAGCCGTTTTGGCCGTCCAGCGTGTCGTTGCCAAGGCCACCGGTCAGGGTGTCGTCGCCGTCATCCCCTTCGAGCTTGTTGGCCACGCTGTTGCCGGTGAGCGCATCATTGAAGGCGCCGCCACGCAGGCCTTCGATGTTGCTCAGCTGGTCTGTGCCGCCCTGGCCGTCCAGCACGCCGGTGGTGATGCCGTCCAGCAGCGTGATGGTGAGTGCGGAGCCGGCCGTACGGTAGTTGGCAATGTCTAACCCGGCGCCGCCGTCGATGGTGTCGTTGCCCGCGCGCCCGCGCAGGTTGTTGTCGGCTCCGTTGCCAGTGAGGGTGTCGTTGTACTGGCTGCCGTAGATGTTTTCAATGTTACGCAGCGTGTCGATGCCGTCCACGCCTACCAGGCTGGTGACCGCCGAGCCGTCGTCTGTGACGATGGTGTCAACGCCTACAGCGGCCAGAGTGATGTTGACGCCACGGCCCTGGTTGGCGTTGTTATAGTCGACGATGTCGACACCGCCACGCCCATCTATGGTGTCATTGCCGCCCCTCCCCTGGAAGAACTCCACACCGTTTTTGTTGGACCCCAAAAGAATGTCGTTGCCGCTGGTGGCAAAAATGCTCTGGATGCCCTGTAGCCAGTCCACCTCAGTGATGGCACCGCCGGTGGCGATGGTGTTGCCGCTGACAACGGCCAAGTTGCCATAGAAACCGCCAATCTGGTATTTGTTGAACTGCAGCGGGTCTAGATCCAGTTCGATGTGGAAACCGGCACCCAGCTCGTTGTAGAAGGCCAGGTCGTTGTAGCCGTCAAACGGGCTGCCCACGACCACGTCATTGCCGCGCCCCGGTGCGAAATTGAACTCGCGGTTGTCGCCCAGGTCGCGCATGACATCGTCGCCACCGGTGGCATTGAGTTGCTCGACGCCGATGACGCCAAAATCCTGCTCAAAGGTGGCCGGGTTGTTGCCGCGTGACTGCACCGACACGTTGCTGTAACCGTTGGCGCCCTGGAACGAATAGTTGAAGATGTAGCCGCCGCCGGCGACAAACGTGAGGTAAGCGTCATACGCCAAGGTGTCATAACCGGCCCCTCCGTCAATGATGGCCTCGTTGCCAAGCCCGCCCACCAGGCGGTCGTCGTTGTTGCCGCCGTACAGGCTGTCAACACCGTCACCGCCCATCAAAGTGTCGAAGCCGTCCTGGCCCAGCAAGCTGTCGTTGCCAATGCCGCCGTCCAGGCTGTCGTTGCCAATGCCGCCATCCAGGGTGTCAACGCCGTCGCCGCCGATCAGCGTGTCGTTGCCGTCCTGGCCCAGCAGGCTGTCGTTGCCAGTACCGCCGTCGAGCGTGTCATTGAACACACCAATGCCACCGATCAGCGTGTCGTTGCCAGCTTCGCCAAACAGGCTGTCGCCGCCTTCGCCGCCATCGAGGCTGTCGTTGTCATTGCCGCCATACAGCGTGTCAGTGAAGATGCCGACACCACCGTTCAGGGTGTCATTGCCCGCATCACCATACAGGCTGTCGCCGCCGTTGCCGCCGTCCAGGCTGTCGTTGCCGTCCTGGCCGAATAGAGAGTCGTTCCCATCCAGTCCAAACAGGGAGTCGTTGCCGCCGCCGCCGTAAAGCCAGTTGTTGCCGAAGTTGTCGCCCGTCAGGTTGTCGTTAAAGTTGCTGCCGTTGATGCCATCGATACCCACAAAGGCGTCGGTGCCCAAGCTTGGCGCAAATGAACTGTTGGTGAGCAGGCTGGCCGTGACGCCCTCTTGCGCGTCCCAGAAAACGGCGTAGGCAAAACCGCTGCCACCCGTCAGGGTGTCATTGCCGCTGCCACCCTGAAGCTGCGTCTGGCCGGAGCCGCCGGTCAAGGAATCATTGCCCGCGCCGCCAAAAAGGTCCAAAAGGCTGGCGCCGCCCGTCATGGTGTCGTTCAGCGCGGTGCCGGAGATGCGGTCAATGTTGACCAGGGTGTCCACACCGCCATTGCCGTCATTGGTCACCTGGCCGCTGCCCAGCGCCATGTTGACGGTGATGCCATTGGCGACACTGCCCCAGCGGTAGTTCACCTCGTCAAAGCCGCTGCCGCCGTCTACCGAGTCGTTGCCGTCGCCAGGGTTGAAGGTCTCATTCAGGCCCGACCCAATCATCGTGTCATTGCCGGAGATGCTGACGTAAAAGGAGTCCAACTGGACGTTGCCCAGATCGAACCGGTCAAGCCGCAGGTAAGTGCTTACCGAATTGACGGTGAAGTAGCCGTCGCTGAACTGAATGCGGTCTACCTGATTGCCAGCATTGGCCGTGAAAAAATCTTTCAGCGTGACACCGCCGACGCCGGCGACGGAGGGGCCTTCGCTGCCCCATTGGCTGTTGGCCTGGAAATTCAGCTGCAAATCATTGCCAACGCGCTGGCCATAGAGGTTGTTGCTCGACAGCCCGTTGAGGTTGAGCACGTCAAACCCGGCACCCGTGCCATCGTTGTTGACCAGGGTGTCAAAGCCCTCGGCGGCTGTGACCACGCCGTTGAGCATCGTGACGTTGATGACGAAGGTGTCGTTGCCCGCAAACCCGGTCAGGGTGTCGTTGCCAGTGGTGCCAGTGATCGTTGCCATGTCAATATCCCCAATCTATGTATCGCGGCCCTGTAGATGCCCGGCGGCGCGGCGATGTATCAAGTTGTAATTCTCCAAACTATTTATACCACGAGAATTTGTAAATTGCATCCCCAAAATGGGGGGTGCGATCCGTGGCGGATGTTGATACAAAGACGTTATAATTAACATGCTTGTTAATTATTGGGAAAAATACCCATTTGCCCGCAATATTTATAGAATAATCGGCTTCAGGCCACGTATTATAAGAGCAATTAGCTATAATATATATAGCAATATTGCGTGCCAACCCACGTCAGCAATGCTGGCAAACAGCGGGCATTCAGGTCATGCCAGCTGATGGCGACGCCAGGGTAAGGGCAGGCGCCTATTCACTCTGAGCCTTGAACCATTGTTTTGCTGAATTCCAGAAATTCGTCCAAATGCCCGGTAATGATGTTGATGGTGATGGGCAATTGAAGGGTTTGGTAGTCGTGCACGGCGATGTTTCTGAAGCCGACCATGTTTTTAAGCGAAGTTGCCAGGGCGGCGGAGATATGGCCGTGTTGTGCCAGCAAGTCAAAAACATCGCGGGCGCTCTGCGGCAGGCCCAGGCGGTTTTTGCGCACCACATGCTGGCCCATGTCCATTGCGGCTTCGCAGGCGCGCTGAATGTTCAGGATGGCGGCATCCTGACGGGTGAAATTGCTTGCAAAACTTGCCGGGTCGCTTTGGTATTCTTCGCGGGCCCTGGCGACGCAGCGTTCAATGATTGCGGCTTTGTTGAGCAGCACGTCATCAGCCATAAACCCTCCCGTCGCGACGGATGTCTTCGAGCAAGCCAGCGCGGGCGGTATCCAGATCGGTTTTTTCACTCAGGACAAACGCTTCAAAAAGGCCTGCGCTGACGCCGCTGGACCATAAAAGCCGCCCGGCGGTGATCACCTGGTATTGCATGACGGTGGACGCGGCCCGCAGGTCCAGCAAGTCCACTGCGCAACCGGCAATATCGGCCAGTGCGCCACTTAAAGCCCACAATTTTTGCGGTTCGGCATAGGCTGGCACCAACACTGCCAAATCCAGGTCGCTGCTTGAGTTTGCGCTTGCCTGCACTTGGCTGCCAAATGCGTAAATGGCAATAGTGTGTGGAAAACCAGTCAAAATTTGCGTGACGACGGGCCCGTTTGCAGCCAGCACCGTGGATGGGATGGTCATGGCCGCGATTGTCTCTAATTTGCAATCAACTTCAACAATTCTGGCAAACAGCGGGTTTTCAGGTCATACCGGCTGATGACGAGCTGGCGTGCGGCCTGGCCGAGGTGGGCCACGGATTGAGGGTTTTCCAGCACGCGGATGACCTGCTGGCTCAAGCCCGCCACATCAAAAAAGTCAAATAAAAGGCCGGTTTTGCCATGCTCGATCACTTCTTGGACTGGGGGCGTGGCGCTGGCCACCACCACCTTGGCGCAGCTCATCGCTTCCAGGCAGCTCCAGGAGAGCACAAACGGGTAGGTCAGGTAGACATGGCAGCTTGAGATCTGCATCACCCGCAGGTAGTCTTTGTATTCCAAGCCACCGACGAAGTGGACGCGCTCCATGGGCAATTGGCTGCCCACCTCGGTCATCATGACTTCGCGCCAGTTTTTGCCTTTTTGGGGCATGCTGCCGTAACTGACCTCGTCGCGCCCCACCAGAAGCACGTGTGCATTGGGGCGGGCCTTCAAGATGGCGGGCAGGGCGCGCATGAAGACGTGAAACCCTCGGTAGGGCTCCAGATTGCGGTTGACGAAGGTGATGACTTCATCATTCACCGTGAGTTTGAGGTTTTCGCGCTTGAGGTGGATGAAGGCGTTGGCTTCGGGCTTGACGACGTCGGTGTCAATGCCATCAAAAATGACCTGGGTTTTGGGCCGGTATTCGGCAGGCAGCTGGCTTTTTTGCCACTGGGTGGGTGAATAAATGGCGTCTGCGGCGTGCAGGGCATGCAGGTGTACGGTGTTTTTGATGCGCAAGCGAACCCGGCCCGCCAGGGTGTCTGTGGTGAACTCCGGGTCGAAGTGGTAGTCGGCGCCTTGCGCCCGGTAAAAGAACTCGGCAAACATGACTAGGCGGGAAGCGGGCCACACGTCTTTGCAAAACAGCGACTCACCCCAACCGGGGTGGGCCACGATCACATCCGGTGCGAAGCCGTCTTTTTTGAGCTTGGCCATCACCTGCGCGCAGGCGGTGCCGCGCACGATTTTGGTTTCGAAGTCAATCGAGGCTTCGACCTCGGAGACTTTGGAGGGCGCCTTGGGCAGGTAGCGCAGGTATTTCACCCCCGGCACGGGCCGCCCTTTTATGCCCAGTGCCACCACCTCATGGCCCAGGCGCGCCAGCTCGGCGGCCACGTGGACAAATTGGCCAGGGAAGTTTTGGTGGATGAAGAGGTATTTTTTAAGCATCAAGGTTGCATGAAGGTGGCTGGTGCGGCCAACGGGCTGGCGGCGAGCGCATTTTCAAGCCGCGCGACCGCTTCGGCGGGGTCCTCGCCCGTACGCAAGTCAAGGCGCAGGCGCGCCAGCAGGATCTCCTGCGCGCTTTGCACCCGCTCTTGGGTGGACTGGGCAAGTTTTCGCCGGGCCTGGGCGACTTCCAGTTGGGTGCCAAAGCCCAGGGGCAGGCTTTTTTGCGCTGCCTCCAGGTTGAGCTGGGCGGCGTCCAAGGATTTTTGTTGTGCGGCCAGCTTTTCGCTGCCCGTGTTGGACTGGTAATACAAACGCGTCAGCTCACGGGCGACGTTTTGCTGCTCGGCGGCCAGCTCGTTTTCAGCGCGGACCAAGTCGGCCAAGGCTTGGGCCACGCCCGCTGAAACTGCGCCGCCGCTGTAAAGCGGCACGTTCAATTGCAAACCAAGTGATTGCTGGCTGGTCGATTGGTTGAGGGTGCTCAGGGATTCATTGTTGGCCCTGGTGAGGCTGGCGACCAAGTCCAGCCTCGGGTAGTGGCCCGAACGGGCACGTTCCACCGACGCCTGGGCGGCCTGCACCGCAAACCGGCGCACAGCCAGGGTCGCATTGGTTTCATCGGCCTGCGCCAAAAGGCTGGGCAGCTTGTCTGACGAGAGGAGGGGCGAGGGCAAAGTAGGTGCGGCGGGCATGGGTGCCGTGGGCAGGCTGGATTCATATCCGCTGATCTGGCGCAGCGTCAGCAGGGCCAGGTCGCGCGCGGATTGTGCTTCCACAACTTGAACCTTGGCGCCTTCCAAAGCAGCCGCAGCATCGGCCACCTCTGGCCGCGTGCCTTCGCCCAGCGACAAACGCCGCGCCACGACATTGTTTTGGATTTGGGCCGCCTCAAGTTGGATGCGGGCAGCCGCTAAAACATGGCCGCTGAGCAGGGTTTCCAGCCAGGCCTTGGCCAGCCGGTCGGCCAACTCGGCTTGGCGCACCCGCAGAAGCGCCAGTGCGTAAGCCTCCTGGGCCTGGGCCAGTTCGATCTTTTTGGCCGCCTCGCGGTTGTACAAGGGCGCGCGCAGGTTCAGGCTTTGCGTGGGTGCGCGGTAGTCCAGGGCCTGCGACACTGGCGCAAAGGGCGGGTTGTCGATGGTGCGTGCGCCTTCCACCTTGTTGTCTGAGAGGCTCAGGCTCAGTGAAGGGCGCAGGCCCGCCCGGGCGATCGGCAGGTTTTGCAGGCTGGAGGCGAGCTCGGCGCGCGCCGCCTGGTAGCCAGGGTCGTTTTGCAGGGCGGCTTCAAACGCCCTTTGCAGCTCGCCACAGACGGCCGATGTGCAGGCGCCGGCCAGCAGCCATAAGCCAAGGCAACTTCCCAACGCCTTCATGGTTCTGTGAGCGCGCGCTTCATGCGGTCTTGCAACGGCTTCAAAAAGTAACTCATCGCGCTGCGTTCGCCCGTCCGCACAAACACTTCGACAGGCATGCCTGCGCGGATCTCATACCGCTTCATGCGTGCCATGCCCTCCGCAGACACCTCCACGGTCGCCTTGAAGTAGGGCTGGTTTTGCTTGGGCTCGATCAACACGTCGGCTGAGACCTGGGTCAGCCTGCCCGGCACGCGTGGGGTATTGGCCTGGTCGAACGCGGTGAACAAAATGTCCACGGGCAGCCCAGCCCGGACTTTGTCGATCAGGTGTGGCGCGATTTGCGCCTCAATGCGCAAGGCCTCACCCTGGGGCACGACCTCCATCATGGGTGTGCCAGCGGCTACCACGCCGCCGACCGTGTGCACGGCCACGCCCATCACCACACCGGCAGCAGGTGAGCGGATTTCGGTATTGGCGACATCAAACTCAAGCGCCTGCAGCCGGCTTTTCTGCGCGTCGGCATCGCGCTGCACATCCACGAGCTGGGTCTCAACTTCTTTTCGCAAGTCCTGCTGGCGGCTGATCATGCGGGCCCGCACCTCGGCAACGGCCTGTCGGCTGCGGCCCGCCGCCCCGATGTCTTCCGCAATGCCCCCGGCCATGCTGGCAGCGGCGCGCTGCTGCTCCAGCAGGCGGTTGCGTGGCAGAAATCCCTCATCGACGAGGCTGCGTTGGTTTTTGATCAGCTCATCGAGGAGATTCAGCTGGTCTTCCTTGGCGCGGCGCGATTCGTCGGTGCCTTGAATTTGAAACTCCAGCCCGCGCATGTTCTCCTGCATGGCGGCGAATTCCTGCGCCAGGGCCTGGCGGCGTGCCGCAAGCAACTGGGTTTGGCTGGCGATCGCAGCCGTGGCACGCGGGTCAGTCTGGGCGGCCAATGGAATGGCCGAAAAATCAGGTGCCGGTTTGCCAGCGCGTTCTGCCAGCAGGCGCGCCTCGGTCGCCAAACTGGTGAGCCACTGGCCTCTGGTGATGTCAAGCTGGGAGCGGCTTTGTGTGCTGTCCAGCCGCACCAGCAGTTGGCCTGCCTTGACGTTGTCACCGTCTTTGGCCAGCAGCTCGGCAATTTTGCCGGCCGCGAGTGATTGCACAGCCTTGCGGTTGCCTGTGACGACGACCGAGCCCGGCGCCGACACGCCCGCGTCCAGCGGCGCCAGCAGCGCCCAGGCGATGAATCCGCCAAAGCCGATGGCCAGCAGCCACCAACCCCAGCGGCGCGGGCGGGCATCGTTCAGGTCGACTTCCAACTTGTTTGGCACGGTGGAGACTCTAGACACGGGTGATCCCCAATGGGCGCTGGGGCGGTGGCGATTGAGGCGGCACAGGCCCCGGCGCGGGAGGCGCGGGTTTGCCCTGCATGGCGGCCATGACTTCGTCGCGCGGGCCATAGGCCTTCAGCGCGCCATCGCCCAGCACCAGAATTTTCTTCACGTGGCTGAGGGCGGACATGCGGTGCGTGACCAGCACCGTGGTTTTGCCACGGCTGTTGAGGTCGCGAATCGTCTCTGACAAGGCGCGTTCGCCCTGTTCGTCCAGGTTGGAGTTGGGCTCGTCCAGCACCACCAGCACCGGGTCGCCATACAGCGCCCTCGCAATGCCGATGCGCTGCCGCTGGCCGCCCGAGAGCGCGCTGCCGCCCACACCCAATGGCGTGTCATAACCATTGGGCAAACGCAAGATGATCTCGTGCATGCCTGCCCGTTGCGCCGCCTGGATGACCTGTTCAGAATCGACTTCGCCAAACCGTGCAATGTTCTCGGCCACCGTGCCGTCAAACAGCTCGATGTCTTGCGGCAGGTAACCCAGGTGCGGGCCCAACTCGTCCTTGCTCCATCGGTAGAGGTCGGCGCCATCCAGCCGCACGGTGCCCGCCATGGCCGGCCACACGCCCACCATCAGGCGCGCCAGTGTGGACTTGCCGGAGCCGCTGGGGCCAATCACGGCCACACATTCACCCGCTGCAATGGCAAAGCCCAGGTTCTTCAAAATGGCCTGCTTGCTGCCCGGCGCTGCGGTGGAGACCCCTTCAAAACGGATGGCGCCGGTGGGCACCGGCAAGGCCATGCCGTATTGCCGTGCCGGGTGGGCCTTCAACAGTTCCTTGAGCCGGGCGTAAGCCGCGCGGCCGGTGATGATCTGCTTCCAGTTGCCCACCAGCATTTCAACCGGGGCCAGGGCGCGGCTTACCAGCACCGAGGCCGCAATCATGCTGCCCGGCGACATGCGGCCATCGAGCACCAGCAAGGCGCCAAAACCCAGCGACAGGGACTGCATGGTGATGCGCACAAACTTGGTCAGGCCCCCCATCACCGCGGCCTGGTCGCTGGCCGCCGCCTGCAGCTGGATCTGCTTCTGGTGCAGGCCGTGCCAGCGCTGGCGGATGCCGGGCAACATGCCCATGGCTTCAATCACCTCGGCGTTGCGCAAATGGTTGGCCAGCGCTAGCTGTGATTGGGCGTTGTACTTTTGCGCTTCGTCCAGTTTGGGTTTGGAAATTTTCTCGTTGACCACCGCCAGTGCGCCCAAAATCAAGCCGCCAACCAATGCAAACACGCCCAGCTCTATCGAAAACAGCGAGATGACCAGCAGGTAAACCGGCATCCACGGCGCATCAAACAGGGTCAGCAAGGCGCTGCCGGTGAGGGTTTGGCGCACCGTGTTCAGGTCGTGCATGGGCTGCGCAGCATTGCTGCCCGCCTGCGCCAGGCTGCGCTCAAAACTGGCGTTGAACACCCGCTCGTTCAGCGTGGCGTCCAGACGCGCACCGACTCGCACCAGCACCCAGGTGCGTATGGCCTCCAGCATACCCATGAAGACATACACGCCTATCAGCAGCAGCGTCAGCACCCACAGCGTCGTCTCGTTGCGGCTGCCCAGCACGCGGTCGTACACCTGCAACATGTACAGCGAAGGCGCCAGCATCAGCACGTTTAAAAATCCGCTGAAGATGGCGACGGTGATGAAGGCATTGCGCAGCTTGCGCAGGGCCTGCTGCATCTCGTCTTGAGGTGGAAGGGGTGTGGACATTAGAGAAAGATGATAAAATGCTATAAATATTATAGCTAAATAATGATACTCAACGTGACCTAACGGCAAGTTTCACGTATTATTCTGGGGATTTGAACTAAACAGCCATAAAATTAACTTGCGAGTTAATTTTATCTCGAGAGTAAATGAGTCTCAAAGATCAACTAATCAACACTTCATGTCTTTGTCAAGAAAACACCTAAAACACCGCCCAAAGCCCTGCGCGTCGCCAAGAGCCGATATCAAGAACTTCTTGCCCGTAACCTTTGATTTTGCTGGACATCACCATGACGCAAATTGCCACCCTCAAAACCCAGTGGCTTAAAGATGCTGATTTCGCAAAGGCGTATGAAGCGCTGGAGCCTGAGTTTGCCTTGGCTCAAACGCTGATCAAGGCGCGTGCCCGGGCGGGCATTAGCCAGGCGGAGTTGGCGCAAAGGATGCAAACCCGGCAGTCGGTTGTGGCGCGGCTGGAGGCAAGTGGCAGTTCGCCCAATATCAAGACCTTGCGGCGGTACGCGGCGGCAGTGGGTTGCAATTAAAGTCCATTTGACGGGGATTAGAGGCCGATTTGACAGGTGATCTATGCACATGCGGGCAGCTCACTGCCTGTCTTCATGGGGAATAAAATAAATATAGATATTTACAAAAATTGCCATTTCGTTATAATCTATATGCATGCCAAAGACCGCCCGCGCCCTTCTACAACTTCCGCCGGCCACCATCGCCGCCCTCGGGAAACTTGGCGCCGACCTGGCTGTGGCTCGATTGCGCCGCAAAGAGTCATTGAAGACCTGGGCGCAGCGCATGGGCGTGTCAGTACCCACCCTGCAGCGGCTTGAAGCAGGTGACCCGGCTGTGGGCATCGGCATCGTCGCCACCGCGCTCTGGCTCATCAAACGCGATGGGGAACTGGGGAACATTGCAGCGCCTGAACACGACCAAGGCGCGATTGAGATGGGTGTCCGTGAGGCCATTGAATTGGGGCGCGCGCGTGCCAGGGCGTCCGCAGAAGCGCGCATCAGCGCAAACCGGGCCAAGGGCTGAGATGCGCCTGGACGACTTGTACCTCTGGTGCCTGGATGACCCGGCCACACCGCGTTATGTGGGTGCGCTCAGGCTGGTCTCTGCGGGCAAAGGTGTCTCGCTGCATTACGGCAAGGCGTGGTTGGCCACCGGGTTCGCGTTGAGCGAGGACCTCCCGCTCGTCGACAACGAATTTTTGCCGCCGGGCCGCCTGTCATCCGATGCGCAGCGCGCGGCAGGCGCGGTCGACGACGCCCGGCCAGACCGTTGGGGCGAGAAGGTCATCCGATTCGTGGACAAGCCCAAGCGCCTTTCCTTGATGGAGTACCTGTATTACGCCGGCGACGACCGGTTTGGCGCGCTCGGTGTTTCCACATCGGCAGGCAAATACAGTCCACGGACAGCGGGCCCGCTGCCCCGATTGGCGGATGCGCAGCAGCTCAGCGAGGTGGCGGCCAAGATTGAAGCGTCGCAGGCCCTCACTGTTCTGGAAGCCAGGATGATTGCCGGCGGCGGCAGCCCGCTGGGTGGTGCGAAGCCGAAGGCGCTCATCGCTATCGACGGCGAGCAGTGGGTTATAAAGTTCTTCAACAACGAGCCCGTTGACACGCCCCTCATTGAGCACGCGACGATGACGCTGGCCGAACGCGCAGGCATCACAGTGGCCAGGACGCAGCTCATCCGCCTCGCCGGGTTCAACGCGGTCGCCATTCGCCGCTTTGATCGCGAACGGGGGCGGCGAATCCACAGCATCTCAGCCGGCACTGCCATTCGGGCGGCCACCCCGTCGGGCCAGGAACCCGAGATGGGGTACCCCGAACTGGCCCGCATTCTGCGCCGGGTCGGCGTCACCCACGGCGACACCCACCAGCGCGACGCGCGTGAGCTCTTTCGCCGGATGGTCTTCAACATCCTGATTGACAACACCGATGACCACGAGAAGAACCATTCCCTGCTGGTTGTGAATCCGTTTGAGAATGGCCGCCTGAAGTTGGCGCCGGCCTACGACGTCTTGCCAACAAACTCGGGCCAGGGGTACCAAGAGTTCATCTGCGGCGCTGATGGCCGGGACTCGACGCTTGACAACGCGATGTCGCAGTGCGAGGCCTTTGGCTTGCTGCCTGCGCAGGCAGCAGCCGAAGTCGCCATCGTGATCGGCGTCGTGAACGCCTGGAAGGCGCATTTTGCGCAGGTCGGCGTGACGGCACGCGACATTGAAAGCTTGTCCGAGCGCATCGACGGTGCAGCGCTACTGGCTCAGCGCACCACATTTGACCCCGCCCGGTTTCAGTCCGCGCCGGCCAAGAGAGCGCGGATAAGCCCATTCCGGCGACCTTGACCCCCATTGGCAGCCCAAAGCGGGCATTGGGCGTTGTTGCAGTCAATTTGCTATTTTTATAGTAGCTAACTACGAATAACTGGCGAGGACTGGAGGTCCCGAGGCTAAGCCAAGATAAAGTCTTGCGCCCCAAGCGTATTCACGGCCACGCCACTGAGCACCACAAAGTCCCCCTGGCCCAGGTCAATGGCCGTGCTGCCCGCGTTCTCATGCATGGCGTTTTGCACCTGGGCGTAACTGGTGTACCCGATGCCAGCCAAGTTGATCTTGTCCGTGCCCGCCTGGAAGTCGCCAATCAGGTCACCGCCAGTGCCATGCTCAAAGACAAAGGTGTCTGCCCCACCCTGGCCAAACAACACATCATTGCCGCCCTTGCCATTGATCGTGTCATTGCCTGCACCCCCCAATAGCCAATTGGACAGGCTGCTGCCGGTCAGGATGTTGTCCAGCTCATTGCCCACACCAAAAGGCGTATTGCCCGTGAGCGTGAGGTTCTCCACATTGGCGTAGAGGTAATAACCGGCACCGGTGATGTCTGCAATCACGGTATCCGTGCCACCCGCCACCGCTTCAAAGGTGAGGTCTGCCGGGGTGTCCACAAAGTAGGTGTCATCTCCTGCACCGCCATCCATCAAATCGTAATCACCCTGATTGCGGGTTTGGCCACTGGCTACAGAGGCGGAGCCATCCAGCGTGTCGTTGCCATTGCCACCAGTCAAAATATCGGTGGCAAAACCGGTGCCGCCGTACAGAACATCATTGCCGTCTTCACCGTAGAGGGCATCAGACTCGGCACCACCGTCCAAAGCATCGGCGCCATTGCCGCCCGCCAGGGTGTCCACCCCGGCACCACCGAGCAAAGAATCATTGCCCTCGACCCCGTAAAGGGCATCCGCACCGGCATTGCCAAGGATGGTGTCATTGCCATCCCAGCCCAGCAGCAGGTTGTTGCCTTCGTTGCCGGTGACGATGTTGTCCAGGGCATTGGCTGATCCAAAGATGTTGCCTGCGCCGCTGGCCAGGGTCAGGTTCTCGATGTTGTTGTACAGGTAGAAGCTGGCGGAGGTGATGACGGTGTCCAAGCCTTCGCCTGTGTTCTCAAAGACAACGTCACCCTGCGAATCCACCATATAGGTGTCGTCGCCCAGGCCGCCGCGCAGCGAGTCGTTGCCAGCGCTGGATGTCAACACATCGTTGCCGGCGGTGCCAAGGTAGGTCTCCCCCGCCACCGTGGTGAAGTTGTAGCTGGAGGTGCCGACATAGTGGTTGCCGGCGAGGTCGGCAATGTTGGCATTGGAAAATTCCACGGTGTACCCTGTGCCATAGCCCAGGTTGGCCGTGGGATTGATGGTGAGGATGCTGCCTGAAAGCGTCAAATGCGTGGTGTCAGCCGCCGCGTTGAAACTCTCGACGATGGCGCCCGCTGTAGTCTTGAGCACAATGTTTCCGGTGCCCCTGGCAATGGCCTCGCTGAAGGTCAACACGATGTTGCCTGCAATGGTGAAGCCGCTGGCCTCGTCCGCTGGGTTGAAAGTGATGACCGACGGGGCCGTGATGTCGGAACCATGGATCGAGTTGAATCCATAATTTCCGCCCAGACCGTCAAGGCCGTAAATCCACTGCAAAGCCAACAGGTCGTAGGGCTGAAAAGTCGCTTTGTAAGCACCTGCGTGCGTGTATGACATGACCGTGTTGTCAGTGTTGTCCTGAGCGCCTGGCAAGACGGTTGGCCCATCAAATGGGTGTTGTAAACCCAGTGCATGGCCAATCTCATGCAACAAAACCTCGTACCCATTGCCGCCCGCTGAGAGACTCGAATTGACGCCCGCGAACTCCGCGTTGTCCAGATACACGTAGGCCTCGGCTGTATAAGAAATCACGGTCGCGCTGTTGCCCGAACCGCTGAATGAATAGCTCCGCGAGGTTTGGCACAATCCGGCCACCGTTGCACCCGCCAAGTCGCAATTGCTGAAATGCAAGTCTGCCTGGCCAACCGTAGGTGCGGCAACAAAGTTGATGCCGGTGACTGCTGTCACGTGGGCGAGGATGGCCGCCACCGCTGCCTGTTGGCTGGCATTGAAGGCAGTTGAACCAGAGCCCTGGCTCGGAATGCCAGTGGTATTGAAGGTGTACGTCAGCGTGTTCGCTGCAAGTGGCGAGGTCAGATAGTTCCAGCCAGACCCGATGTACAGCAGCGAGTCCACCGCTACGACGTTGGACTGCTGCAAGGTGGTGATGTCGCCGACGGTTGCCATAAATGTAGCTTTGAAAAACGCACTGTAACCAAAACATCAGACAAATACAAAACCCCCCGACCCCAAGCCAATAGCCGCAGTGTCCGCATTTTCATGCAGGCTGTTCACCACCTGCCCACAACTCGTGTAGCCAACGCCCGCAAGATTGATCTTGTCTGTGCCTTAAAACCAGATGAACCCGCGCGGAGTCAGGCTGGCAATCGGGGCGCGCAAATAAGATGGGTGTGCGGCGTCTGCCCTTTTCGCCGGGAGACGTCAGGCCGTCACAGACCGTCAACAATGCTTGCGCTTATTTTTTCATCAATACACGGCGATATTGGTGGGGGTCGGAATTGAGGCTATCGTACTGTTTTCGGGGCCAAGAAGCTTCCATGATGAATACCATGGCATTCGCCAGAATAAAACGTAGCGGGTTTGCGCAGGCGGATCTATAGCTGCTTGCGCTTCGGGCATAGCACCGAACTGGTTTTTAATTTGTCTACAAGGCGATAGCCCAATGAATCTCCCAATATCTGCAGCTTCCACTACCCCCGCCCCGCCATCGCAAGCCGTGGCAGGCATCGCCAACAACCCCTGGCAGACCTTGGCCTTGGACAAGGCCGCGCGCTCTGCCATCAAGCATCAAAAGCCCTTGTGCGTCTGGTTCACCGGGCTGTCCGGCTCCGGCAAAACCACGATTGCCAATTTGCTCGAACAGCGGCTGTTTGCAAAGGGACTTCACACTTATTTGCTGGATGGCGACAACGTGCGCCATGGGCTTAGCCGCGATCTGGGCTTTCTCGAGGCCGACCGGGTTGAAAACATTCGCCGTGTGGGCGAAGTTGCCAAGCTGATGGTGGACGCTGGCCTGCTCGTGCTGGTGGCGTTTATTTCGCCTTACCGGGCCGAGCGGCAAACGGCGCGTGGCCTGTTTGCGGCAGATGAGTTTCTGGAGGTGTTTGTAGATGCTCCGCTGGCAGAATGCGAAAAACGCGACCCCAAGGGCCTGTATGCCAAGGCCCGGCGTGGCGAGCTGAAAGATTTCACGGGGATTGACAGCCCCTACGAAGCCCCTTTGGCGCCCGATGTTCATTTATGCACCGCCAGCGCTAGCGCCGAATCGCTGGCAGACGAGCTGGCCGCGCGTTGGGCGGCCAGGCCATGAGCAATAATCGCAAGCTACGTGTCAAGAGGGTGGGTGCATAAAAATGGATGAGGCTTTGGGACTTTTTTTCAGAATCAGCAAGGCGCTGGTGCTGGGAATCGTGATGTACTTTTCGCTGCGGGGGCTGAATTTTTCAATGGGCGCCTCGTTTGCGTTTGCCCTGGTGCCGGCAGTGTTGGGCGCGGTCAATATCCTCACGGGCCCGGCATTCATGTTGACCGGCGCCCTGTTCATTGCTTCAAGCAGTTTGGTGTTGCTGAAAGAAACCAACGTCAAATTCAATCCCGATGATTTTTTCGGGGTGATTCATTATTTTCTTGAGGACCCAAAGCCCGCTACGGATGCGGTTGCCAAGAAACCTGCTGCCACTGCGGCGGGCGGCCCTACCGGCGCCAGCGGCAAATCCAAGTGATTGATGTGACCTGTTTTATGTTCAAAGGGAGGAGCCATCGTCAACGTTTGGCCTTGGCAGGGTTCGCCATGATGACCACTCTGGCGCTGACGCTGGCAGGCTGTTCCAGCAACCCGCCATGGCTGCCATCGTCCGGCCCCAGCCTTGTGCAGGTGGCCGAATTGCACAAAGACCGCGACCCGCAGCGGCTTGACGGCATACAGCTCATTGAAGTCAACGACACCATTGCCCGCAAGCTGTTGAGTGGGCGCAAACAGGGTTTGTTCTCTGATTCGTTTGGGGCCGTGCCACAGGCGGGGTTTGTGGTGGGTGCCGGCGACGTGGTCGAGGTGTCGGTCTGGGAGGCGCCGCCGGCCATGCTGTTTGGCAGCGCCGTGCTGGACGCGCGCGCGGGGCCGTCCACCACGCGGGTGACGAGTTTCCCTGAGCAGATGGTCAACAGCGATGGCGCGGTCAACATGCCGTTTGCTGGGCAGGTGCCCGCAGCCGGACGCACGCCGCAGCAGATCGAGGCCGAGGTGGTGCGCCGCCTGCAGGGCAAGGCCAACCAGCCGCAGGTGCTGGTGCGGGTGATCCGCAACGTGTCCAGCAACGTGACGGTGGTGGGCGAGGTGACGGCCAGCACCCGCATGCCGCTGACGGCACGGGGCGAGCGTTTGCTGGACGCACTGGCCGCCGCCGGTGGCGTGCGCCAGCCCGTAAACAAGATGACGCTGCAAATCACGCGGGGCAGCCAGGTGCAGGCCCTGCCACTGGATTTGATCATTCGTGACCCCAAACAGAACATCGTCTTGCAGGCCGGGGACGTGGTGACAGCGCTGCACCAGCCATTGAGTTTTACGGTGTTGGGCGCCACCGGCAAAAATGAAGAGTTGAGTTTTGAAGCACAGGGCATTTCACTTACCCAGGCGCTGGCCCGCGCCGGCGGCCTGCAAGATGTGCGGGCCGATGCGCGCGGGGTGTTTATTTTCCGCCTTGAAGACGCCAACGCGCTCGACTGGCCCGGCAAAGTGGTCACCACGCCGGACGGCAAGGTGCCGGTGATCTACCAGATCGACCTCAAAGACCCGGCCAGCTTTTTTGTGGCCCAGAGTTTCCCGGTGAACAACCGCGATGTCTTGTATGTGTCGAACGCGCCTGCGGCTGAGCTGCAAAAATTCCTGAACATCGTCACCTCGATCGCCGCACCTGTTTTGGGAGTGATCAACGTCACCCGTTGACGGGCCTGGCCCATGACTGGCATTTTGATCGACGTGACGCGCCTGGTGCACCGCTTCAGGGCGGGGCGATTGCCCACGGGGGTTGACAGGGTGAGCCTGGCCTACATCCGGCACTACAGCCCGAACGCCAGGGCTGTGTTGAGGTACAAGGGCGGCAAGTTCGTTTTTCGTCATGCCGAATCCTCTGCACTGTTTGACTGGCTGCTGGCGCTCGGCGCCAATGGCGGCCCCTTGCCAACAATTTACAAAGGGCTGGTCACAGGCTGCCTGGCACAGCGGGTGGCGGGCAGCTTTCTGTTCAACACGGGGCACAGCGGGTTGGAGTCGGATGCCTACGTCGCCATGTTGCAGCAGCAGCAAGTCCGGCCCATCTTCATGGTGCATGACCTGATCCCCATCACGCACCCGCAGTTTTGTCGTGCGGGTGAACAGGCCAAGCACCTGGCCCGCCTGCGCAATGCGGTGAGGGTGGCGAGCGGCATTGTCTGCAATTCACAAGCCACGCTGAAGGCGCTGGAATACCTTTGCCATGATCAGCGATGGACTTTGCCTCCGACTATGGGGGCATTGTTGGCACCGGACTTGCCCCGCGCGGTGCCATCTGCCCGGCCCGTGGCGCAAGCCTATTTTGTGTTTGTCAGCACCATCGAGCCGCGCAAGAACCACGTGATGATTCTGCGTGTGTGGCAAATGCTGGCAGCGCAATGGGGCAAATCTGCACCGCGCCTCATCATCATCGGACAAAGGGGCTGGGACTATGGCGAAGTGACCGACATGCTGGAAGCTTCTGGCGTGCTGAAACGCCTGGTGACCGAGGTGGACGCCTGTTCCGATGCCCAATTGGTGAACTACCTTCAGCACGCACAGGCGCTGCTGTTCCCTTCTTTCACTGAAGGTTTTGGTATGCCGGTGGCGGAGGCACTGGCGCATGGCGTGCCGGTGATTGCCAGCGACTTGCCGGTTTTCAGGGAATTTGCCGGACCTATTCCCGAATATTTGAGCTTGGGCGGGACTGACTTGGGCGAGGCGCTGTGGGCTACGGCCATTGCCGATTACGCCTTGCCAGGCAGCGCGCGCAGAACTGCCCAAATGGCGCGTATGGCCGCCTATGTGGCGCCCACCTGGACCGGGCATTTCGCGCAGGTGGACGCATGGCTGGCTGAATTGGCGCAAAGCGAGGTGCGCCGTGCCTGAGCCGCCGCCACCGCTGGTTTATGCGCTGGGTTTTTCCTGGCGCAAGCGGTCTCTGCTGCGCCAGTTTTTTGGGCCGCGCGAAATCAGGTTTGCCAGCCGCGCTTCGCAGATACCCGACGGCACCACGGTCGCGGTCTGGGCTAGCGGGCCATTTGGTGATCGTTCAATTTCCTTGCCGTTCAACAGGCTGTTCGTGGAGGATGGCTTCTTGCGCTCGGTAGGGCTGGGTGCCGATTGGGTGCGCCCCATGTCATGGGTAATCGATAGCCGTGGCATTTATTACGATGCCTCCGTGCCCAGCGATCTGGAACATATTTTGCAAACCAGGGTTTTTGATGCAACCACCTTGCAAAGGGCAGGTGCTTTGCGGCAAAAGCTCGCGTCTACCGGATTGACCAAGTACAACGTGGGTTCGGGGCGCTGGCGCCGACCGGCAGAGGCCGGTGGCAGGCCAGTGGCGCTGGCACCCGGTCAGGTCGAGACAGACGCGTCCCTGCGCTGCGGCGCACCCGGAATACGCACCAACTTGGCGCTGCTCCAAGCCGCGCGCCAGGCGAACCCGGATGCGTGGCTGGTTTACAAGCCGCATCCCGACGTAGTAGCTGGACTGCGGGGCCAAGGAGAGCAAGAGAATCTTGCCGCGCAGTGGTGTGACGAAATCGTGGTCGACGCGCCCATGGGGCCCCTGCTTGAGGCGGTAGATGCCGTGCATGTTTTGACCTCGTTGGCTGGCTTTGAGGCCTTGTTGCGGGGCAAGCAGGTCGTGTGCCACGGTTTGCCGTTCTACGCCGGGTGGGGGCTGACGCAGGACGCCTTGGCGATGCCCCGGAGAACCAAAAAGCTCGATATTGACGAGTTGGTGGCAGGCGTTTTGCTTGAGTATTCAATTTATGTCAGCCGTGTGACGGGCCAGGTGTGTCAGGCTGAGCAGGTTTTGGAGGAGTTGCTCCTATGGAGAGCCCGCTCAAGCAGCAGCGTGGCTTTTTGGCGCAAAATGCTCAGGCCACTGATCAGAAAACCCTGAGAGATTTTGAGGTTTGAGCGGTGGCAGGAATTCCGCACGAATAAAAATATCGACGTGCGCTTGAGAGCAGCTGTGTTTTAGGGGGTGTCGAAGTGATCAGCAATGGTTTGAATGAATTCAAGGGCGGGCGGGTGCTCATGTTGCAGGGGCCCGTGGGGCCATTCTTTGCACGTTTTGCAACCGACCTGGCACTCGCAGGGGCCGTGGTGTTCAAAGTGAATTTCAACGGTGGTGACTGGTTATTCTCAAAAGGCGCAGCCTTCTCCCGCGTCTTTGATTTCACTGCCGATTTGGCGGCATGGCCTGCCTATTTTGATGACCTGCTGGTGCGGCTGAACATTGACACCGTTTTTCTGTTTGGCGACTGCCGCCCATTGCATGTTGCCGCCCTGGCCGTGATTCAGCAGCGCGGTGTCCGCGTCGGGGTGTTCGAAGAGGGTTATTTGCGGCCCGACTACATCACGCTTGAGCGCGACGGCGTGAACAACAATTCCTCATTGCCGAGTGATCCGCGGTTTTACCTGACTCAGCCTGTCCGGCAGATTTCCACTGCTGGGCCTTTGGGCAGCAC
This sequence comes from Rhodoferax sp., assembly GCA_031365665.1. GTDB lineage: Bacteria > Pseudomonadota > Gammaproteobacteria > Burkholderiales > Burkholderiaceae_C > JANYCG01. The sequence goes on along the minus strand of JANLYO010000048.1, from coordinate 15,551 downwards.
CTATGGGCACGCGGCCAAATGGGGGATGCTGTATTTTGCGGCGGCCACCTTGGGGCGTTTCAGGTTCAGGCACTACCGGCATCACCGGCGGCTGGGCATCAGCGACGGGCCGTCCTGGTTGCTGTCGTTTTGGCGCAAATATTTCTACCGAATATCGGAACGGCAGGTCATGGCCAAACTGGTGGCAGACAAGCCGGGCGGTTTTTTTCTGGTGTCCCTTCAAACCCAAGGTGATGCCCAAATGTCGGTTCATTCGGACTTCGAATCGGTAGAGCAATTCGTTGAGCATGTGATAGGCTCGTTTTCCCGGCATGCGCCTGAAAATTGCCAGCTGGCGATCAAGCACCATCCGCTGGACCGCGGGTATTCCGACTACACCGGGCTGATCAAGCGTATGGCCAGGCAGTACCAGGTGAGCGAACGGTGCTACTACATCCACGATCAGCATTTGCCGACGTTGTTGAAGCACGCCCTTGGGGTTGTCGTGGTGAACAGCACCGTTGGATTGAGCGCCGTTGGGGAGGGAGTCCCGGTAAAGATGTGTGGGGAATCCATTTTTGACATTCAGGGCTTGACCTTTCAAGGGTCTCTGGACGATTTCTGGGTCCATGCCCACCTTGCCATCCCCAACAATGCGCTGTATCACGCGTTCCGGAACTACCTGGTTTCCCACACACAACACCAGGGCAGTTTTTACAAACGATTGCCTGGCGTTTCCTACCAGAGCGGCGTGTTGTGGGCTGATCACGGCGCCTCTGCCCCCCACAGAGATGGTCAATTTGACCTGACTGGAGCCGACCCTTTGAAACGTGCCTTGGGGCAGCAAGACGCACCATGAAATTGCTGTTGCCGACATTGGGCAGTGCCGGTGACATACACCCCTTTCTGGCGATTGGACGCGCTGCCCAGGCGCGCGGGCATGAGGTTGAGGTTCTGACAAACCCAAGGTTTGGCGATATGGTTCAACAGGCCGGGTTGGCATTTCACCCGGTAGGTACTTCAGACCACTATGCCGATGCCTTCAAGAGCCCCAAGCTATGGCACCCGATTGACGGTTTTGGCGTGTTCTGGCGGCGCATGGCGCGCTACGCGATTGAGCCGGTTTACCAGCGCATTGCGAACCATGCCGCAGGCGGCCCTTGCGTGGTGCTGGCCACTCCATTGATGCTGGGTGCTCGGCTGGCCCATGAAAAATTGAATATTCCATTGGTGACTGCCTACACGGCGTCCACCATGCTGCGGTCTTGCGAGAATCCGCTGACCATGGCGCATTGGCGAGTGCCGCGCTGGGTTCCACGGGCTGCGCGCACGGCTGCATGGCGCGCCCTTGACCGGTGGAAGCTTGACCCCATGGTGGCCGCTGACTTGCCGCCGATGCGGGAAAAACTTGGCCTGCCACCCCTGACTCAGAGCGTGTTTGGCCAATGGATTCACTCACCTCAAGCTGGTGTGGCTTTGTTCCCGGCGTGGTTTGCGGCGGCTCCCGGTGATTGGCCGGCGCAGGTCAGGCAGGCCGGTTTTCCCCTGTACGACGGCGATATGGCCCAGGGCCTTGAGGAGGCATTGGCCGATTTTTTGGACGCTGGCGAGCCGCCCATCGTTTTCACCCCGGGTTCGGCCATGGCGCATGGGCATGGATTTTTCAGGGCTGCTGTTCGTAGCTGTGCTGAGTTGGGGCGGCGCGGTGTGTTGCTGACGCCGGATGCCAGCCAGATGCCAGCCGGCTTGCCATCGTTTGTTCACCACTGTACGTACGCCCCGTTTGGCCGGCTGCTGCCGTGTGCTGCCGCGCTGGTGCACCACGGCGGCATTGGCAGTTGCGCTCAAGCCCTGCGGGCGGCGATACCGCAATTGCTGACGCCAATGGGTTTCGACCAGTTCGACAATGCCATGCGCTTGGCCTTTCTGGGTACGGGCGCCAGTGTGCCGCGACAAGACCGCCAGTTTGACAGCATGACGCCGCTTTTGCGCAAGCTGCTGGGGAGCGCCGGCGTGGCCCAGGCTTGCCGTGAAGCCGCGGAAAAGCTCACCCACGTCAGCGCACTGGAGACCATCTGCGATGTGCTGGAGGCCGCACAATGACGCAGCCAAGTCAAGCTGTTCGCCGCAGGCACGTATTTTTCATTAGCGGTTTTGATCCCAAAGGGGCATCGCACTATCACGCGCTGTACCGGGCGCAGGCAAGCCAACAGTCCGCTGTGAATGGCATGAGCATGCAGGTGGGTCCGAGGCGGCCCATGGCCGATGGCGCCAACGGAAACAGCAGTTGGACGATTGAGGCGGTATCTCCAGAAGCCCGACATTGCGAGACGACGTACGAGTTTGCCCGCTGGGACGATATTGTGCGGCGGCATTGGCCGCGCAGCACTTTGCGGCTGCTGCTGGACATGGTTTTTGCCTACTGGCTGATGTTGGCCAGTGGTGTGGTTCCGGCCATCTGGAAGCTGTCACGCAAGGCCCTGATCGGTGCAGCTTATCCAATCATGGTGTTGGGCAGTGGCCTTGTTGTCGGTATCGGCCTGGGCTTGTGGGCGGCACTAGGCTTGCATGGCCATGAAACAGCTGGGCCGCTTGCCTTTGTGGCGTTCCTGCTGCCATTTGGGCTGGTGCTTTGGGGCACCCGTTACATTGAAAGCAGGCTGAATACCACTTGGCTAGTTCGCATTTTCAGCTTTACAGGCAAGCTGGCACAGGGCCAAACGCCTGGACTTGAAGCGCGGCTGGACGCTCTTGGATTGCGCATTGCCAACAAGATGCGGGCCAAGGAAGCTGACGAAATTTTGGTGGTCGGGTTCAGCGTGGGCAGCATACTGGCGGTGAGTGCCATGGCCCGGGCTCTCAAGAGGCTTGAAGGCGGCGGGACCGGGGCCACCTATCCGGTTCTTTCGCTCCTGACCCTGGGGCATTGCATTCCCATGTTGGGTCTGTTGCCGCAGGCTTCAGTTTTCCGCGAAGAGCTTGGCGTGCTGGCCCAAACCAAATGTCTGACCTGGTTTGATTTTTCATCACCCACCGATTGGGGAAGTTTTGCGCTGGTGGATCCAGTGGCGGCTTGCGAGGTGGAATTGCCGAAGAGCGCGGGCCATAAGGTCCAATTGCGCTCACCGCGTTTCCACACCATGTTCGCACCTGCAGTTTATGCAGCGATCCGACGAAACAAGAGACGCCTGCATTTGCAATACCTGATGGCAGGAGACTCGCCAACAGACTATGACTACTTTGCGGTCACGGCAGGCGCGCAAACGCTGGGAGACCGTTTCGCCGACAGATAATTGCGTGCCCATGAGCCATTTTTGCCCTGCCTACCCGCAACCCCGAAAAAACAAGGCGTCTCGTTTTTTGATGTTTTTCAGCGCCCGCCGGTCTTGGCTGGACGGTCTGTATGAGCGCAGTTATTCGATGCAAATGGGCGAGGTGCATTTACCTGGGCTGGATTTATACATGGTGAATGAACCCGCTTGGGTCAGGCGGGTGCTGGCCGAACAGCCCGCAGATTTTCCAAAGAGTGAGTTGTTGGGTGCTGCGTTGAGGCCGTTGCTGGGTGACAGCATTTTCACGACCAACGGCGCCTTATGGGTGCGCCAGCGCGCCATGATGGAGCCTGCTTTTGCGCAGGCGCGCATCAGTGTGGCCTTCCCCGCGATGTGTGCCGCTGCGCAGGCCATGCTGGCGCGTCTTGGCACCTTGCCTGACGGGGCTGAACACGATGTAGAAAAAGAGATGACGCATGTCACCGCAGACATCATTTTCCGGACCCTCTTTTCTGTGCCTCTCGAAGGTGCTGATGCGCACCGCGTTTTTTCGGCCTTTGCGCGTTTTCAGTCCATCGCACCGAGGCTGCTGCTGCCCTCGATTTACGGTTTGCGCTGGCTGGTGTTGCCGTGGGATGTGTGGCGCAGCCGCCGTGCCGCAGCGGAGATTCGCGGCTTGCTGGAAAAACTGGTGCGGCCCCGGTATGACGCCCATCGCGCAGGCCAGGATTCGCCACAGGCCGACATTCTGGGGGCCTTTCTTTGCGCCCGCGATTCGGCGGGCGGTGCACCTTTCACGTTTGACGAACTGGTCGATCAGGTGGCCATGCTTTTTCTGGCAGGGCATGAGACATCAGCCAGCGCGCTGACCTGGGCTCTGTACCTGATTGCGCAGTCACCCGGCATTCAGGACCGCATGGTGGCCGAGGCCGCATTGCTTCCGGTCGATCACACTGCCGACGCGCCGGATTTGAAAAACCTTGAATTGACCCGCAACGTGTTTCGCGAAACGCTACGGCTTTTCCCGCCTGTCGGTTTTATTGCGCGCCAGGCGGAAAAGACTTGCCCGATGAGGGACAAGACGGTTGAAAAAGGCGCTTCCGTGGTGATTTCACCCTGGCTGATTCACCGGCATCGGAATTTGTGGCTGCGGCCAGACGCTTTCGACCCGGACCGCTACCGGGACGATCAGTCGCGTGAGTCTTTGCAACAGGCCTATTTGCCTTTTGGCATGGGGCCAAGGGTTTGCATGGGTGCGGCATTCGCCGTGCAGGAGGCGGTGCTGATTTTGTCCAGCGTGGTGCGCCGCTATCGAGTGCAAGTAGTGCCAGGGCATGTGCCACACCCGGTGGGGCGGCTCACCATTCGTCCGGCCAATGGGGTGCGGCTGACGCTGCATCGGCGCCAGGCTCAGCCTCCTGTGGGAGCCATATCGTGAAAGAGCGCTTGATTGGTTTTGTGCTGATGACGGTGGTTGTGCCATTGGCGGTGCTGGGGTATCTGGTCTTGCTGTGGGTCGGTTTTTTCGGCCAAACCGGGCGCGGCCGTGCCGGGGTAAGGGCGCTGGACCATTTCGTGAATGCAACTGTGTTTGATGGCTATGCCTGGGAGTCGGTGTCGTCCCACGCCTGGCGTGTCCGGCATCGCCGCTGGGCGCGCGTGGTCATCTGGTTGACGGACTGTTTTCAGAAGGACCACTGTCGACGTGCCAACAAGCGCGAACAGCCTGTGCTCGATTTGATTCTGGAAAAAGGCCTTGAGAAGCAAACCATCTTCTGACCCTATGCCACCCGCGACGACTACTCAAACTTCAGCCACCAACCAAGTGCGCAAACGGAGCGTTTTTTACCTGAGCGGCTTCGATCCGAAAGGGGCCGCGCACTATCACGCCCTGTACTGCGATCAGGCCGCCCGGCAGGCGCGTGTGAGCGGACTGCAGTTTGAAGTGGGAAGGCGCCAGAAAACTGCACAGGGCAATGACTTCTGGGAAATAACGGCACAAACGCCCGAGGGCGCTGTGCAGACGCATTACGAGTTTTTGCGCTGGGATGACATCGTGCGGGAGCACTGGCCACGCAATCAGTTGCGGCTTCTTTGGGACATCGTGTCCACCACCGGTCTGAACCTTTGGCATGGCGCCCTTTGGCGCATGCTGAAACTGGCTTGGCCGCCCGTAGTCGCCCTGTTTGCGCCCTTTGTGCTTTTGTGGGCCGTATTGTTGGGTGCGCCTCTTCTTGCAGTACTCATCTTTTATGCGGGAGCCGGTCTTTTCGGGGTCTGGGGTGCAGCCATGCTGGTCGGCATTGCGGTCGCCGGCGTGGTTCAACTGGGGTGCTGGCTGGAGAAGAAATACAGCATGTTCTGGCTGATGCGAAGTTATGCGTTCAACGCGCGACAGGCCCAAGGGCGTGTGCCGGAGCTCGATGCGCGGCTGAACCAGCATGCCGCCACGCTGGCCAAGCGCATTGCCGGTGCAGAGGATGACGAAGTTCTGCTGGTCGGGCACAGCTCGGGCGCCATGATGGCCGCGTCAGTGCTGGCCCAGGCTTTGCGCCGCGACCCCCTGCTGGGTGGCCGTGGCCCGGTCGTTTCTTTGCTCACACTGGGGCAATGCATGCCCATGCTCGCGTGTTTGCCCCAGGCATGCGGTTTTCGGGATGACCTGCGCCTATTGGCTATAGCCCAGGAGATCCACTGGATTGATTTCACAGCCCCGCCCGACGGCTGCTGCTTCGCCCTCGTGGACCCTCTCACGGCGTGCGGCATCAGCGAGGCGCCCCGGCTTGATGACCAGCCCAAGCTGCTTTCCCCCCGGTTTGCAGAAATGTTTGAGCCAGCGGACTATGCTGCAATCCGCCGTGACAAGTTTCGTGTCCATTTTCAATACCTGATGGCCAGTGACAAGCCTGCAAATTTTGATTATTTTGCCGTGACGGCGGGCGCCACGACCTTGGCCGCGCGGTTCGCGACGGATCGAAGCATCAGCAACTACCGAAAATTCCAATTCTTCAGCCCACGGCAGCGGCGGCCACGAGGCCGCCGGCACCTGCCAGGTGCCCAATGAGCAAGCCGACGCGGTGCTCAAAGAAGTGACGGCGAAGATCAACGCGGATGGTTGACATCGAAATCGTACCTATATTGGGTATGATCGGACGTCTTTTTTGCCTTGGCACCTCGTATTTATGAAAAATAGGCCATTGGTCCACATATTTATTGAATAGTTTGCTATCTTAAATATAGCTACCAGTCCATCGCATTGCACCGCCTTGAATACAGTTGGCGTGCCGCAACAGGAGCCTGGAATTCGTCCGCAGGCGTTGCCAATCCGGCGCAGGTTTGTCGAATCCCCTCAATTCCCCAAATCCCGTGGCTACAATGCCTGCATGCCCCGCAGCAAGATTCGTGCCTCACTGTTTTTAGCCACTTCATTGGTCGATTTAGGGGCCGGTTTCCGCTGGGCGGCGGCCTCTTTGCTGATCGCGGGCACGGGCCTTGCTTGGGCCGAAAAAGCCGACCGCAACAAACCGATGAACATCGAAGCGGACGCGCTCAAATACGACGACATCAAACAAAGCTCGGTCTTCACCGGGCGCGTCATTTTGACCAAGGGCACCATCCAAATCCGCGGCGGCCAGCTCGATGTGCGACAGGATCCAGAAGGGTACCAATACGGCCTGGTCATCGCCGAGCCGGGCAAATTGGCGTTTTTCCGCCAAAAACGCGATGGCGTGGACGAATTCATCGAAGGCGAAGGCGAAATCATTGAATACGACGGCAAGGCCGACATCGTCAAATTCGTCAAACGCGCGCAGTTGCGGCGTTACAAAGGCGCGGTGCTGAACGACGAAATGTCGGGCGGCGTGATCATTTACGACAATACGGTGGACGTGTTCACCATCGACGGCGGCGCGGCGCGGGGCACACCAGGCGCGCCGGGTGGCCGGGTGCGGGCGATGCTGACGCCCAAGGCAGAAACCGCGTCTGGCGCACCCCCAGAAGTGCCCGCAGGCGCCGTGCCGGCGCCGGTTTTACGTTCCTCGACGAGCTTGGGGACTGGTAAAAAGTGAGCGACAGCAGCGTCGCGGCGCGGCCCACAGATGCAGCAGGCTTGGGTCAGCCCACTGCGCCAGCCGCTGATGCATCCGACAGCCGCCTGGAAGCCCTGAACCTGCAAAAGTACTACGGCAGCCGCAAAGTCGTCAAAGACGTGTCGCTGGCCGTGAAAAAGGGCGAAGTCGTCGGGCTTTTGGGCCCCAACGGCGCGGGCAAAACCACCTCGTTTTACATGATCGTCGGCCTGGTGCGCGCCAGCGCGGGCGACATCAAGATCGACGGCAAATCGGTTGAACACATGCCGATCCACCGCCGCGCGCGTTTGGGTTTGAGCTATCTGCCGCAAGAGGCGTCGATTTTCCGCAAACTCAACGTCGAAGAAAACGTGCGCGCGGTGCTGGAGTTGCAGCGTTACGCCGACGGGCCGCGCAAAGGCCAGGCGCTGGACCCCGATGAAATTGAGAAACGCCTCACCGGCCTCTTGCAGGAGCTGCGCGTGGAGCACCTGCGTGAGTCCAGCGCGCTGGCGCTTTCGGGCGGCGAGCGCAGGCGCGTCGAAATTGCCCGCGCGCTGGCGACGCAACCGCGTTTTATCCTACTGGACGAGCCCTTTGCCGGCATCGACCCGATTGCCGTGATCGAGATCCAGCGCATCATCGCCTTCCTGAAAAACCGGGGCATCGGTGTCTTGATCACCGACCACAACGTGCGTGAGACCCTGGGCATTTGCGACCACGCCTACATCATCAATGAGGGCAACGTATTGGCCAAAGGCACGCCCGGCGAGATTGTCGACAACCCGGATGTGCGGCGCGTGTATCTGGGCGAACACTTCCGAATGTAGGCCATTGCGCCCATGAAACAAGGCCTTTCCCTTCGCGTCTCGCAGCACCTGGCGCTGACGCCGCAGTTGCAGCAGTCGATCCGGCTGTTGCAGCTCTCCACGCTGGAGCTGGGGCAGGAGATCGAGCAAATGCTGGATGAAAACCCGTTTCTCGAGCGCTCACTGGAAGACGCGCCGCGCGAAGAATACGGCTTGGAGAAAGCCGACGCCAAGGTGGCCGACGGCGACCGAGACGCCGAATTCGCATCCAACGCACCCGCCGATTACGCTTCAGAGAGCGCGCCGGCCTCACAAACCTGCGACGACGCCACGCCACTCACCGCAGACGACGCCGAAAGCTGGGAGGGTGACGGCACCGTTGATATGTCGCCCGACGACAAGGAATACGGCGGCGACGCCGGTGCTGCGGGCAATAATCTGAACACCGGCGACGAGGACATGGACGCCACCGAGCTGGCGCGCCAGCAGGAATCGCTGCAATCCTTTTTGCATCGCCAGGCGTCGGGCCTGCGCCTGTCACAAGAAGACCAGTTGGCGCTGCGTTTCCTGGTTGAATCGCTGAACGACGATGGCTACCTCGAAGACAGCGTCACTGAACTGGCCATCAGCCTGGCCGGGGCCGACGATCAGGAGCAACTGGAGCAACTGGTGCACCACTTCACCGTGGCGCTCTCGCTTTTGCAAAGCCTGGAGCCGGCGGGCGTGGGCGCGCGCAATTTGGGCGAATGCCTGCGCCTTCAACTGCAAGGCATGCTCAAAAAAACCGCGCAGCAAACCGATGACGGGGAAGACGTGCCGCTGGCGCCGGTGATCCAGCTGGCCCTGCGGATTTGCGCGCAGCCCATCGACTTGCTGGCGCGGCGTGACGTCAAAAAGCTGATGCAGTTCTGTGAGGCCTCTGACACGCAGGTCCGCGACGCGATTGCCTTGATCGGCCGGCTGGAGCCCAAGCCGGGCCGTCGCTTCATCGACATCGAACGCAATGTGGTGGTGCCCGATGTGTTGGTGAACCGGGTGGGCAACGGCCCGCAGTCGCGCTTCCGCGTGCAGCTCAACCAGGACGTGATGCCGCGCCTGCGCGTGCACGATATTTACGCGAATGCCTTGAAGCAGCACCGGGGCGGCAAAGACGCCGCCAGCCACGCCGCCTTGCAGCAACGCCTGCAAGAGGCGCGCTGGTTCATCAAGAATGTGCAGCAGCGCTTCGATACCATCCTGCGGGTGAGTAACGCCATCGTAGACCGGCAGAAAAACTTCTTCCTGCACGGCGCGCTGGCGATGCGCCCGCTGGTGCTGCGCGAGATCGCCGACGAGCTGGGCCTGCATGAGTCGACCATCAGCCGCGTGACGACGGCGAAGTTCATGGCCACGCCTTTCGGCACGTTTGAGCTTAAGTATTTCTTCGGCTCCAGCCTGGGAACGGACGCGGGCGGCAACGCCTCCAGCACCGCGGTGCGGGCGCTGATCGCCCAGTTTGTTGAGGCCGAATCACCCAAAAAGCCGCTGTCTGACAGCCAGTTGTCGCTCATGCTCAAAGAGCAAGGCATCGAGTGCGCCCGCCGCACCGTGGCCAAATACCGCGAGGCGCTGCGCATTGCGCCGACGAATTTGCGCAAGGCCTTGCAGTAGGGGCGGCTGGCACTTTCTGCCCTCAATTTCCTGACGCGTTTTTGCGTCGGCAAGTGGCCGTAAATACCCATTTTGGGTGTCGGATTTGTTTACAGGCAGGCTTACACCAAACTGAATTCGGCGCTAAGTCCTTGATTTGTATCGAACTGTAAACCGGACATCGATCTTGCGTCCACTGAGGCTGTGCAGCGACCCCCTAAATAGGGGATGGGCCTACCCCTCGCCTGGCGGTAAGCTATTGATTCTGTGAATTTTCTTCGGAAACTTCCGTGAATGCCGGGTGATGGAGGTCTGCCGATCAATAGGCTGTTGCAGGTGTTTACATATCAATACACATGATGGAGAAGTCAATGAATCTGAGCGTTAAAAAATGGGTGACTGCTGCGGCGCTGCTAACCGGGATGGCGGCAGCACAAGCTGGCTTTGTTAACCCTTACGCTGCCGGCTTGCCTGCTGCCAGCTATACAGGAAGCGGGGCCTTTCAAAGCAGCATGTACCAGGCATTTTTCAATAACGGCTATTGGAATGCGGGCGCTCACGGAACCTACTGGCTTCAAGCCGACATGGGGGTGTCGCACACCCTGTCGGAAGTGAAATTCCGCTCAGATCAATTACCTGAAGGCAACGTGTCGTACCGAGCCTATATCTCTGAAAATGCGATTGGCGGTAACTATGGGGCGCTCACCCCAGTAGCCTCCTACGCGGGCTTCTCAAATGACGACACGATTTACGATTTCCATTTCGCGCCGACCACCGGTCGCTACCTAGAGATTGTTGCGAATGGTGGGCCGAGCTGGACAGCGCTTGACACGAGCAGTTTTGCCAATTTTGTGGAAACAGCCCAGCAAGGTGGTGTCACTGACACTGGCACAGTCCCCGAGCCTGGGAGCCTGGCCTTGGTGGCGTTCGCGCTGGTTTCCATTCAAGTCGCGCGCAGAAAAAATAAATCAAAAAATATTGCCTAATTTATTTTTGGATTCAGGTCACGAAATAATTGAATATTTTGCTATATAAATAGTAAGTAAAACTGAAGAATTATTAACTTAATATATAGTCAAAATACCTAATAAACGACAATTTCAGAACCTAAACACCCGTCTGCACCGCGTGCCCCCCAAATCCCTGGCGCATTTTGGCCAGGAGTTTGGCGCCAAACTCATCCTGCCCTTGTGAGGCGAAGCGCATCATCAGCGCCAGGCTCATCACGGGGGTGGGGATGCCCAAATCCACGGCTTCTTTGGCGGTCCAGCGGCCTTCGCCACTGTCGGCCACAAAAGGTTTGACATCGGCCAGTGTGGCGTCTTCCTTGAGCGCGTTGACGCTTAAATCCAGCAGCCACGAGCGCACCACGCTGCCGTGGCGCCACAACTCGCCCACGGCAGCGAGGTCAATATCAAATTCTTTCTTCGCCTCCAGCATGGCGAAACCCTCGGCGAAGGCCTGCATCAGGCCGTATTCGATGCCGTTGTGCACCATCTTCACGTAATGGCCCGCGCCCACCGGCCCAGCGTGCAGCCAGCCCTGGTGCGGCGCTTGTGGCGTGGCGCTGGAGAGGGCCGACAGCCAGGGTTGCAGGCGCGTCAGGGCCGCGTCGCTGCCGCCCACCATCATGCATTACCCGTTGGCCAGGCCGTGGATGCCGCCGGAGACGCCCGCGTCGGCAAACTCGATGCCCAGCGGCTGGAGCATGGCCGCGCGGCGGATGGCGTCTTTGTACTGGCTGTTGGCGCCATCGACCAGCAGATCGCCCGGCTGCAGATGCGCCTTGACCTGTTCCACCATGTCTTCAGTGACCTGCCCGCTGGGCAACATCAGCCAGACGATGCGCGGGCTTTGCAAGCTGCCAATCAGCGCGCCCACAGTGGCGGCGCTGGTGGTGTTGATCTCGCGCGCCAAGGCTTGCGTCAAAGCCGCATCTTGGTCAAACACGGCGGGTGGCAAACCCTTTTGCGCGAGCCGGCGCGCCATATTGCCGCCCATTTTTCCGAGGCCGATGATGGCGAATTGGTTCATTCCGCATTGTTCCGGTAATAGTTGCCGCTGCCAGCGGTCAAGACCACCTTGGCCGGGTCATACACCAGGCCCATGGGGTCGCCGCCCTGCTGCACAACATGCATCTGTTTTTTCAAGAGTTTGCGCAGCATGATGATGCCTTTGTCGCTGGCCCCCAGGTGCTCCTCGCTGTGCAGGGTGATCGCGCCCTGGCCCAGCTGGGCTTCCCAGTCGCCGGGGCGGCGCTGGCGCTCCTCCTCGGTCATCTGGCCCCAGTCTTGCAGGCGCCCGCGCACCCAGCCGGGGTTGGCCACAGGCGTGAGGAAGGCGTGGAACAACAAATGGCTGGCATCGTCCATCGGCACCACCCAGCCAATGCGGTTGGAGAGGCCGGCTTGCAGGCGCACATCAGGCACGCTGCGCACGTTGGGCAACATGCAGGGCGAGACGCGATCCATCTCGCGGCCATCGTCCAGCTTGCGGTAGGCGCTATAGTTCATGCCGATGTCGGTCATGTTGTAGGTGACCTCGGGCAAAATGGCCATGCGTGGGTCGAAATGCACCTCGGTGAAACTGGCGTGCAAAATCGGCACGTGGAAGGGATCCATGGTGTTTTCGTAGTCCTGCAGCCAGCTCCAGGGCACGAACGCCACCGACTCATCACCCCCCACGCCAACGCCCGATGGCCCGAGCGCCATCACCATTTCATCCGGGCCGTGGTTCTCCAAAATGTCCCACTTCGGCAACAGCGGGCGTTTGTCCAGCGGCCCCATGTAAATAAACGCCAGGCCATAACGCTCCTCCACCGGGTACCAGGGCTGGCGCACCCGGTCTTTGAAGGTGCTACCGGCGGGCTCGCAGGGCTGATCGAGGCAATTGCCTTCGACATCAAACTGCCAGCCGTGGTAACAACAGCGGATGCCATGCTCGTCCACCCTGCCGTAATACAGCGAGGTGCCCCGGTGGATGCAGCGCGGCGTCAGCACGCCGGCGCGGCCCTGGCCATCGCGGAACATGATCAAGTCTTCACCCAGAATGCGCAGGTTTTTCGGCGTGGTGCTGAGGTCTTTGGATTGCGCAAACGGCTGCCAGTAACGCCGCATGTACTCGCCGCACAAGGTGCCGGGGCCGACGCGCACCAGTTCATCGTCGCTGGTTTGCCCGGACCGCCCGTAGGCCGAGCCGTCTTTGGATTTGCCTGCGAAAAACATCTTTTGTTCAGAGCTGCCCATACGTTTCCCTTAAAGTAAGCGGTGTTCGCGATCAACAGGCGAGGTCACCAGTGGGGTAGCCAGCCAGGTCACGGACAACTGTGTCAGTCCGCCGTGATGCCGGCTTCTTTGATGACTTTGCTCCAACGCTCGATTTCGCTGGCGATGCGGGCATTGAACTGCTCGGGTGTGGAGCCCAGCGGCGTCATGCCCAGTTGCACCATGCGGTCACGCACCTCGGGGCTGTGAATGGCGGTGTTGATGTCGGTAGCAATTTTGGCGCGGACCTCGCGTGGGATGCCCGAGGGTGCAATCAAGCCCAGAATGCCGACCACGTTGAAGCCCGGCAGGGTCTCGGCAATCGTTGGTGTGTTGGGGAAGTTGGCGGAGCGCGTGGCCCCTGTGGTGGCGATGGCCTTGAGCTGTTTGTTGGCCACCAGTCCTTTGAGCTCTTCGCCAATCGACGAGAACCACAGCGGCACGCGGCCGCTAAGCACGTCGATCTGCGAAGGGCCTGTGCCCCGGTAGGCGATATGGGTCATCTTGATGCCGGCCATGGTGTTGAATAACTCGCCAGCCAGGTGTGAGGCGCCGGTGGTGGGCGTAGCGGTGAAGTCGAGTTTGCCGGCGTTGGCCTTGGACCAGGCGATGATTTCGGCCACGGTGTTGGGCGCGAAAGACGGGTGCGCATACAGGCCAAAAGGCGTGTTGCCAATTTCAGTGACGCCCGTGAGGTCTTTGAGTGTGTCGTAAGGCAGCTTGGCGCCTTGCAGGATGTGGGTACTCATCAGTGCCCCATAGGCAATGCCCACCGTGTAACCGTCTGGAGCCGACTTGGCGACAAAATCGGTGCCAATGATGATGCCCGCACCGGCCTTGAAATCAATGATGACCGACTGCTTCCAGATCTCCTGCAATTTGACGGAAATCACCCGCACGATGGCGTCATTCGCGCCGCCAGGGCCGGTCGGGAAAAAAATCCTCACAGGTTTGTTGGGCCAAGCACCCGCCTGTGCCGCCGCCTGCGACGTCGCCAACAGGGGCAAGGCGGACGCAGCGGCCATCGCGACCGTGTGGAGCGCGTCGCGCCGAGAAATCGCGGCTGTCTTTGTTGCCATCCTGTCGCCTTTTCTGTTGAGGCTTACTTTAAGACATAAATCGCGGTTTCGCAGCGTGTGGGAACCCAAGCCGGTTCGACCCTAAAATTCAGGCCCTTCCCTGAAAGCCCCCATGAACCAGCTTGCGCTGTTTTTGCCTTGCGCCGCTGGCGTACAGGACTACCTGTTGCCCGAGGTCTTGCGCATCACCGGCCTGCCTGCGTCTGAGGCGCTCAAACAGCGCGGCGGCGTGCAGGTGCAGGCTTCCTGGCGCGACGCGATGAAGCTGAACCTGCACTGCCGCCTGGCGCAGCGCGTGCTGGTGCAGCTCTCCCACACGCAATACCGCAGCGAACAAGACTTGTACCGCGCCGCCAGCGAAGTGGCGTGGGAGATCTGGTTCACGCCGCGCCAGAGCATCAAAGTGGAAGTGACCGCGCAACACAGCCCGCTGACCAGCCTGAACTTTGCCGCACTCAAAGTCAAAGACGCCGTGTGTGACCGCTTCCGCGACAAGGCCGGCGGCATACGCCCCGACGTGGACACACGCTGGCCCGACATCCGCATCTATGCCCACCTGACCACCGACACCTGCACGCTCTACCTCGACACCTCGGGCGAACCGCTCTTCAAACGCGGCTGGCGCGAGGACAAAGGCGCCGCGCCGCTGAAGGAAACCCTGGCCGCTGCCATGCTGGCCGCCAGCGGCTGGGCCGACGGCCTGGACCAGGGCGCCGAGCTTCTGCCGCTGTACGACCCCTGCTGCGGCAGCGGCACCATCGCCATCGAGGCCGCGCAAATCGCCTGCAACATCGCGCCGGGCATGTTGCGCCATTTTGCGTTTGAGAAGATGTTGCCGTATCAGCCGCATGTTTGGGAAGCAATAAAAAAAGAAGCTACCAGTGCCGTTAAATTGCGGCCCGGACTCGTATTTGGCAGCGACGTGGCGCACCGCATGGTGGATTTCGCCCAGCGCAACGCCGAACGCGCCGGTGTGGCCGATTGCGTCGATTTTCGCGGCGGTGACGCATTGCAGCGCATGCCGCCCGGCGACAAACCTGGCGTGATGCTGCTGAACCCGCCGTACGGCGAGCGCATCGCTGTGGCCGGTGTTGCGGGCGCGGCGGCAGAAGCATCCGGCCAATTCGGCGCGCGTGAGTTGGCCCATACCGACGGTGGCGACTTCTTCCCCCAGCTGGCCAGCCACTGGAAGAAGAACTACAGCGGCTGGACCGCCTGGATGCTCACGCCCGATTTGAAAATGCCCGGCAAGATGCGCCTGAAAGAAAGCCGCAAGGTGCCCATGTGGAACGGCCCGATCGAATGCCGCCTGTTCAAGTTCGATATGGTCGCAGGAAGAATGGCGAAATTGGGGTCGGATCACCGGTAGCGCAGCGAACGTGTGCTCTTGTATCTCTGATCCCATGCATTTCTTCAATTTAAAGAGCATAGTGGGAATTCGTGATTGCGGGCG
>JANLYO010000001.1:0-4222 GCA_031365665.1 Rhodoferax sp. | reverse complement strand
GTTCGAAGTTGTACGTCGATTGCTCGACTTCGTTTTGTTTGTAGACGTCGCCGTAGCTGAGCTTGTAGCCGGTGTTTTTGTCTTCTGTCCAAGTCAGGTTGTAGACGTTGTCCACGCCCTGCAAATACATCGCCAGGCGCTCCAGGCCGTAGGTGATCTCGCCGGTGATGGGCCGGCAATCAATGCCGCCGACCTGCTGGAAATAGGTGAACTGCGTCACCTCCATGCCGTTGAGCCAGACCTCCCAGCCCAGGCCCCAGGCGCCCAGCGTGGGGTTCTCCCAGTCGTCTTCGACGAAGCGGATGTCGTTCTTTTTCAAGTCGAAGCCGAGGGCTTCGAGCGAGCCGAGGTACAGGTCGAGGATGTTGCTAGGTGCGGGCTTCAAAACTACCTGGTACTGGTAGTAATGCTGCAGGCGGTTCGGGTTCTCGCCATAACGCCCATCTTTCGGGCGGCGGCTGGGCTGCACGTAGGCGGCCTTCCAGGGCTCGGGGCCGAGCGCTCTTAAAAAAGTAGCCGTGTGCGATGTACCTGCGCCGACCTCCATGTCATACGGCTGCAAGAGCGCGCAACCTTGCTCGGCCCAGTAGGACTGCAGTTTGAGGATGATTTGTTGGAAGGTCAGCATGGGTCGGGGGTGGCCGGGTGGCCGTCGTGAGCGCTTACGAAAAGAGGATTGAACAGGCCACTGAGCAGGTGTTTCAGCCCTTGATTTTACGGGGCATTGCGAGGCGAGCTGCGGGCACTTCGGTCAGTGCGGCGCGGCTGGGTGCGGGGGCATTTCAGCCGCAGCGAACCTGGGGAGAACGTGACAGCGTGGGTGACAGCAAGCGTCGCAGCGAAGGTGAAAACAGCGGTTTTTAACAAAACACTTTGTCACAACGTCGTAAAATAAATATTACCTAGATATATATAAGAATAATTAGGAAATAGGCCACGTACTATATTGATTTATTGCTATTAAATATGTTTATAAAATGTTTAATATTTATTAATTTTTCTATTTATAATAAAAATTATTAGTATAAATAATATACATAAAACCCAAATTGGGTATAATCCGTATCGTGCCGCCACCCATGCAAACGGCGTCACGCTGCTGCCCGCCACATCGGCCACGCGGCCCTGCACTTGGGCCAGCAAAACACCGCGTGTGTGTCGAGCGAGGCTGTGCGTCACGCGCCCGGTGTGGTCGATCACCACGGTGTCGCCCGTGTTGGTGGCGCGGATGAAGGGACGCTCAAACTCCAGCGCGCGCATGCGGGAGATGGCGCGGTGCTGGTCGATGGCCAGCGTGTTGCCAAACCAGCCGATATTGCTCACGTTGACAAAGATCGTCGGCGCTTTTTGCGGGTCAATAAAACGCGCGGCCAGCTCTTCGCCAAACAGATCTTCATAGCAAACATTCGGCGCCAGGCGCTGGCCTTGCCACTCGAAGGAGGGCTGGCCCACGTCGCCCCGGTTGAAGTCGCCCAGCGGGATGTTCATCATCTGCGTGAACCATTTGAAGAGCGGCGGGATGAATTCGCCAAAAGGCACGAGGTGGTGTTTGTCGTAGCGGTAGGCGCTTTGAACCGCCTCGTTTGCCGGGGCGGTTTGGGTCGACGGCAAACCGGGCTTGATGCCGACGACAGAATTGGTGTAACCCGCGCTGTAGCTGCCCAGCGGAATGCCGATCAAGAGCGCGCGGGGTACACCGCTGGCGCCGCGAGTGTCACCGCCAAACGACTGGCTCAGCCGCAGCCAATAATCATCGGGCAACTGCTGCGGCAGGATGGGGATGGCCGTCTCGGGTGCCACCACGAGCGCGGCTCGCACGGCCTGCGCTTGGCTGGCGTACCAGGTCAGCGCGTCGACGATGCCGGTGCTGGGTTGGAATTTTTCGCTCTGCCTGATATTGCCCTGCAACAGGGCCACCGACAGCGTGGCCCCCGGCGCGCCGAATTGGCGGTCTGCCACCTGGGCCAAGACCACAATCAAGAGCACCGGTGCCAGAGTCCTCAGGGGCTTAAAAGGTGTAAGCGCCCTGGGCTGCCGCGCGCTGCCACGCAGGGTCAACGCGAGCGATCCGGCGATGAAAGCTGCCAGCGCGGCCAGCCCGTAGGCACCGACATATTTGGCCAAACTGCCCAGCGATGCCAGGTGCGCGTAACCAGCTGCGCCCCAGCCAAACCCGGTGAACCAGGTGCCGCGCGCCATCTCGGCCATCGTCCAAGATGCCGCAAAAAAAAGAGCGGCCAGTGTTTTGTTTGTGTGACCCAGGCGTTTGAAAGCATAACAAGCCAGTGCGTAATACAAGGCCAATACACTTGCCAGCGCGAAGATGGCCAGCACCGTGACTAAGGCGTTGAGCCCGCCGTAGGTGTGCATCGAAATATAGAGCCACCAAAACGTACCGCAGAGCCAAGCCGTGGCAAACCACCAGCCCAGCGCCGCCGCCTGGCGCGCTGACGCGGCTTTGTCGATCTGCCAAACCAGTAGGCCCATAGCCAGCAGTTGCAGCCACCAGACCGGCTCGCCGCTCCACGGCGCGGCGATGGACGCCGCATGGGCCAGGCCCGCCAGCAAGGAGACAAAAAGCGCGGTCAAATCAGCAAGCTGAGCGATGTCTGCGGCATCAGGGTTTAGCCGGCGACACCTTGAACCACTTCACCGCACCGCCTTTGGCATGCAGCACGACAAAATCCAGCCCTGCCATCGCAAAATGCTCGCCGCGTTTGGGCACGTGCCCCATCTCGTGCGCCACGAGGCCGCCGATGGTGTCGAACTGCTCGTCGGAGTCACTGCTTTGCAGCGTCACGCCGAATGCTTCGTTGACACGCTCAATGGCGGTGTCGCCACTGACACGGTAGGTTTTGTCGGCCAGCGCGTAGATGTCGCCCGCGTCTTCGGCGATGTCGAATTCATCTTCAATTTCGCCGACGATCTGCTCCAGCACGTCTTCAATCGTGATCAAACCCGCCGTGCGGCCAAACTCGTCGATCACCACGGCCAGGTGGTTGCGGTTGCCACGGAACTCGCGCAGCAGGTCGTTCAAGCCCTTGCTTTCGGGCACAAACGCCGCCGGGCGCAAGAGCGCGCGGATGTTGAGCTCAGGCGCGCGTTGCAATTTCAGCAGGTCTTTGGCCATCAAGATGCCGATGATGTTCTCGCGCCCGCCCGTGCCGTCGTCTTTGCCGTCGTCTTCGTACACCGGGAAACGCGAGTGCGCGGTGTCGATCACCATGTGCAACAGTTCGTCCTGGCTGGCGTTGATGTTGATCAAATCCATGCGCGTGGCGGGCACCATCACGTCGCCGGCGCTCATGTCGGCCATGCGGATCACGCCCTCCAGCATGGCGCGCGATTCGGCCCCGATGATCTGGTTGTCTTCCGCCTCGGCCAGGGTTTCGATCAGCTCGGCGGTGGAGTCCGGGCCAGGGTGGATGAACTCGGCGAGTTTTTGCAGAAAGCTGCGTTTGTCCTGGCGGTCGGGCCCCGAAGGAGCCAGCCGCGCGGGTTGGGTATCAGACACTGACAGTGGCGGCGCGATGCGCCTTTGTTGAACAAGCGCCTAGGATACAGGATTGGCCGGTGTTTTTGTGGCCAAGTCAACCGGAGGATCAAGCCCAGCGCCAGCGTCAAGCTCAGTGACGGGCTTGGTGTCCGGATCTGTGCCTGGCTCAGCGTCCGGCGTTGGATGCGGCCCATCCCGCAGCTCCCGCGCGGCATCCGCCAAACCGCGGCGCATGTCCTGCAAAGTCGCCAGAAATGCCCAAAACTGCTTGGCCTGCACCTTCATGCGGTAGTCCACCTGGGCGAATTGCTCTTCGACGATCTCCGTCAAACGGCTGTCCAGCGAGGGCGCGGCCAGGCGCAGGTAAGCCTCGGATTCCGCGCCGTCTTGCTCGACCACGGCACCAGCCTTGCGGGCGATTTTGAGCATCACGTCGTTTTCGCTGAGCGCATGGATGAACATCAGCTCGATGCCGTCATTGCGCGCGTGGATCGCCGCACGGTCAAACATCAAGGAGCCGTAACCCCGGCCACGCGAGGGTTTGAGCACCGAAACGCCGAATTCCGCGCAGGATTTGAAGGCACAGCAGTCGCCTTCGGCGAGTTCGTCACTTGCAGATGGGCCGTCTAACGCTCCGCCCAGCCCGTTTGATTCATCGTGGCTGCGGTTTGCCGGGGCCACCACACTCTCGCCCGTGTACGCCAGGTGCGCCATGGCCACCAGCTC
>JANLYO010000237.1:0-8921 GCA_031365665.1 Rhodoferax sp. | reverse complement strand
GGCCCGCCTCGCGGCCCTTGGGCAGTCCCATGGCTTGGTCAATCGTCATGAAGCGTCCCTCCAGCAGGCGCAGGCCGGGGTAACGTTTGGCGTCCTGCTGGAGTTGCTGCTTCACACCGGCAGCGACTTCGTAGCTGCCTTTCACCATCATGTCGGTGACCAACGGAGAAGTGGGTGCGCGTACGAGGGTGGCAGCCTTGATTTCGCGGCTCAGGAAGAGGTCATAAGCGCTGGCCTGGCCAACCACTATGCGGGTGCCCGCGCGGTCTACATCCGCATTTACCCTGATCGGCGAGGACTCTTTCACCAAATACGCGCCCTCGATGACCAAGTACGGCGCAGTCTGGCCGATGTCTGCGCCGCGCACTGGGTCTATCGCCACAAAGGCGATGTCAACCTGCGCATTTTTTGCCGCTTGCACCGCAAGCCCCGCTGCCGTGAAAGTGCCCATCTCAACCGGCACGCCCAGGCGTCTGCCGAGTTCACGCGCCAAATCCACCGACACGCCGGTCGGCTCACCGCCCGACGGGTGTCGCGTGGCCAGCAGCGGGTTGCCAAAATTGATCGCTGCCCGCAACTTGCCGCTGGATGCCATCTCCTTGACCACCGCGCTTGAAGGGGCGGGCAAAGCGGCGGGCGAAAGTGCCGAGCAGGCCACCAGCGCCATCGCCGCTGCGCCAAATACAGCGATTGAACCCAGGGCACTGGCACTGAGGCGGCGGCGGGGTGTTGAGGGGCGTTCTGCAAGGTTCATGCCGCGAATCGTACACTTTGCCGATGCCCACCAAAACGCCCGGTTTTGACGCGCCTCGCGAATGCCAAGCGCGTGTCACGCCTTACGCGACTTCAATTGCCCCGTCACCTTGTTTTTGGATCGAACGGAAGTCTGTTGACAGTGAAATTGCGCCTCTTCCCTGCTGGCTACCCAGGCCGAGTTGCTCCGGTTCCCGGCCATAGTCAGAAATCCATCCAACTGTGGCTACCAACAGCGAGACGGCCAACACGACAGTCGCCAGCAGCAGAGTGACCATGAACATTGCGCTGGCGCGTTCAAGAACACTGCTTCTTTTTGCATGCTGAGCCGCATCAATGCGAAGGTTTCCTTCCCATCCGCAGGAAAAGCGTTCGCAGCCAAAGCGGTGAACTGGCACAAACTGGCTTGTAAACCGGTCCAGGGGACGTCGCCAAATGCGCACTAATCCGCCTTGGCACGCGGGACAGGCATGCCCGAAGCGGCCTCGCGAAGTTGCAAAGCCGTGCGGCACCGTAATGGGTTTGGCAGGGGCGTAGGTGGCCCGGAGCTCGTCGGGGGCAACGGTGGTATTTATCATGTGCCCAATATAGTTGGGCAGATTGCACGCGTCCGTTCGATGGCGCACATTGAAAAAGAGTTGAAGCCACGCCCCGTGCGGCGAACTCGGGTGGACGCTGCGTACAATTCCCGACATGCCACTGCCGCCTCTAAACGTGCCGCCGCCCCAGCGATTCGGTAGCGTCGACGCATTGCGCGGACTGGCGATGCTGTGGATGACGGTTTACCATTTCGGTTTCGACCTCAACCACTTTGGCTACATCCGCCAGGATTTTTACAACGACCCGCTGTGGACCTGGCAGCGCACCTGCATCCTCGGCCTGTTTCTTTTTACCGCCGGTCTTGGCCAAGCCTTGGGACTCCAGCAGGGTCAAAATTGGCCCAAATTCTGGCGGCGCTGGGGCCAGATAGCGGCATGTGCTCTTTTGGTCACGGTCAGTTCCTACTGGATGTACCCCGGCAGTTTCATCTATTTCGGCACCCTGCACGGCATAGCGCTGATGCTGATTGTGTTGCGGCTCACGGCGGGCTGGAGCCGCTGGTTATGGCTTTGGGGCGGGGTTGCGATTGCCATGAAGTACATAGCGGCTTATGTTTTGACGGCGAGATCTGGCGCCGAATTTTCGCAATGGTTCAACAGCCCCGCCCTGAACTGGCTGGGTTTGATCAGCCAAAAGCCGCGCACTGAAGATTACGTGCCGCTCATCCCCTGGCTGGGTGTGATGTGGTGGGGCATGGCGGCGGGGCAATGGCTGCTGCGACGCCAGCCCACGTGGTTCTCAAGCGCCACTCAATCCAAGGGCAACGGGCAGAGCGGCCTGGCACGTTCACTCACAGCATTGGGCCGCTGGAGCTTAAGTTATTACATGCTGCACCAGCCGGTAATGATTGGGCTGCTGGCGGCTTTCGCGTGGTGTGCAGGCAAATAACACGTCGGGGGAAAAAACGCGGCCGAAGCCGCGTGTCGTGATGGGCAAGTTCAGCCTTGCTGAGCCTTGGCCTTATTGCACTTTGGCTTTCGCGCGCAACTCCTGCTGGTAGGTGGCTAATTTCTGCTGCGTCAATTGCTGGGCGATCTGCGGTTTGACGTCGTCAAACTTGGGCAATTGCGCCTCGCGTGTGTCGTCCAGGCGGATGATGTGAAAACCAAACTGCGATTTCACCGCCACCTCGGTCATTTTGCCCTTTTCCAGCTTGACCATCGCGTCTGAAAACTCCTTGACGTAACTGCCGGCCGACGCCCAATCGAGGTCGCCGCCGTTGGCGCCAGAGCCTGGGTCTTTGCTGGATTTTTTGGCGATTTCGTCAAACTTGGCGCCTTTTTTGATCTGGTCAATGATGGCTTTTGCCTCGTCTTCTTTCTCCACCAGGATGTGCGCGGCCTTGAATTCCTTGCCACCGTTGGCGGCAGCAAACTTGTCGTATTCCGCCTTGGCTTCAGCGTCGGTCACCGGGTTTTTTTTCTGGAAATCGGCAAACAACTCCCGGATTAACAGCGACTGGCGCGTCAGCTCCAGTTGGCCCTTGAAATCCTCGGTGGCATCCAGGCCGCGTTTTTGCGCTTCCTGCATGAAGATTTCACGGGAAATCACTTCTTCGCGGATTTGCCCCTGGATTTCCGGGGTGACGGGCCGGCCCGACTTGGCCACCTGGGCCGAGAGCGCATCCAGGCGGGTTTTGGGCACGGCTTTGCCGTTGACGATGGCGACGTTTTGCGCCATCACCAGGGGCGACAGGGCCAGCAGCAAGGCCGCGCCTGCAATGTGGGTGACGAGGTGTTTTTTCATGAGATGTTCCCGTAGAGGCTTGAAATAAGAGCGCTGGTGCGTGGTGGAAAGCGGGTTGACCCGGTCAGACCGAATCAAATAGAAAGAGTTTCAATGGCAATGGCGTGAACACCCTGCGCTATAAAAATCTGGAGCGAATCATACACAAGGCGGTGGCAGGCGACACGGCTTTTGCCCGCAAACAAAGGCGAGGCGATGCGCACCCGGAAATGGGTGCCGTAAGCCGAGCCGTTGGAGCCCACATGCCCGGCATGGGCCGCGCTTTCGTCCAGCACCTCCAGGCGGCTGGGTTGCAGCGCCTCTTGCAGACGCGCCTCAAGCTGGCGGGCGGCCGAGGCATCGGGTACAAAAACCGGTGAAAAATGCTGCACTGCGCCCGCCCGGCCGATCACGCCTGCGCTCACGGCTTGGGCTCGTGGGGTTTGCCACCCGCATCGTCCACTTCAGTGGCCTTCAGGTGCGGGGCGATGTACAGGCCCTGGCCGACAATGAAGGCCAGCGGAAACACATAACCCCAGAGTTTGAAGTTGACCCAGTCGTCGGTGCTGAAATTGCTGGCTACGTAGGCGTTGATGCCACCCATGAAGACGCAATACACGATCCAGATTTTGTTCAAGTTCATCCATACCGCGTCGGGCAGTTCCAGTTGGCTGCCCAGCAGCAGTTTCAGGAAGTTTTTGCGATAACCCCACAGCGCCACGGCCAGGCCCAGCGCCATCGCGCCATACAACACCGTGGGTTTCCATTTGATGAAAGCTTCGTCGTGCAGCGCAAGAGTGAGCGTGCCAAACGCCAGCACCAGGCCGAGCGTGATTTTGTGAATGGTTTGCAGTTTGCCTTCGAGCTTGTAGGTGATGCCCATTTGCACCACCGTGGCGGCCATCAACACACCCGTGGCGGCGTAAATATCCACCGTTTTGTAGGTGACAAAAAACAGCAGGATCGGCAGGAAATCAATCAGAATTTTCATGAATGGGAAGTTGTGTATCCGGAGAATGTCCGGGTAATGTCCGTGGGGCGCTCAATCCGCACCCGCCACGGCTTTTGCGTTGAATTGAGATACTCCTGAAATTATAGCAATAAAACCAATAAACACGAGACCTAAGGGTCTAAAAATCATAAACTCTCTATACAAGCGGTGAAAATGAGTTCATAATTAACATCCATGTTAACAAATGTTTGCCGCCATCCACAGGTCAAACTCGCACCTTCACGGGCACAGCCAACAGCCGCGTTGACTCGGCCCCATCACCCCTGCACTGCGCCACTCGATCAGGCCTTGACAAACTCCAGCGACGCCGAGTTCATGCAATAACGCAGCCCGGTGGGCGCAGGGCCATCTTCAAACACATGGCCCAGGTGCGCACCGCAATCCGCGCAATGCACCTCGGTGCGTTTCATGAACAGGATGCCATCGACCTTGGTGGCCACGGCATCGTCGGCAATCGGCTTGAAATAACTCGGCCAGCCCGTGCCCGAATCGAACTTTGTGGCCGCGTCAAAAAGCGGCTTCTCACAGCAAATGCAGCGGTAAACCCCCGAGCCCTTGGCGTCCGCCAGCTTGCCGCTGAAGGCGCGCTCCGTCGCCTCATGCCGCGTCACGTCATACGCCAGCGGCTCCGCGCCCTTGGCTTTGAGCAGGGCTTTCCATTCGGCGTCGGTTTTTTCAATTTTGTAGGTCATGGGGCGTATTTTCGCTGTTTTGATAGACATCTGTTTTAGATCAACCCGTTCTTGCTGCCTGAATTCACACTAAATTTTTTGCTCCGACGCAATTGGATTCCTCCCCCATTTTGGGGATGCAGACTCGAAAGTTCATAGGTAGCATGAGTTTGTCGCTGGAAAAAAGTGCAGTCGTCGACGTTGGTCTGAGTCCACTGAAACCTTCATACTTAAAGAAGCATTTTTTTAGCCTTTGCACCTGCAAAACGACTGAATTCTGACTCAAGAGAGGTGGCCCATGTTCGCTCGATTCTGGAGATTTCTACAAACGCCGGTTGGCGAGCTACTTCGCTTCCCAGCGATTCCCCAACCAGTGAATATTGAAGATCCGATAGGCGGCGCTATAAATGACGCGGAATTGCTCTTAGCCTTTGCGGCACAAAGCCGACGAAATATCACCCCGACGAAGGTGGAAGAGTTAACCGCCGCTGTCGATGCGATAGCTTCTGCTCGCGAAACAAAAAGCCGTATTTTCCCTGCTGACAAAGCAAAGTTTTGGCTTGCCTATGATGCCTTCGCGATGGATATGTCACCGCTTAGCGCGCATTCCATACGTGCGTCGATGGGCATAAATACCAAAACCTTTCCAGCCTCCCTCGCAACGCCAACCGCCTACAACGCGACTTTTGCTCTTGGCGTATTCGTTATTTGCTTGGCATTGCAGGGCTTTTGGGTGGCAGGAAAAGAGTTGGTTGAAAGGGCTGACAAAATTGAACTTCAGAAGAATGAGATTCAACAAAAGGGGACGCAATATGAAAGCGCCATACTGCGAATCAATGCGCGAATAGAGGTAAAAGCGGAAGAGAAATGCTCAATTGAGGCCGGACAGGAATGTTTTATGCCTGAGCCGAAAAAAAATCAACGGCGTCCAACGGATGCAAATCATCTCGGAGTGCTAAATGCTGAATTGACTCTGCTGAAAACTGAAAGGTTGGAAAAGGAACTTCTTAGAAAGGAAGTCAATGATGAATTGAAGAAACTTAATGATCGTAGTAGGCCGCTGGAAACTCTGCTGGAGAAATGGCATACGCGGGCCCGTGAAGTTTGCGGCTGGCCGTACTTGAAGTTTTTGTGTCCAGTGGACGACATTGGTACAGGCAGCAAAGCCAGTATTGAGCCGTTGGTAAAGACCGAAAAGTTAGAAAAAGACGTGGAGGCGAGGCAAGAGAAATTAAATAGTAAAAGAGACTCGAGAAGGTTGGAGGATCCACGAAGTTCTCAGGATTATTGGAGCGCACAGAGGGATCTACTTAAGGCGAGGGACGACCTTTCAAAAGCTCGCGGAGAGTTGACCAGGCGGGAGCTAGACCGATTTCAAAGCTTAGTTGTCGAAGTCCGCCTGATCGTCTCAAACTTAGGAACTTACCTTATTGCAATGGCGATGGGCGTCCTGGGAGCCCTTGCTTTTGTTCTTAGGACTTTGAGTCAGCAACTGAAAGAATATACATACGTTCCAGTGTCCGCAAGCGTTAGTATTATTCGAGTTTGCTTAGGTGCCATCGCTGGCGTGTTCGGAAGTATGGCGGCACCCAGCACGGACGCTGCGTTTAAAAGCCTTCCGCCTTTATTTGTGCCGTTTGTCTTTGGGTATGGTATTGAAATCCTATTTTCACTTTTGGATAAGGTTGTACGGACATTCACACAAGGTGATACGGTGCCAGTGCCAACGGGATCGCGAATTTGATCCATCGAAGCGATGTGAATCTCGTGCTTCACATTTGCGCACCGCAAAATGAAATGCGGCAAGCCTTTTTCACCTTGCCCCCTCGGGGCAGGATTCCCTTCGAAGTTGAGATCCAATTTTTCTAAATTGGCGATTTCAAGACGAGCAACTGATCTCTATCGAAGCCGCCCAATCCGGCGGAAACCCGGCCCAGGCTTCAAACGCGGGGTGCTCGTCAAACGGGCGCTCCAGCACGGCGAGCAGGTCGCGCACCATGCTGAAATCTTTGAGCTTGGCTTTGCGGATGGCTTCTTCGCCCAAATGGTTGCGCAACACGTATTTCGGATTGCTCTTTAGCATCAATTGGGCTACTGAGTCTTGCGAAACATGAACAATTTGCTCTGAATAGAGGAGCATCCAGGCATCGAACGCGACGCGGTCGAGGAACAAATCGCGCACGGGGTCGAGCGCGTCACCGGCGATGTGATTGCTCAGGCGGCGCCAGAAGATGCTGAAGTCCACACGGTCTTTGGCAAGCAGCTTGAGGATGTTTTCAATCAGCGAACGGTCGCGTGCGGCGTCAGCAGCGGGGTCGCCGTCTTGTACGTCAGTCAGACCCAGTTTGGCGCGCATGCGGCCTTCAAATTCGGCGGGGAACACGGTTTTGTACGACTCTAGCGCGGCCACGGCCAGCTCTTGGGCCTGGGCGCCTTCGCCCATCAGCGGCAGCAGCGCCTGGCCCAACGCGTAGAGGTTCCAGTAGGCGATGTTGGGCTGTTTATTGAAGGCGTAACGCCCGCCGGTGTCGCTGTGGTTGCAGATGTGGCCCGGCACAAAAGCGTCCATGAACTGGAAGGGGCCGTAGTCGATGGTCAGGCCCAGGATGCTCATGTTGTCGGTGTTCATCACCCCGTGGCAAAACCCCACAGATTGCCATTGCGCGACCATCGCGGCCGTCTTCTCGCTGACGCGTTGCAACAGCATCGAATATCTATTTTGTGATGAAATAGTAGACGAAATTAGTCCTGAATTTAAAGCAATATCTCCATTATTCAAGAGACCTGATGCGTAATATCGATCAATGATGTAGTCTGATAATAGTTTTAACTGTTCACGGCGTTCGTTGTACGAGAAGTGTTCGAAGTGGCCAAACCGGACAAAACTCGGGGCGACGCGGGTGACAACGGCGGCGGTTTCGATTTCTTCGCGGCGCACGCGGGCGTCGGAGCCGGTGACACACAGGGCGCGCGAGGTCGCAATCCCTAGCCCCGCCATCGCTTCGCTGCCCAAAAATTCGCGGATGCTGCTGCGCAACACCGCGCGGCCATCACCCATGCGGGAGTAGGGCGTGCGCCCCGCGCCTTTGAGTTGGATTTCCAGGCCCGCTTGGGTTTCCCCCAGCAAAATCGCGCGCCCGTCGCCTAGTTGCCCGGCCCATTGGCCAAACTGGTGGCCGCTGTAGACGCTGGCCAGGGGCTTTGAGCCTGCCAGCAGGGTGTTGCCGGTCAAAGCGTTCAGCAAGCCATCAGATTGCAGCAGGGTAGGGTTCAAACCCAGCGAATTCGCCACCTGCGTGCTTTGGCCCACCCAGTAGGGGTCTGGCAGCAGCTCTGGATTCAAGCGGGTATAAAAATCTGCGCCCAAGGCGGCAAACCCGCTTTGCCAGCCCAGGCCAAGGTCCAAGCCGTCGGCTGCTGGATCGGCGCTGGGCAATCCGTGGGGAATCTCAGGGGAGATTGGGGGATGGCTTTTGATCGGCAATACAGCGGCATTCATGCAAAGATTGTCCTGCAAATCGCTTTTCCTTCGCCTGTGAGGGCGGCACTGCGGTATTCTCCACACTTCGCGCCCCCGCTTATCGAAGCCACAAGAATTGGAGACCGCCCATGCAAGGGTTAATGCAAAGCCAGAACCTGCTGATCTCAAGCCTGATCGAATTTGCCGATCGCCACCACAGCGAGGGCGAAATCGTCTCGCGCCGGGTCGAAGGCGACATCCACCGTTACACCTACAAACAGGTCGCCGCGCGCTCGCGCCAGGTCGCCAACGCGCTGGACGCGCTGAAGCTCAACTTCAGCGACCGCGTGGCGACGCTGGCCTGGAACGGCTACCGCCACCTGGAGTTGTACTTTGGCGTCAGCGGCTCCGGGCGCGTGTTGCACACCCTGAACCCACGGCTGCACCCAGACCAGATCGTCTGGATTGCCAACCACGCCGAAGATTCGGTTTTGTGTTTTGACATGAGCTTTTTGCCCATCATCAAGGCCATTCACAGCAAATGCACCACGGTCAAACATTATGTGGCCCTGTGTGATGCAGACAAGCTGCCTGCCGACAGCGGCATTCCCGGTCTGATCAGCTACGAGGCCTGGATTGGCGAGCAGCCCAGCCAATATCAGTGGCCCGAGTTTGATGAAAACTCGGCCTCCAGCATGTG
>JANLYO010000235.1:0-10081 GCA_031365665.1 Rhodoferax sp. | reverse complement strand
TGCCACAAAATCACCGGGCGGTCCGGGCACAGGGCGTCAAGCTCGGCGCGCGTCCAGCGGCCGTGTTCGCTGGCCTGGTAGCCGAAGCTGATGAACCAGTCGGTCTTGTCAGTCTTTGCGGCCAGGCGCTCTTTGAGCAGTTCGAGGTAACGCGCAGGCGTGTTGGCCGCTGGCGCAATACGCCCGCCTTCCATGCGCCAGGCCTCGGGCGCGATGATTTCCATCGGCGTGAGCAAGGCGCCCAAAAACGGGTGCAGGTGGTTGTCGATGAAGCCGGGCATCAACACCTTGTCTTTGAGGCGCTCGTCCACCACCACCTCGCGGTCTTCGCGCCAGGGCGCCATGGAGGCCAGATCGCCCACGGCGACGATGCGGTCGTCGATCACACCCACGGTCGTGGCCAGCGGCAGCGATTCGTCCATCGTGTGGATGCGCTTTGCGGTGAAGATGCGCAACACGCCGGGGCGGTTCATCGTTGGCTTGTCCATACTGCCTTGCCTCTCATTGTCATTAATAATTAACACCCATGTTAATTATTTGAGTTTTTGCGCTTGAAATCGCAAAATTTATTAAAAATCGGACCTTGAGTCTCGTGAAATGGCGTTTTACTGCTATATAATTAGTAGCAACTGATTTTCTGAAAAACTCAATCCGCTTTGATGTTCGCCCGCTTCACGATGTCGCTCCAGATCTTCTGTTCTTTGACTATGAAGGCGGCATAGTCGGCCGACGGCCCGCCACCGCCCACGGCGTTGTCGGTGGCAAAACGCTCGGTCACGGTGGATGACTTCAAGGCCTTGAAAGATTCTTCCTGCAGGCGTTTGACAATGTCGGGCGGCGTGCCGGCGGGCACGTGCATGCCGTACCACTGCGCCGTCTCGAAATTCTTGTAACCCATCTCCACCACGGTGGGCACCTCGGGCAGGGCGGGGATGCGCTGCAGCGTGCCGACGGCAATGGCACGCAGTTTGCCCGAGCGGATGTGCGCACCCAGCGCCGGCATGCCCGCGCTCGAGGCCTGCAGGCGGCCCGAGAGCAGGTCTGTCAGTTGCGGGCCAGTGCCGCGGTAGGGGATGTGCGTCATGAACATGCCGGTGACCAGCTTTAAATATTCCATTGACAGGTGGCCTGCGCTGGCATTGCCCGCCGAGCCGTAGTTCACTTTGCCCGGGTTCTTTTTCACGTAGGCCACAAATTCCTGGAAGTTTTTGGCTGGCAGGTCGGGATGGATGACAAACACATTGGGCACCTTGGCCAACAGCGTGACAGGCATGAAGTCCTTGTTCACGTCATAGGGTTGGTTGGCCAGCATGTAGGGGTTCACCGCCATGGTGCCCACGTGCGAGAGGATGAGGGTGTGGCCGTCGGGCGCGCTCTTGGCCACTTCCTGCATGGCGATCACGCCAGCGCCGCCGGGTTTGTTTTCCACATACACACTTTGGCCGAGCTGCTTGGTGAGTTCCACCGCCACGGTGCGGGCGACGATCTCGGAGGTGCCGCCCGGCGCGAAGGGCACGACGAAACGGATGGCCTTGCCGGGCCAGCCTGTCTGTGCCAATAGCGCGGGGGCGGCCAGGGCGGATGCGGTGCCGCCGGCCAGTTGAAGCGCCTTGCGGCGGGATACCCCTGTGGGGTTCAATGGGTGTGCGTTCATCGTCAGTCTCCAATCGATAGTGTGGATGCTTGCCCTTGCTCAATGGCCGATTTGAGCAGCGCCGCGCTTCTGAAAACGCCGTGCGCAAACTTGCCATAGGGTAGCGTTAAAAACAGCGCCATCACCACGCCCAGATGCACGGCCAGCAGCAGGCCCATGGCTGAAGTGTCGCGCAAAAAGAGCAGGGCCAAGCCGGTCAGGCTGGTGAAAAACAGCAGCGCGATGAAGGCCATGTCCATCGGTTTTTGCGCCGCGTCGCCCTGCAACGGGTGGCGTTTTTGATGCAGGATGAAAAGCCCTGCGGGGCCTGCAAGCAAGCCAATCCCGCCGACCGTTCCCAGCAAGACAGGCAGACTGGTCAGCGCATACGGCGCCGGCTGCGCGAGCAGGTAGTGGTAAAGCGTGGCTACACATGTCGCGGCAAAACACAACACGAAGCCGTAAAACGTCAGGTGGTGGAAGCGCCTGCGCCACAGTGTCCAGGCGTCGTCTGCGTTGTTGCAGCCCTGGCCCTGGCCGCCACCCAGGTTGGTGAGCGTAAGCGCGTCCCGCGCGGCTTGTTGCGCCGCGCCGAACTGCGCGGGCTGTGTGGGCTCAGGCGCGGCGCCTGGCGACACGTCGCGCCAGAAGCGCCGCACACCCAGGCTCAAGGCCAACACCACAAACAGAAAAACCGGCGCAAACATGCCGACCAGCAGATTGTGTGGAAAGACAGCGTAAAAATTGCCCGCCACCGGCGCGTGCAACAAGCTACCTTTAAGCGCCATCGCCAGCAGCAGAAACAGTGCCAAGCCGAACGCCAGAGCCAGCGCCACCACGAGGCCATTGCGCTGGTACAGCGCGCCAAAGGGCGCAGGCCAGGCGTAGTCGGCATAGGTTTGCCCGCGCACCTGCGCCATGGCCTGGGGCACGTTCACCGCGAATTCATGCGGCGGCGCGTATTGGCAGGCGTGCAGGCAGGCGCCGCAGTTGTGGCACAGGTTGGCCAGGTAGTGGATGTCGGCCTTGCCAAACTCGAGCCGCCGCGCCATCGCCGGGAAGACTGCGCAATACCCTTCGCAATAGCGGCAGGCGTTGCAGATTTGCATCTGGCGGGCCACTTCGGCTTCAGGCGTGGTCAACGGGGGCAACACATTTGCAGGCGGGTTGGCCAGCGCACGCGCCTCGCGGGTCAGGGCTTCAAGCGCTTGCATGTTGGTCTTTCAAAATCGCTTTCACACCGTTGCTCCCGTTTTGAGAGCCGTTTGCGCCGCTTGTGTGCCAGCAATGCGCCCAAACGCTGTGCCAATGCTCATGCCAACACCCGCTGTGTAACCTTTGCCCAGCACATTGCCAGCCATCATCTCGCCCGCCACAAACAGGTTGCGGCAGGCTTGGCCCTTGAAGTACACAGCGCTGGTTTCATCAGTCTTGAGGCCCAGGTAGGTGAAGGTAATGCCGGGTTTGACGGCGTAGGCGTAAAAGGGCGCGGTGTCGATGGGCCGCGCCCAGTGCGTCTTGGCGGGCACGAGACCGCTGGTGTGGCAATCGTCCAGCACGGTATGGTCGAAACTGCCCACCTGGCAGGCCGCGTTGAAGTCTTGCAGGGTTTGCATGAAGGCGGCTTCATCCAAGCCGAGTTGCCGCGCCAGATCCGGCAAACTGTCGGCCTTCACACCCGGAAACACCGGCGGCATAAAGCGCCCCAGCGCCTTGGCGTCGATGACCGAATACGCCACCTGCCCCGGCTGCTGCGCCACCAGCCGCCCCCAGCTGGCATAACGTTTGGGCCAGAAGTCTTCACCCTCGTCGTAAAAGCGCTTCGCGGCTTTGTTGACGACAACGCCCAGTGACACGCAGTCAATGCGCGTGCAGATGCCGCCGTCGTACAGCGGCGCGCGCGCGTCGATGGCCACCATGTGGGCCTGCGTCGGGTCGCCAATGGCATCTGCCCCTTCGTCGATCTGTTGCTTGAGCAACACGCCTTGGTTGAAGCGTGTGCCGCGAATCAAAAAATTGTCCGCCGGCCATTCGCCAGCGGCGTTCTGGCCCCAGGCCTCGCGCAGCCAGGCAATGTTGGACTCGAAGCCACCGGCGGCCAGCACACAGGTTTTGGCGGTGATGCGTTCGCCGCCTACCCACGCCGCCACAAATTCGCCGCCCGCCAGCTCGACCCGGCTCACCGGCGCGTCATAACGAATCTGCACGCCGAGCCGCTCCGCGCTGCGGTAATACGCGTTCACCAGCGCCTTGCCGCCACCCATAAAAAAGGCGTTGGTGCGGCTCAAATGCAGGGTGCCCGAAAGTGAAGGCTGGAACAACACGCCGTGTTCGCGCATCCAGTCACGACAGTGCGAGGTCGAGCGGATCACCAGCCGCGCCAGCGCTTCGTTGGTTTGCCCACCCGTCACAGCCTTCAGGTCTTGCCAGAATTCTTCTTCGGGGTAAGCGCCGGTGAGCACGTCTTGCGGCGCGTCGTGCATGCAGCGCAGGTTGCGGGTGTGCATGGAATTGCCACCGCGCCATTCACGCGGCGCGGCTTCCAGCAGCAGCACACTGGCCCCGGCTTCACGCGCCATCAGCGCCGCACACAGGGCAGCGTTGCCACCGCCGATCACCAGTACGT
The DNA here is from genome assembly GCA_031365665.1 of Rhodoferax sp. GTDB lineage: Bacteria > Pseudomonadota > Gammaproteobacteria > Burkholderiales > Burkholderiaceae_C > JANYCG01. The sequence goes on along the minus strand of JANLYO010000235.1, from coordinate 5,822 downwards.
CAAGCACGTGAAGCGCCTTTGATTGCGACCGGCGCCGCCAGCACCAATTGGCTGGCCAGTTGGTGTAAACGCGTCCAGGGTGCCGTCAGGTCTTCGAGCACGCTGAAATGGTTGCGCTCTGGCACCGTTTCACACACCGGCACGGCCCTGTGCCCCCAAGCTGCCTGGATCAACGCGTTGTGGCGCAGGAATTCGCCGCTTTCGTCGGCCCCCGCCAGGGCGTACAGCAGGCCCTGGCGCGGGCGTGGCATCCAGGCCGGGCTGGCTTGCCGCGCCTGCATGGGGGTGAGGCGCAGCGACTGCTGCAAATACGGGGTGTGCATGATGGGCTCGAGCTCATACAGGCCAGAAATCGACACCGCGCCCTTGACCAAATCCGGCGGCAAACCCCGGCTGTAGGCTGGCCAGTGGCAGGCCAGCAACATCGCCGCCAGATGCCCGCCTGCCGAATGGCCCATCACGCTGATGCGCGTCGGGTCGCCGCCGAAGCGCGCCACGTTGCGGTAGACCCAGGCCAGCGCCCGGACCATCTGCATCACGATCTGGGGCACAGTCACCGCCGGGCAAAGGGCGTAATTGGGCACCACCACACAGGCGCCCTGGTTGGTGAACGCCGGCGCAATGAAGGATTGGTCGGATTTGTCGACCGAGCGCCAATAGCCACCGTGGATGAACACCACCACCGGAGCGCCCGCTTTGCCAGGCGGCAGGCCGGCACCCGGCAAAAACACATCCAGCTTTTCTGCCGCACTGTCGCCATAAGGGATGTCGCACTGGTTGGCGTGCACGTCCCGAGCCTCGGCCGACGCTTCCACCCACTGCGCGAAATGGTGGCCAAACGCCGGCACCCGGGCACCGTTGTTGTATTGGCTGTCCAGCCATCGCGGGTCAATTTGGGTCATCGCCATGTCTTTCGTCAATGAATGCATTGTCTGATGTTATGCAGAACCGCTCTTTGCGGGCTTCGCGCGGCACGGGCGATTTCTGCCGTCAGTATCGAGTACTCCTTGCCTTCGGAGTTGGCGCAGTCGGTCTCTCGCAGCTTGCCGTCTGGGGCTTGGAGTCTCAACCCGTGACGAAACGTCATGGGTTGGCTGCCCTCTGCATTGAGCCGCTGCTTGAGTTTGCCCCAGAACGCTCCGGCGTCCGGACTTTCGGTCAGGACAGCGCAGACAACAGGTCGGCGCGAAAGTATTTGCTGCTCATGCCATCCAGTCTTCAAGTTTCAAACCCGGCATTTTTTCAAAGTGCCGGGTGTTGTGGGTGACCAGAATCAACTTTTCTGTCATGGCATGGGCAGCGATTTGGGTGTCAAACTCGCCTGCGGGTGTTCCTTGGTGACGCAGAAAAGCCCTGATACGACCGAACTCATCGGCAGCCTCAATGCTCCAAGGCAACGCTGGCAACTCTTGCAGCAGCAAGCCAATGCGTCTGCGCCGCTTGTCGAATTTGTCCATCATCTCCGCGCCGTATCGCAGTTCCGCGCGAGTGATCGCAGATATGGCGATGTCTTGCGCATCTAACCCAACTTGCATGCGCCGCACCAACCCGGCACTGATACCTTTGACAAAGTAGCTGACGATGTTGGTGTCGAGCAGATAGCGAATCATGCAGTGGCCTTGACCACACGCTTGACGCGTTTGGCCACTTTGGCGGGCTTGGTTGGCTCAGGCAACGCATCTGCTTCCCATTCCGCAAAAGGGTTGGGGCGGCTTTCGTCATCGCGCGGGGGAATGAAATCCTCGGAGAAAGGCGCCTCGCGAATCAGTCTAAACAGCTCCTCCAGGTTTTTTTTTCGCTGCACATCGTCTTTGGGTCGCAAGGTAATAACGCCGCTGACGTCATCTTTGCTGATCCAGACTTCAGGCACGTCCACCCGGAAAGCTTTGGGCAACCGAATGGCCTGGCTATTGCCGGTGGTGAAAACTTTTGCGGTGGCGATCATGATGCACCTCCCAATAAATATATACGAAAACGTATCTACTTTATCACAAGCCAAGTGATCAATTCAAAGTTGCTGTTGCTCTTCACCGCCTTGGTCGCATCCACGAGTTTGCCACTGCGGCCCGTGTGTCTTCATTTGTGTCTTTGATGCCAACCATTGAAGTGCCACTGATCCTTGTCACGCTAGGCAGGAATTAACGCTTGGCTGGGATAATCGCACACCTATGGCGGTCAAACAGCGTGTCGTGGTCGGATTGAGCGGGGGCGTGGACTCTGCGGTGACAGCCTGGCTGCTCAAAAAGCAGGGCCATGAGGTGGTCGGCATCTTCATGAAGAACTGGGAAGATGACGACCGACCCGCAGGATCGGGTGACGACGATTCCGGCTACTGCACCTCCAACGAAGACTTCGTGGACGCCGCTGCGGTGGCCGACGTGCTGGGCATCGCGATCGAACACGTCAATTTCGCTGCCGACTACAAAGACCGTGTGTTCGCCGAATTCCTGCGCGAATACAAGGCCGGGCGCACACCCAACCCTGACATTCTTTGCAATGCCGAGATCAAGTTCAAGGCCTTCCTGGACCACGCGGTGCGTCTGGGTGCCGAGAAGATCGCCACTGGGCACTATGCCCGGGTGCGCTTGAATGCTTCAAGCGGCCAGCACGAGCTGCTCAAGGGCCTGGACCCGGCCAAAGACCAGAGCTATTTTTTGCACCGGCTGAACCAGGCGCAACTGTCCCGAACGCTGTTTCCGGTGGGTGAACTGCACAAGACGGAGGTGCGCCGCATTGCCGTGGACATTGGCCTGCCCAACGCGAAGAAAAAAGACTCGACCGGCATCTGCTTCATTGGCGAGCGGCCATTTCGTGAGTTTTTGAACCGCTACATTGCCAGCGAGCCCGGGCCTATCAAGGACGAAAAAGGCCGCGTGTTGGGCCAGCACGTGGGTTTGAGTTTTTATACGCTGGGGCAGCGGCAGGGGATCGGGATAGGTGGTGTCCGGGCAAAAGGGGCGCAGCGCGGCGGAGGCGATCACGCGCCGTGGTTTGTGGCGCGCAAAGACATGGCCGCCAACACCCTGTGGGTGGTGCAGGGACACGGGCATCCGTGGTTGCTGTCGTCGTCGCTCAACGCCCAGGATGCGAGCTGGGTGGCGGGCCATGCACCCCCTGCGGGCAACTGCACGTCCAAGAACCGGTACCGGCAGGCAGATGCACCCACGCACCTGGCGAGTGTGGACGGTGACAGGTTTAGCCTGGTCTTTCCCGAGCCCCAATGGGCGGTCACGCCCGGCCAGTCCGCCGTGCTGTACAGCGGCGATCTGTGCCTGGGCGGCGGCGTGATCGCGTCACAGGCCACGTGAAGCGGTTGCGCAATGTCCCAATTTGACGTTGCCATCTTCGGCGCCGGCATCGCCGGTGCCTCGCTGGCCTGGCGGCTGGCACCGCATTGCAGCGTGCTGCTGATCGAACGCGAAAGCCAGCCGGGCTACCACTCGACCGGGCGCTCCGCCGCGATGTTCATGGAGAGTTATGGCCCGCCCATGGTGCGGGCGCTGACGCGCGCGAGCCGCCGTTTTTACGAGACGCCGCCGGCCGGGTTTGCCGTGTCGCCCATCGTCTCGCCGCGCGGCGCCCTGTATCTGGCATCTCCCGGCCAGCAGGCGCTGCTGGATTCAACCTGCGCCGAACTGTCGCCGACCTGCCCGAATCTGGTGACGCTGGACGCCGCCCAGACGCTGGCGCGGGTGCCCTGCCTGCGCTCCGAAAAGGTTCTAGCGTCCCTGTATGACCCGGATGCGATGGACCTCGACGTCCATGTGCTGCACCAGGGTTTTCTGGGCGGATTCCGCTCGCTGCGCGATGCACAGGCCTGCGAGTTACGTACCGGCGCGGCGCTGAAACAGGCCAGCCATGATGGCCGGCGCTGGCAGCTTGAATTTTCAGACGGCAGCGCTGTGCAGGCCAAAACCGTGGTGAATGCCACGGGCGCCTGGGCCGATGAATTCGCCGGTCTGTTTGCAGCGCGCACTATAGGCCTGGTGCCGCACCGGCGCAGCGCCTTCACCTTCAAGGCGCCGGATGGGGTGGACACCGCCGCATGGCCCGTCGTCTCGGGCATTGACGAAAGTTACTACTTCAAGCCCGACGCGGGCCAGATGCTGGGCTCGCCCGCCAATGCTGATGCCACCCACCCGCATGACGTGGTGCCCGAAGAGCTCGACATTGCCAAAGGCATCTACGCGATTGAAGAAGCCACCACACTACAGATCCGCCGGCCCACCAGCACGTGGGCGGGCTTGCGGTCTTTTGTCGCCGACGGTGAAATCGTCATCGGATTTGATGGCGATGTGCCCGGGTTTTTCTGGCTGGCCGCGCAGGGCGGTTACGGCATCCAGAGCGCGGCAGGGGCCAGCGCGCTGGCTGACGCATTGATCCGGGGCGGGGCGCTGCCGGAAGAATTGCAGCGCGAAGGGGTCAGCCGAGAGGCGGTCTCACCACGGCGCCTGCGTTAGGCCATTGCCCTGCCAGACAACTATTTGGCAGCTATTTGGCAGCTATTTGGCAAAAAGGGAACTCAAGTCCTTGAACGACTTGAACTCCAGCGCATTGCCGCTCGGGTCCAGAAAAAACATGGTGGCCTGTTCACCCACTTCGCCGACAAAACGCACATAGGGCTTGATGATGAATTCAACGCCTGCCGCACTCAGCCGGTCGGCCATGGCCTGCCAGTCGGCCATGGGCAACACGCCGCCAAAGTGGGGCACCGGCACGTCGTGGCCGTCGACCGCATTGCTGGGGCGCTTGGCCTCGTAGCCCGGAATATGGTGCGCCACGAGCTGGTGGCCAAACAGGTTGAAGTCGATCCACTCGCTGGAACTGCGCCCTTCCGGGCAGCCCAGCAGCGTGCCGTAGAAGTGCCGCGCGGCTGCCAAGTCATTGACCGGAAAGGCGAGGTGGAAAGGCGGCAACTCCACGCCACCATTGTTGACGGATGGCCGCGATTGGGCTGCGCTGGCAGGTGTTGTTGATGCGTCCATATTCAAATTCCTCCAGGCTCCTCAGAAGGGGATGTCGTCGTCCATGTCATCAAACCCGCTCGACGCCTTGGCGGGCGCGGCTGCCTTGGGCGCCTGTGCTGCCGGGCGCGACGCGGGCGCAGGGCGCGAATAACCACCGCTGCTGTCTTCGTCGCCGGACGGCCCGCCCTGGCCCTGGCGGCTGCCCAGCATGGTCATGTCGCTGACGTTGATTTCGGTAATTTGCTTCTCTGCGCCCTCTTTGTCGGTGTATTTGCGGGTGCGGATCGAGCCTTCGACATAAATCTGCGAGCCTTTGCGCAGGTACTGCTCAACGATGCCGGCCAGGCCACCGCGAAACGTCAGCCGATGCCACTCGGTCAGCTCCTTGCGTTCGCCCGTGGTTTTGTCTTTCCAGCTTTCGGTAGTGGCCATGGTGCAGTTGGCCACGCGGTCGCCACTGGGGAAGGTGCGCACCTCGGGGTCACGGCCCAAATTGCCGACGAGGATGACTTTGTTGACTGATGCCATGATCGGTTCCTGAGTTTATTTACAGTGTTTGGGATTATCCCGCCATTTTCCGCTGATTCTGCGGAAACGGCGATTTCACCTATTTTCAACGGGATTCACGATAATCACCGGTTGCCCTCAAAAAGGCCGCTTTTCACCAAAACACGTCGTTTTGCCAAGCCACGTACCCAAAGCCCCGAATTGTGAATTCAGAGACCGACAGCACCTACCTGGCGAACGCGCTGCGCCAGCAAACCATCAGCATTCGTGGCGCGCGCACGCACAACCTGAAGAACATCGACCTCGACCTGCCGCGCAACCGGCTGGTGGTCATCACCGGGCTCAGCG
>JANLYO010000145.1:0-4742 GCA_031365665.1 Rhodoferax sp. | reverse complement strand
CCTGAAGCCGGATCAGGGCGTATAGAACAAAAGCTCCAGCAGGCACAGACTTACATGGTCTCGGCGGCCAATCCGCTGGCAGTCGATGCCGGGGTCGAAATGCTGAAGGCCGGCGGCAGCGCGGTCGATGCGGCCATCGCCGTGCAAATGGTGCTGACGCTGGTGGAGCCACAAAGCAGCGGCATCGGCGGCGGCGCATTTTTGCTGCATTTCAATGGCAAAGATGTCGAGGCCTTTGATGGGCGTGAAACGGCGCCAGGCGCGGTAAAAGAATCGCTGTTCCTCGGTGCAGACGGCAAACCCCTGGCGTTTCTCGACGCTGCCGTCGGTGGCCGCTCGGTGGGCGCACCCGGTACTGTGCGCATGCTCGAAATGGCGCACCGGCAGCATGGCAAGTTGCCTTGGGCGGCCCTGTTTGAACCCGCCATCCAACTCGCCCAAAACGGCTTCAAAGTCAGCGCGCGCCTGCATACGCTCCTCGCGGCGGAAATTCATTTGAAAAAAGACCCGGTGGCTGCGGCCTATTTTTACCAGGCAGATGGCACCCCGCACCCGATCGGTTTCAACTTGAAAAACCCCGCCCTGGCGGAGGTGTTGAAGCAGATTGCCAGCGAGGGCGCCAACGCCATGCACCAAGGCCCGATTGCCCAGGCCATGGTGGACAAAGTGCAACAACACGCCAGCAACCCCGGCCAACTGGCGCTGGCTGACCTGGCAGCTTACCGGCCCATCAAACGGGCGCCCCTGTGCCACGATTACACCGCACGCGCGCAGGATTTCCGCCTGTGCGGCTTCCCGCCACCGAGTTCCGGCGCGGTTGCCGTCGGCCAGATTTTGGGCCTGTTGAACCAAACCAACGCCGCTGCCCTGCCGCTGGAAGACGGCTTGCCCGGCGTCCAATGGCTGCACCTCTACACCGAAGCCTCACGGCTCGCATTTGCCGACCGCGCGCAGTACCTGGGCGACCCTGATTTTGTACAGGCACCCGCAGGCAGTTGGTTAAGTTTGCTCGACCCAGCCTACCTCGCCGAGCGCGCCAAATTGATTGGCCAAACGCCTGATGCCAAGAGCATGAAAACAGCGAGACCCGGCGTGCCAGCGGGCCTCAAAACCAGCTATGCACCCATGCCCGATCAAGCCGAATACGGCACCTCCCACATCTCCATCGTCGATGCCCATGGCAACGCACTGGCGATGACGACCACGATTGAAGACGGTTTTGGCGCGCGCCAGATGGTCAACGTGAAGCCGCTACTCTCCGGCGGGTTTTTGTTGAACAACGAACTCACCGATTTCAGCTTTGCGCCCACTGACGCGGCTGGCCTGCCGGTGGCCAACCGTGTGCAGCCCGGCAAACGCCCCCGCTCCAGCATGTCGCCAACCTTGGTGTTTGACAAAGCCACCGGCACGCTGGTGATGAGCGGCGGCAGCCCCGGCGGCGCGCTGATCATCCACTACACGGCCAAAACCCTCTACGGCGTGTTGAACTGGGGCCTGTTGCCGCAGCAAGCCATCAATTTGCCCAATTTCGCCTCGCTCAACGGCCCGACCGTGCTCGAAGAAAAGCGCTTCCCGGCAGCAACTGTCGAGGCCCTCAAGGCGCGCGGCCACGAACTGCGTGAAGCCAATATGACCAGCGGCCTGCAAGCCATCACCCGTGGGCAGGCGCACGGCAACGCCCTGTGGTTTGGCGGGGCTGACCCGCGTCGCGAGGGAGTCGTGATGGGCGACTGACCACCGTCACGTCAAATCATCCAACCGTGGCCATCCCCCCGTCATTCATCCAGGAACTGCTCTCACGCGCTGATGTCGTCGATATCGTCGGGCGGCATGTGCAGTTGAAGAAGGGCGGCGCCAACTTCATGGGCCTGTGCCCCTTCCACGGGGAAAAGTCGCCCTCGTTCAGCGTCAGCCCGGCCAAGCAGTTCTACCACTGCTTTGGCTGCGGCAAAAACGGCAACGCCATCGGTTTTTTGATGGACCACAACGGAATGGGTTTCATCGAAGCCGTGAAAGACCTGGCCCAGCAATTTGGCATGCAGATGCCCGAAGACGAGCGCTCGCCGCAAGACCGTGAGCAGGCCGCACTGCAACGTGAAAAACAAGCTACGTTGAATGACGTGTTGGAAAAGGCCGGTGCCGCCTACCGCGAGCAACTGAAAGACTCGCCGCGCGCCGTCAACTATTTCAAAGGCCGTGGCGTGACCGGCGACATCGCCAAACAGTTTGGGCTGGGGTACGCGCCTGAGGGCTGGCGCTCGCTGGCCAGCGTGTTTCCGCACTATGACGACCCGCTGCTGGTCGAAAGCGGCCTGGTCATCCTGAACGACGAAGACCCCAACGAGCAGAAACGCTACGACCGTTTTCGAGACCGGGTGATGTTCCCGATCCGCAACGTCAAGGGCGAATGCATTGGTTTTGGCGGGCGCGTGTTGGGTGACGAAAAACCCAAATACTTGAACTCGCCCGAGACCCCCGTTTTCAGCAAAGGCCGCGAACTTTACGGCCTGTTTGAGGCCCGCACGGCCCTGCGCGAACACGGCTACGTGGTCGTTACCGAAGGTTACATGGACGTGGTGGCGCTGGCGCAGCTCGGCTTCCCGAATGCCGTGGCCACACTGGGCACGGCCTGCACCAGCGACCACATCCAGAAGCTGTTCCGCTTCACCGACGCGGTGGTCTTCAGTTTTGACGGCGACGCTGCCGGCCGGCGTGCAGCGCGCAAGGCGCTTGACGCCGCCCTGCCCTACGCGACCGACGTGCGCAACGTCAAGTTCCTCTTTTTGCCCGCCGAGCACGACCCGGACAGCTTCATCCGCGAACACGGTGAAGAGGCGTTCAAGCGTTACGTGAGTGAAGCCGTGCCTTTGAGCCGCTTCCTGATCGACTCTGCCCGTGGCGGCTGTGACCTCAACAGCTTCGAAGGCCGCTCGCTCTTTGCCAGCAACGCCCGCCCGCTGTGGATGGCGCTGCCCGACGGCGCCTTGAAGCGCCAGTTGCTCACTGAAATCGGCAAATTGGTGGAGTTGGGTGGCCGCGAATTGCAGGAACTGTGGCAACCTAAGGGCTCTGATTTCAACCGTGGCGCTGGCGCGTCTGGCCGCAGCAGCTATAAAAGTGGTAGCTATTCACGCAATCAAGACGGTACACAACGGCAATTTTCACCCCAATATTCGTCCGTCGCACCGGCGTTTGGCCTGCGCGCACCCGTCGCCAGCCGTGCCGACCATGCCGCCCGCATTTTGCTGGGTGATTTGGCGACCTGGGATCAACTGACGGGTGAAGAACATGCCATGCTGGCTGAACAACCGGCGCCCCATGGCCCGCTGTTCGCCTGGATTGAAAGCCAAATGCACGAACACGGCCCGATGCCCTGGGGGGCGCTGCGCGAAGGCCTGCGCGACCACCCCGCCGAGGCGCTGGCCTTGAAACTGATGGCGGGCTCGGAATCGGCCTCGGAAGTCAACGCCGCTGAGGCCACACTGGAGCTGCGCCAGTTGCTGGACCGCATGTTGATCGAACGCCTGGGGCAAGCGATGAACCTGGCGATTGATGCGTCCAAATCGGACCCTTCGGCGCTGCAGCGCTACCGCGAGCTGCAAAAACGCAAGCTTGATCTTGAAGCGGCGGCGCGGGCCAACTCTGTGACCCAATGAGGTTTTGGGGCGTTCCGCCCTGCTGGCATCAAAAAATTGCCCGCCGCCATTTGAAATTGCTGCATTGCAAGGTATAATCCCAGGCTGATTTGGCAAGAGCGACAGCAGCACCTCCGGGCCTGGCCTACCGATGATTTGATTCACGACCGGCTCCCTCACCGCAAGGACTGCACCCCAAATGTTCGCCCAGACATCTTGCCGCCAGGTTGGCACAACTGCAATTGCAGCGGTGTTGCCAATGGATCGGCCTCGATCCACGCTTCATTCGAAATCCTGAAATTGCTGAACTTGCCAAAGGCTCCCCCATGCCAAACCAAAAACCTAAAGCGCCCGTGAAACCCGTCGTGAAACCTGTGGTCAAAACAGCCACCAAACCCGTGGCTAAACCGGTTGCTAAGCCGGTCGCTAAACCAGCCGTTAAGCCCGTGGCCAAGGTGCCAGCCAAAGCAGAAGCCAAACCCGCGTCAAAAGCGGCGGCACAGCCTTTGGCGAAATCGGACGGGAAAAAATCTGTGCTTGTCAAACCCGTGGCAGAAGTCAAAAAGACGCTTGGCGGGGCCAAAGCAGGCCCAATCGTCCCGAAAGCCGACCTGAACAACGCCAAACGTGGCGGCAAGCCCAAAGCCGGTGATGCCAAAGCCAAAGGCCCTGGCAGCGACGACGCCGACATGGCCGATATTGAAGCCGATTTGGTTGGTGAGCCGGTTGCAGCTGGCGAAAAGGTCAAGCCACTGCGCATGAAGATCAGCAAGGCGAAAGAACGCGCCTTGATGAAAGAGTTCGGCCTGGACGACACCATCCTGTCTGAAGAAGACATGGCCAAACGCCGCCAGAAGCTCAAGGCCCTGATCAAACTGGGCAAAACGCGCGGTTACCTCACCCATGGCGAAATCTCCGATCACCTGCCTGACAAGCTGATCGACGCAGAAACCATGGAAGCCGTCATCAACACCCTGAACGATCTGGGTGTGGCCGTGTACGAGCAAACGCCCGATGCCGAGTCCATGTTGATCACCAACAACGCGCCTGCAGGCTCGACCGAAGAAGAAGCTGAAGAAGCCGCTGAAGCTGCGCTGTCTACCGTTG
>JANLYO010000093.1:0-43394 GCA_031365665.1 Rhodoferax sp. | reverse complement strand
CGGCCGCTTCGCTTCGCTCAAAGTAGGTGGCGGAAACCAGCACCGCCACCGGCGTGTTGCGTTTGGTGATGATCTGGGGAGTTTGCTGGGCCGCCAATATCAATGAAGAAAGCTGCTGGCGGGATTGGGCAATTGAAATGGACATAAAATACCTAAATGTACATGTTAATTGTACATTATAGACAAAACTACGCAATAGAGCTACGGGCGAAAAGGAGGTGTACCTTTTCGACTTGACTCGAAGTTTTCCTAGGGTGTCGCACCCTCCCAGCGCCCGCCCAAGTTCTTCAACAACACCGCCGCCGCGTTCAAGCGCCGGTTGCGCAAGTCCAGGAGCGTGCGTTCTGTGCTGAGGGCGCTTGCCTGCGCGGTGACGACGTTCAGGTAGCTGACAGTGCCGGCGCGGTACTGGTTGTTGGCGATCTCCAGATTGCGCTCGGCGGCTTTCTGGGCGTCGGATTGCAGCACGATCTGCTCCTCCAGACTGGCGGCGGCAACGAGGTTGTCTTCCACTTCCTGGAACGCCGTCAACACCGCCTGCCGGTAACTGGCGGCGGCCTGTTCGATGCTGGCTTTGGCAGAGTCCACACCCGCCTGGCGCGCGCCCCCGTCAAAAAGCCCCACGGCCAACGAGGGCCCCAATGACCAGAACAGGTTGGGTGCTTTGATCAAATCCAAGAGTTCGGGGCCACGGAATCCGAGCGAGCCCGAGAGTGTTAGGACTGGAAAAAACGCACTTTGCGCGACGCCGATTTGCGCGTTTGCAGCGGCCACTCGGCGTTCGGCGGCGGCAATGTCAGGCCTGCGCTCCAGCAGCTGCGAGGGCAACTGCACGGGGACGCTCGGCGCTTGCGGCAGCTCTGCCGTGCGGGTGAGGCCAAAGCCCGCCGCAGGTTTGCCCACCAGCGTGGCGATGGCGTGCTCCAACTGGGCGCGGCTGCTTTGCGCATCCACCAGCTGCGCTTGGGTCGTGCGCAATTGTGTGGTGGCCTGCGTCACGTCAGCGGCTGAGTTGATGCCGGCAGCGTAGCGGTTTTGTGTCAACTCCAGCGAACGTTGGTAAGCCACCACAGAGCGCTGCAAGATCGCAGCCTGTGCCTCATTGCTGCGCAGGCTGAAGTAGGTTTGCGTGAGCAGGGCCTGCACCGAGAGGCGCGCGGCGGCCAAGTCGGCGCTGCTGGCTTGCAAACGCGCTTCAGAGGCGCTGACCGCCCCTGCAACGCGGCCCCAAAGATCAAGCTCCCAACTGGCGCTGGCGGCCAGTGAGTTGCTGGTGGTGGGCACCAAGGCGCCGGGGTTGACGCCATGCGTTGCGCCTGCGCTGACGCCCAGGGTCGGGGTGTCGCCTGAGCGGCTGCTGGCCAGCGCTGCCCGCGCTGCTTGCATCTGGGCGGCGCTGGCTTTGAGGTTTTCATTGCCGACCAAAACCTGCGCTTGCAGATCGTTCAATACGGTGTCATTGAAGAGTTGCCACCATTGGTCAGGCACGTCGGCTGCGTTGCCGCGTGCCGTTTTCCAAAGGCCAGACTCCTTGAAAGCTGGCGGCATCGCCACGGCAGGTTTTTCGTAAACAGGCAAACTGGCGCAGGCGCCAAGCAGGAGCGCCATCCAAGTCGCCACACATGCCGACAACGGCTTGCTGCAAGTCGGCGAAAAAAAATTCAGAATCATGACGTGGCGGCTTGTAGAGCAACCGCAGGGTTGGTTGAAATTGCAGTGGCGGTCGAAGCTTTACCGCGCCAAGAGAACAAACGCCGACTGGCGCTGCTAAGCCTGTCCAGCAGCACGTAAACCACAGGTGTGGTGTAAAGCGTCAAAATCTGCGAGAGCACCAGGCCGCCCACCACGGCGATGCCCAGCGGCTGGCGCAGTTCAGCGCCATCGCCTGCGCCAAACCACGACGGCACCGCCAGCGGCACAGCACCGAAAATGGCGGCGACCGAGGTCATCAAAATCGGCCGAAAACGCAACTCGCAGGCTTTGAAGATGGCCTGCGCCGCGCTCAGGTGGCCCAGGCGTTGCCGCGCGATGGCGAAGTCGATCATCATGATGGCGTTTTTCTTGACAATGCCAATCAAGAGGATGATGCCGATGAAGGCGATGATCGACAACTCGGTGTTGAACCATTGCAGCGCCAACAGCGCGCCGATACCGGCCGAAGGCAGGGTGCTCAAAATCGTGATTGGGTGGATCAGGCTTTCGTACAAAATGCCCAGTACCAGATAGATGGTGATGAGTGCCGCGAGGATCAACATCGGCTGGCTTTCCAGCGACTTGGCAAAGGCCCGCGCCGTGCCCTGGAAAGTGCCGCGCACGGATACTGGCACGCCGAGTTCCGCCACCGCGTTGTCTACCGCCGCCGTGGCTTCCGACAAGGCCACACCCGGTGCCAGGTTGAAGCTGATGGTGGACGCCGGGGTGCCGCTTTGGTGGTTCACCGAAAGCGGCGTGTTGGTCAATTCCAAGCGCGCAAAACTGGCCAGCGGAATGCGTTCGCCAATGCTGTTGATGAAAAACAGGTTGCGCAGCGACTCGGGGTTTTGGAGGTGCTCGGGGGCCAATTCCATCACCACGCGGTACTGGTTGAGCGGGTTGTAGATCACGCCGACCTGGCGCTGGCCAAAGGCATTGTTCAGCGTGTTGTCAATGGCGCGCACAGAAAGGCCCATGCGTGTGGCGGCGTCGCGGTCGATCACCAGGCTGGTCTGCAGGCCACGGTCCTGCTGGTCGGTGTTCACATCGACCAGCTCGGGCAGGGCCATCATGGCGCGGCGGATGCGTGGGTCCCACAGCCGCAGCTCTTCCAGGTTGTCGCCTTGCAGCGTGTACTGGTAGGCCGCATTGGCTTGCCGGCCACCGATGCGGATGTCTTGCACCGGCACCATGAAGAGATTCGCGCCAGCCTCTTTGGAGAGCTTGGTGCGCAGGCGCGTGACGACCTGCTCGGCGCTGGCGTCGCGCTCTTTCAGGGGCTTGAGTGACATGAACATCTGCGCCGAATTGCGCTGCGATCCGCCGGTGAAACCGGTTACGTGTTCGACCGCCGGGTCGGCCCGCACAATGTTCAAAAAGCGGTCCAGCCGCTGCTGCATCGCCTGGAAAGAGGTGGCTTGGTCAGCCTGGATGAAGCCGATGATGCGGCCCGTGTCTTGTTGCGGGAAAAAACCTTTGGCAATCGCGCCATACAGATGAAAATTGAAAGCGACCACACCCGCAAAAAGCAGCAGCGTCACATACTGGTAACGCAGCGCCCAGGCCAGCGAGCGCCGGTAGCCGCGCATGAACCATTTGCCGAACTGCACGCTCCACCGGCCCGCCAGCGAAGGAGGCCGGGCTGGTTGCGGCTGCATCAAGATGGCGCACATCATCGGTGTAGTGGCCAGCGAGACCAGCATCGACACCAGGATGGCGGCAGACAAGACCACGCCAAATTCGCGGAAATACCGTCCCACAATGCCGCCCATCAGCAGCACCGGGATGAAGACGGCAATCAGGGAGAGGCTGATCGACACCACGGTAAAGCCGATCTCACGGGCGCCGTCCAGCGAGGCCTGCAAGGCCGACTTGCCGCGCTCCATATGGCGCCGGATGTTCTCCAGCACCACGATGGCATCGTCCACCACAAAACCGGTGGCCACGGTGAGCGCCATCAGCGAGAGGTTGTTGAGGCTGTAGCCGCACAGGTACATCACCACAAATGTGCCGCACAGCGAAACAGGCACTGAGACGGCGGGGATCAGCGCCACCGTCCAGGAGCGCAGAAACAAAACCACGACCAGAATCACCAGCCCCACCGAAATCGCCAGAGCGCGCTCCATCTCGCGCAAGGAGGCGCGGATGGTGGGCGAGCGGTCCATCACCACTTCCAGATTGATGGCGGCGGGGATCGAGGCGCGCAGGTGCGGCAAGAGCGCGCGCACTTTGTCCACCGCTTCGATGATGTTGGCGTCGGGTGCTTTGTTGAGGATCAGCAAGATCGATGGCTTGCCGTTGGCGACGCCGTAATTGCGCACGTCTTGCACCGAATCGACGACGTCCGCCACATCTGACAGCCGCACCGCGCTTCCATTTCTGTAGCGCAGGATGACCGGTGCGTAGTCGGCTGCGAGGCTGGCCTGGTCATTCGCGCCAATTTGCCAACTGCGTGCGCCGTCTTCCACCGAACCCTTGGGGCGGTTCGCATTGGTGCTGGTGATGGCGATGCGCACGTCTTCGAGGGAGAGGCCGTTGGCCGAAAGCTTGTTGGGGTCAATCTCCACCCGCACGGCTGGCAAGGCGCCGCCGCCAATACTCACCTGCCCGATGCCGCTGACCTGCGCCAGACGCTGCGCCAGCACGGTGGAGGCAGCGTCGTACATCTGCCCGCGTGTGAGGGTGTCGGAGGTGAGCGCGAGGATCATGATCGGCGAATCGGCCGGGTTGACCTTGCGGTAGGTCGGGTTGCTGGGCATGCCGGTGGGCAGCAGGGCGCGTGACGCGTTGATGGCTGCCTGCACGTCGCGCGCTGCGCCGTTGATGTCGCGGTTCAGGTCAAACTGCAAGACCACGCGGGTGTTGCCCAGCGAGGAGGACGAGGTGATTTCAGTCACACCGGCAATCGCGCCCAAAGCACGCTCCAGGGGCGTGGCGATGGTGGCGGCCATGGTGTCGGGGCTGGCCCCTGGCAAGCTGGCTGACACGGAAGTCGTCGGAAAGTCTACCTGCGGCAATGGCGCGACCGGCAGCAGCAAAAAGCTGATCACACCCGCCAGTGCGATGCCGATGGTGACCAGGCTGGTGGCCACTGGGCGCTGGATGAAAACCGAGGAAAAACTCATGGCCGGTGGCCCGCCAGGAGTTTGTGGCGGCAGCTGGAAGCAAAAAAATACGCTATATTAATAATAGCTAAATATCCATATAATACGTGGACTAGCGCTTGAAATGTTATAAATATTTGGTTTTGAGCGACAAAAACAAAAATAATTAACATGGGTATTAACAATTCGGAATTCGTCATGCGTCGCCTCCCGCCACAGCAGCAAGCGTGCGGCGCTGGCGCCAGGAGTTCCATTGCTTGGCCAAGGAATCAAAGCCCAAATAGATCACGGGCGTGGTGAACAAGGTGAGCAATTGGCTGACGATCAGGCCGCCCACCATCGTGACGCCCAGCGGCTGTCGCAGCTCGCTGCCCACGCCTGTGCCCAGCATCAAGGGCAGTGCGCCCAGCAGCGCCGCCAGGGTGGTCATCAGGATCGGCCTGAAGCGCAACAGGCAGGCCTGGTGGATCGCTTCGCGGGCGGGCAGCCCCTGCTCACGCTGCGCATCCAGCGCGAAGTCGATCATCATGATGGCGTTTTTCTTCACGATGCCAATCAAGAGCACGATGCCGATGACGGCGATCACGTCCAGCTCAAGCCGCGTGGCCAGGAGCGCCAGCAAAGCGCCCAGCGCGGCGGACGGCAACGTCGAGAGGATCGTCAACGGGTGGATGTAACTCTCGTACAAAACGCCGAGCACGATGTACATGGTGACGATAGCCGCGAGGATCAGCAGCAGGGTGTTCGACAACGAGGCCTGGAACGCCAGGGCCGCACCCTGAAAACTGGTCTCGATGCTGGCGGGCAGCTTCATCTGCGCCACCTCGGTTTTCAGCGCCTGCACCGCTTCGCCGAGCGATACGTTGTGCGCAGCGTTGAAAGAAATCGTGGCCGATGGGAACTGCCCGGCATGGTTCACTGCCAGCGACATCGGCCGCTCAACCACCCGCGCCACGCTGGACAGTGGAATCTGCTTGCCGGTGCTGGCGGGCACGTACAAATTGCCCAGCGATTGCGGCCCCACCTTGAATTCAGGCGCCATCTCCAGCACCACACGGTATTGGTTGGACTGCGTGAAGATGGTCGAAATCAAGCGTTGGCCATAGGCGTTGTACAGCGCGTTGTCAATGCCGGCCACGGTGACGCCCAGGCGGCCTGCTGCGGCGCGGTCAATCTCGACATAAGCTTGCAGGCCTTTGTCTTGCAAATCGCTGGCCACGTCAGCCAGTTGCGGCAGGGTGCGCAGGCGCTCCAGCAGGGCATTGGTGTGCAGGTTGAGCTCGTCGATGTTGGGGCTGGAGAGCAAAAACTGGTACTGCGTTTTGGCCACGCGGTCTTCAATCGTCAAGTCCTGCACCGGCTGCAAAAAGAGCTCGATGCCCGGCACGGCGCGGGTGTTGGCGGTGATGCGCCGGATGATGTCGGCGATGTTTTGTGAATCAGCGCCGCGCTCGGTTTTGGGTTTCAGGTTGATCAACATGCGCCCGGCGTTCAGCGTGGTGTTGCCACCGTCGACCCCAATGAAGCTGGAGAGGCTTTGCACCGCCTTGTCCTGGAGGATTTGTTCGGCGAGTTGTTGCTGGCGTTCACCCATTGCGCCAAACGAAGTGGACTGCGAGGCCTCGGTGATGCCCTGGATCACGCCCGTGTCTTGCAGCGGGAAAAAGCCTTTGGGCACCACAAAATACAGCCAGGCCGACAAGGCCAGCGTGATGAAAAACACCAGCATGGTCGCGCCACGGCGGTCCAGCACCCAGTTGAGCATCACACCATAGCGGCGGATGGTGGCGTCAAAAAACCGGCCCGTCGCCCGGTACACCCAGCCGTGGCTGGACTCGGGCGTGTGTTTGAGCAGGCGTGCGCACAGCATCGGGGTGAGCGTGAGCGAAACAACCGCTGAAATCAGAATCGCCACCGCCAATGTGATGGCGAACTCATGGAAAAGACGCCCCACCACGTCGCCCATGAACAAGAGCGGAATCAGCACGGCGATCAGCGAAATCGTCAGTGAAATGATCGTGAAGCCGATCTGCTTCGCGCCGTCCAGCGCAGCCTGCATCGGCGGCATGCCCTTTTCAACATAACGCGCGATGTTCTCGATCATCACAATCGCATCGTCCACCACAAAACCGGTGGAGATGGTGAGCGCCATCAAGGTCAGGTTGTTGATCGAGAAACCCGCCAGGTACATGATGCCGAAGGTGCCAACCAGCGAGAGCGGCACCGCAAAACTTGGAATCAAGGTGGCCGAGGCGCTGCGCAAAAACACAAAAATCACGGCAACCACCAGTCCGATGGCGATCAGGAGCTCGATCTGCACGTCACGCACCGAGGCGCGGATGGTGACGGTGCGGTCGGTCAGCACCTGCACATCCACCGACGCGGGCAGGGTGGCCTGCAACTGCGGCAAGAGCGCCTTGATGCGGTCCACCGTGTCAATGACGTTCGCGCCGGGCTGACGTTGGATGTTCAGGATCACGCCGGGCATGGACTGACGCCGGGCCGCCCCAAGGCAGTCGCCCCCCTGCGGGGGAGGCGGCGCAGCCGCTTCGGGGGGGCATATCGCTGCCCAGGCTGCCAGGCGCGTGTTCTCTGCGTCATCAACGATGTTGGACACGTCGTTCAGGCGAACCGGCGAGCCGTTTTTGTACGTGACGATGAGCCCGGCATATTCGGCGGCGGACTTCAACTGGTCGTTGGCGTCGATGGTGGAGGCACGCGCTGCGCCGTCGAAGCTGCCTTTGGCCTGGTTTACGTTGGCGGCGTTGATGCTGGTGCGCAGGTCTTCCATCGACAGGTTCACACCCGCCAGCGCGCCAGGGTTGACCTGGATGCGAACGGCAGGCCGCCTACCGCCCGCGATGGCCACCAGGCCGACACCGGGCACCTGCGAGAGTTTCGGCGCAAGGCGGTTCTCGACCAGGTCGTTGATGCGGAACACCTGCAGCGAGGGCGAGGTGATGGCCAGGGTGAGGATGGGGGCATCCGCCGGGTTGACCTTGCTGTAGGTCGGAGGCATGGGCAAATCGCTGGGCAACAGGTTGCTGCCCGCGTTGATGGCAGCCTGCACCTGTTGCTCGGCCACGTCCAATGTGACCTCCAATGAAAACCGCAGCGTGATCACCGACGCGCCACCGGAGCTGGTGGACGACATCTGCGAGAGGCCCGGCATCTGGCCGAACTGCCGCTCCAGCGGCGCGGTGACAGACGAGGTCATCACGTCGGGGCTGGCACCGGGGTAGAGCGTGGTGACCTGGATGGTCGGGTAATCAACCTCGGGCAGCGCCGAGAGCGGCAGTAGGCGGTAGGCGAGTGCGCCCGCGATCAAGATCGCCACCATCAGGAGCGATGTCGCCACCGGGCGCAGGATGAAGAGACGCGAAAGATTCACAGGCTGTTCACAGGCTCGGGTTCAGATGCAAGGTTCCGTCAATCCTGCTGCTGCTGGCGCTGCGCCCGCAACTGCTGGAAAAACGCGCGCCGCTCTTCAGGCGTCATTTTGTTGACTTTGGCGGCGACCTCAGGGCCCAGACGTTGCATGGTGGCGCGCACGCGCTCCTGCGCTTCGGGCGGGAGCTGGTCGATCCAGGCGGCAGAACCGCCACCCCCACCAGGTGCAGCGCCCGGTGCGGCGGCGGGTGCACCGGCGGGTGCAGCGGCCGGCCGGCCGGGGGGGCCTGGTGGACGCGCGCCGGGCGAACCAGCGCTGGCAGGAGAAGGGTGGGTGGCGGACGCGTCTGCTGGGGCGTTGGGTGGCACCACACTTGGCGCTGAGGCATCAGACCCGGACCCCGGCGCAGATGCCGATGACGCCGGTCGCGAAGCGCCGCCACGCGGGCCTGTGACACTGCCTGCGCCGCCACCAGCGCCCAATCCACCACCCGAACCTGCGCCTAACCCCGCACCGCCACCCGCACCAAAGCGCGGTGGTGGCGTGATGACTTCCACTTTCGCGCCATCACGCAGGCGGTCCGCACCATCGGTGACCACGCGTTCACCGGCCTCCAGATCGCTCTGCACGCTGACCCAGTCGCCCTCAGTGGTGCCGGTGCGCACACGGCGCACGCTGACACTGTTGTCCGGTTTGACCACGTAGACAAACGTGCCCAGCGCGCCGCGCTGTATGGCCGCTGAGGGCACCGACAGCGCGGCCTCCAGCGTATTGACCTGCATCTTGATGTTGACAAACTGGTTCGGAAACAAGGAGCCGTCGGCATTGGCGAACTCGGCCTTGACCTTGATGGTCCCCGTGACCGGGTCGATGGTGTTGTCGGTGGTGCTGACTTTGCCGGTGGCCAGCAAGCTGCGTTGCTCCCGGTCCCAAGCCTCTACCGTGAGCGCATCAGCGCCTTTGAGTTTGCGCGTGATCAAAGGCAGGTGGGTCTCTGGCACGGCAAAGATGACGCTGATCGGTTGCGTCTGGGTGATGGTGACCAGGCCGTTGGCGTCGCTGGCCCGGATCAGGTTGCCCAGGTCGGCCTGCTTCAAGCCCAGCCTGCCGCTGATCGGTGCCGTGATTTTGGTGTAACTCAAGAGCAGTTTGGCGTTGTCCACCTGTGCCTGGTCGGTCTGCAAGGTGGCGGCGAGCTGGCTGACCAGCGCGTCCTGGGTATCGACCTGCTGTTTGGCGATGGAGTCTTTGGCCAGCAAATCCTTGTAACGCACCAGATCGAGCTGGGCGTTTTTAAGCGTGGCCTGGTCTTTCGTCAACTGGCTTAGCGCCTGCGCCAGCGCGATGTCATAACTGCGCGCGTCTTGCTCGGCCAGCAAGGCGCCTGCGCGCACCATTTGGCCTTCTTTGAATCGGATGGCTTTGAGCTCCGCATCGACACGGGCGCGCACGGTTGCGGTATTGAGCGCGCTGATATTGCCAATGGCCGACAGAATGACGCGCACGTCTTGCCTGCGCACCACCGCCACCGTGACGGGTTGCACGCGGTTGGCGCCGCCGAAGCGGCGGGCGTTCGGGCCACCGGCACCGCTTGCCGCACCTAATGCGCCACTGGCAGCGGCGCCGGGTCCGCTGGCTGCTGTGGCAGCGCCTGCGGCAGCTTCAGGTGTTGTGCCGCTTTGCGCCGCGCCGGTCGCCCGCTGGTTCCACCACCAAGCGCCGCCCCCTGCGCCAAGTGCCAGAGCGACAAGGGCCAGCAGTGTGGTGCGCGCCGCGCCGCGCTGGCACCTGCCAGACAAACCGGCAAAGCGCTGAGAAGGTCGATTTTTCATGGTTCAATTTTGGCACGGGACTTTGCACAGGACTTTGATTACACCGTGGCTTTGCAACGCGCGGCGTGCAGGCAGGTAAATGTCTGGTAAAGGCCCTGCCTACGCAGGCAGACGCCCGAATGCGCCGCGTCACAAGGCCGTGCGCGGCGACCCGATTTGCGGGATTTCTGGGAACCGGGCGCCCTCCAGCGGGCGCAGCGGTGCAAGTGTCCTGGCCTTAGGGCTTGCGTTGTTCCAGACGCAAGCCGGCAGCGGTGCGGTTGGGGAAACCGGCCCAGTAGGTGTGGTCGGTTTTCAATTTGCCATCGGCTTCGGCGGACCACTTGCCGTCTTTGGCGTTTTCAACCAGATTCAAATACGAGTCCATGGCAGCGTCGTTCTTCAGGAATTTAGCCAGAAACGCCGTCACAAAATGCTGCGAGATATTGTTCATGCGGGCGTTGTCCCACACCGCGTCGATGTAGTGCTCGGCGGGGATGAATTTCATGTGCGGCACGGCAGCCCAGGATTCTTTGGGCGGGGGCATGGGGGCGCCGGCGTTGTGGTTGGCGTTCTCAAAGGTCAACAAGTAACGCTGGGCGTTCACGCTGCCTTCATAGATGTTGCGCACGCCCGGGGCGTAGCCCGACACGTCGTCAACGCTGCCGGCCACAAAAAACACGGGGGTTTTGATGCCAGCCAGACCCGCTGCATCCCAGAAGCCGCGGTTCCAGCCCCAGGGCGCGAAAGCGACGGCGGCTTTGATGCGTTTGTCAACCGACGCCGCGTGTGCCGGGTTGCCCGCTTGGCGCACGGCCAACACGCCATTGGGCGGCGCCAGCGGGTTGCCAACGATGGCCGCCGTAAAACCGCCGCCGATGGTGTTGACCAGGCCATAACCGCCCATTGAATAACCGATCAAGCCGGTGGTCTCGGCATTGACCATGCCTTTGAGCGCGCCCTTGATCGCGTCGTCCGGCGCGCCGGCGTTGAGTTTGGCCATTTCGTTGAGCACGAAGAGTTGGTCCAGGGGCCGGTTGAGCAGGGTGCTGCCAAAGGCGGACTGGTCGCTGTAGGTGCTGTCAGTATGGTCGATCGACGCAACCACATAACCCTTGCTGGCCAGGTTTTCCGCCAGGTGGGTGAGCAAGTAGCGGTTGCCGGGGTAACCGTGCGAGATGATCAAAAGCGGGTAGGGGCCGCCCGAGCTGTCGGCAGCCGCGTCGCGCACGCCTTTGCCATACAGGGTGACTTCCATTTTCGGGTCGCGCGTGACCGCGCGGTATTGGCCCGCGCCCGGTGCAGCAGGCGCGCCTGCAGCGGGTGTGGCCGGATACCAGACTTCGACGGTGAGGGGCCGGTCGTAACTGGGAATGGGCTCGCCCGCTTTGGCCTTGACCAGGTCAAGCTGTTTGGGGTTGACGAGCTGGATGGTTTTGACACCGACGCCCAACGCGCCATATTTGGCCAAGGCCGGCGCGTCTGCCCGAATGGTGTCGATGCGGTTGTCTTGGGCCAAGGCCCCTGCGGCAGGCAAAAGCCAGCCTGCCAGTGCCGCGACGGTTCCTGCCAAAAATGCTTTTTTCAACATGTCTTACCTCTTTAATCAATCTGAAGATGGCACCTTGCCACAGCGCAGTTTCCTTGCGCTGTCGAAGGATAACCGCATTGGCGGCAAATGTCTGGCCAATGGCATAGGAGTGCCGGGCAAGTGTCGCCAGCGTGTCCCGCGAGTGCCACACACCGTCAGCTGAAGCCTCAAGTCACCGCTTGTTGCCGATGGAACTCGGGGCGCAGCCATTCCCCGCCATCGAGCACCAGCTTGAGATGCTCCACCGCGCCCCACACGTCTTCAAAACCGACGTAAAGCGGCGTAAAACCAAAACGCAGCAGGTCGGGTTCGCCCGCCCGAAAATCGCCAATCACGCCGCGCGCAATCAGCGCCTGCACGATGGCGTAGGCGGCAGAACCCCTTGGTCTGGAGGCGTCTTTGCGATCAGCCGTACCGTCACAAGTGAGCGACACCTGTGAGCCGCGCTGCGTGTGCGCCAGCGGCGTGGCCACCGCCAGGCCATGGCCGCCGCAGCGCTCGGCGATGAGGGCCATGAAGAGATCGGTGAGCGCCAAAGATTTTTTGCGCAAACAGGCCATGCCGCCCAGGGCTTCAGCGGCCAGCAGGGTGTCAAGCCCGCATTCCAGCGCCGCCATGTTGAGGATCGGCTGCGTGCCGCACAGGTAGGCGTTGATGCCCGCTGCGGGCGTGAAGTCCGCTGCGAACGCAAACGGCGCGGCGTGGCCCCACCAGCCGCTCAAGGGTTGGCGAGGCACATCGTCCTGGCGCCGCAGATGTTTCGGATTGACCCACACAAAGGCTGGTGCGCCTGGCCCGCCGTTCAAGAATTTATACCCGCAACCCACTGCGAAATCAGCGTCTGAGCCCATCAAATCGACCTCAACCGCGCCCGCACTGTGGGCCAAATCCCATACGGTCAAAACACCCGCTTGGGCGGCAGTGCGGTTCAGGGCCGCCATGTCCAGCATCGCGCCGCTGCGGTAGTTCACATGGGTAAGCAGGAGCACGGCGGTGTTTGCCGTCAGCGCGCGGGCAATTTCCTCTGGCTCGACCAAATTCAGGCTGAACCCGCGCGCCTGGCAGAGGTTTTGGGCGATGTAAAGATCGGTCGGGAAATTGCTGCGTTCGCTCACCACCACGCGGCGGCCAGGCGCGTCTTTGGCGGCGATGTCCAGGGCGGCGCTGAGCACTTTGTACAGGTTCACCGAGGTGCTGTCGGTGGCCACCACTTCGCCGGGGCCTGCGCCAATCAGGCGGGCGATTTTGTCACCCAGCCGCCGTGGCATGTCAAACCAGCCGGCGGTGTTCCACGCGCGGATCAAGTCCACACCCCACTCCTGCGCCACCACCGCAGCCACCCGGGCGGCTGCGCTTTTAGGCATCGCGCCCAGGGAGTTGCCGTCGAGGTAAATCACACCGGGCGGCAAGCTGAATTGCCCGCGCAAAGGGCGAAGCGGGTCTTGGGCGTCAAGCGCCTGGCAGTCGGGCAGGGTGGTCATGGTGGGGTAAAGCGCAATGAGCAGCGACCATATCACCCCGCAAGCCGGTGGGTGTCAGTTATTTCCAACAGCGCCGCAATTGCTGGCGCATGAGATGGCGAAGGTGAAAATCAAATTTTTAATTGCTATTAAAAATGTAGCAAACTATCAATATATCACGTGGCCTAGCACCCGATTATTTTCAAAAGCCGGGTTTTTGGCGCATTTTTGAAGTTGTAATTAACATGGGAGTTAATTTTTAAATCGGCCTCAATTCACCCGCAAAACCTCAGCTGAGCCGCCCCAAAAGCAGGTATTCCATCAGCGCTTTTTGCGCATGCATGCGGTTCTCAGCCTCGTCCCACACCACCGATTGCGGGCCGTCGATCACCTCGGCTTGCACTTCTTCGCCACGGTGGGCGGGCAGGCAGTGCATGAAGAGCGCGTCGGGCTTGGCCTTGGCCATCATTTCGGCGTCCACACACCATTTGGCAAAGGCCTTTTTGCGGGCATCGTTTTCCGCCTCAAAACCCATGCTGGTCCAGACGTCAGTGGTGACCAGGTCAGCCCCGGCGCAGGCTTCCAGCGGGTCGGTGAACACCTTGTAGCTGTCCGGCGAGCGCACGCCGGCGACCGACTGGTCGACCTCGTAGCCCCAGGGGGTGCTGACGTGGACTTTGAAATCCAGGATCTCCGCCGCCTGCAGCCAACTGTTGGCCATGTTGTTGCCATCACCCACCCAGGCCACGGTTTTGCCTTTGATCGAACCACGGTGTTCGATATAGGTGAAGATGTCGGCCAGAATCTGGCAGGGGTGGAACTCATTCGTCAGCCCATTGATGACGGGCACGCGGGAGTGCGCGGCAAAGAGGTCGATCTTGGTTTGCTCAAAGGTGCGGATCATCACCAGATCGACCATGCGGCTGATGACTTTGGCACTGTCGTCAATCGGCTCGGCGCGGCCCAGCTGGCTGTCGCCCGTCGTCAAATGCACCACGCTGCCGCCCATCTGGTACATGCCGGCTTCAAAACTCACGCGGGTGCGCGTCGAGGCTTTCTCAAAAATCATCGCCAGCGTGCGGTCTGCCAGCGTGTGGTGTTTTTCGTAAGCCTTGAATTTTTTCTTGATCAGCGCAGCGCGGGTGAACAGGTAGGCGTATTCGTCTGCGCTGAGGTCGCTGATCTGTAGGAAGTGCTTGAGGGGCATTTTGGCCCCCACGCTCCCCACTGCGTGTGGTTCGCTGCCCCCAGCGCTGGGCTCGCCCTGCGCTTTGCTTGGGCCTGGGGTCGTGCCTTGCTTGGGGCGGCCCTGCGCGGCGGCGGTCATTGCGTGGCGATGTGCTGCTGGATGAGCGGGCACAAAATGCTGACGATTTCATCGGCTTCGGCGGTGGTCAGAATCAAGGGCGGCACCAAGCGCACCACGCTGTCGGCGGTCACGCTCAAAAGCAGGCCTTTTTCGGCAGCTTGGGTCAGAATCACGCCGCAGGGCTTGGCCAGGTCAATGCCCAGCATCAGGCCCTGGCCGCGTATCTCTTTCACGCCGCCGTTGGCAATCTCGGCCGCCAGCGCGCGCGTCAAGCCGTCTTTGAGGTGTTTGCCCACGCGGGCGGCGTTGGCCAGCAGGCCGTCTTCCTCCATGATGCGGATGGTCTCGACACCGGCGCGCATGGCCAGCGGGTTGCCGCCAAACGTGGTGCCGTGGTTGCCAGGCTGGAAGATGTCGGCTGCTTTGGGGCCCGCGACCACAGCGCCAATCGGCACGCCGGAACCCAAGCCCTTGGCCAGGGGCATCACGTCGGGCGTGATGTCGGCCCATTGGTGCGCAAACCATTTGCCGGTGCGGCCCATGCCGCATTGCACTTCGTCGATCATCAAGAGCCAGTCCTTGTCGTCGCAGATTTTGCGCACGTCGCGCAAGTAGTCCAGGTGCATCGGGTTCACGCCGCCTTCACCCTGGATGGCTTCAAAAAACACCGCCACCACATTGGGATTGCCCGCCGTGGCTTTCTTCAGGGCCGCCACATCGTTGAGCGGCACGCGGATGAAACCCTCGACCAGAGGGCCAAAACCGGCCTGGATCTTGGCGTTGCCGGTGGCGCTGAGCGTGGCGATGGAGCGGCCATGGAATGCTTTCTCGTACACCACGATCTCGGGGCGCTCGATGCCTTTGTTGTGGCCGAATTTGCGGGCCAGCTTGATCGCTGCCTCGTTGGCCTCCAGACCGGTCGAGCAGAAAAACACGTTGGTCATGCCCGAGAGCTCCACCAGTTTTTTCGCCAGCAACTCCTGCCCCGGCACGTGGTAGTAGTTGGAACTGTGGATGATTTTGGCGATCTGGTCTTGCAAAGCCGGCACCAGTTTGGGGTGGTTATGGCCCAGGGTGTTGACGGCGATGCCGCCCAAGCCATCCAGATACGACTTGCCATTCACGTCCCAAACACGGCAGCCTTGCCCATGGGAGAGGGCGATGGGCACCGGTCGCCCCCCTGCGGGCGCGTAGGTGTTCATGGTGTGCGGGGAAGCGGCCGAGATTTGGGCAGAAATTTGGGTTTCAGCGGGTTTGGCAATCGCGTTCATGGCCAGGCTCCACAGTTAAAAAAGAAACGGCCCAAAGGGTTGGGCCGTTGGAAGCCTATTTTAGGCACATCAATTCGGGCGGTTTTTTGACAATTCCGCATGACAGCGATGCGTGTTGGGGGCCGCCCTGACAGGCTTGAACTAGAATTCTTGTGCATTGCAGCAAAAGCTGCATGAACCCGACCAACCCCCATGGACATCCGATCAGCCCAAGAAGTTTTCATTTTGGGGATCACCAAAGACGGGCGGAGTTTTCGCCCAAGCGACTGGGCCGAGCGACTGGCCGGTGTCATGAGCCAGTTCCGCCCCGGCGGAGCGCAGCCCGGCAGCCATTTGGCTTATTCACCGTGGTGCGTGCCAACCGCCTTCGGCGACATGAAATGCGTGATCGTGAACCGCGAGCTGCGCGACTACAACGTCATGGCCTGGGATTTCTGTGTGAATTTCGCGCGGGACAATGAATTGCAGGTACAGTTTGAGCCACCGGAAAAATCTTCAAAACTAGATTGAAATTGCCTGCTTGGGGCACAAAAAAACCACCAGAACTCTCGCTCTGGTGGTTTTTTGCTTTGCTGGCAGCGCACCCGTTACAAACGGCAGGCTGACGAATTTTGTGGAAGCGTCTGCCCGGGCGGGGATTCTTTCGAACCGGTGGGTCGATTCGTAGGAAACCGGTGGGTCGATTCGTGGGAAACCGGTGGGTTGATCCCTCGGGATCAGGCGGCTGCCGGCGCAGCAGCCAACGCCAGGGTTTTCACCCGGCTGGACAAGCGGCTTTTATCCCGCGCGGCCTTGTTTTTGTGGAAGATGCCTTTGTCTGCCACCGTGTCGACCACGGCCTGCATTTTGGCAAATGCCTCGGTGGATTTGGCTTTGTCGCCAGAAGCCACTGCTTTTTCGACGTTTTTCACGGCCGTGCGGTACTGTGAACGCAAAGACGTGTTGGCGGCGTTGATTTTGACGTCCTGGCGGACGCGTTTGCGGCCCGACGCCAGGCGCGGGTTCTTTTTCTTGGGTTTGGTGGATGCCATAAAGTGTGTATTCCTAGTGTCTGAGGATGATGCCAGCAAAGCCCTCCATTATAGCTGGACATGCCTTCAACTGCCGACGCCCCTTGCAACGCATTTGGCGCTCGTAAGCCGGGTTATAGCCCAAAACCCGCCAGGCCAGACCGCAAAAGGCTGTCCAGCTACACTTTGCGACGTGTCTTTGTTGAAATCTGCCTCTGTTATTTCCCTGTTGACCCTGGCGTCGCGCGTTGCGGGCTTGATCCGCGACCAGTTGTTTGCGGCTTTTTTTGGCGCCAGTGCGATGACCGACGCGTTTTACGTTGCGTTTCGCATCCCCAACCTGTTTCGCCGCCTGTTTGGCGAAGGCGCGTTCAGCCAGGCCTTTGTGCCCCTGTTGGCCGCTACGCGCGAGCGCGAGGGGGCTGCCGCTGCACAGGCCTTGATCGACAAAATCGCCACCGTGCTCACCTGGGTGCTGGTGGCCACCAGTGTGTTGGGCGTGGTCGCCACCCCGGTGCTGGTCTGGGCGATGGCGGGCGGCCTGCAAAAAGAGCCGCAGGCGTATTCGGCCGCCATTGTGATGACGCGCTGGATGTTCCCCTACGTCTTTTTCATCTCCCTGGTGTCGTTCGCTTCGGGCATTTTGAACACCTGGCGTCAATTTGCCGTGCCTGCCGCGACGCCGGTGCTCCTGAACCTGGCCATGATCGGTGCCACCGTGTGGGCCACGCCGTGGTTCAAGTCGATGGGCATTGAGCCCATCTACGCGCAGGTGGTTGGGGTGATGCTGGGCGGCGCCTTGCAACTGGGCGTGCAGATACCGGCCCTGAAGCGCCTGGGACTCTTCCCCGACATTGGCCTGACTTGGCGCCGCTTCAAGGCCGCCTGGGCCGACCCCGCCACGCGGCAAGTGGGGGCGATGATGGCGCCCGCGCTCCTGGGTGTGGGCGTGGCGCAGATTTCGCTTTTCATCAATACCCAAATCGCCTCGCGTCTGGCCAGCGGCAGTGTGACCTGGCTCTCCAACGCGGATCGCCTGATGGAGTTTCCCACAGCGCTCCTGGGCGTGGCGCTCGGTGTGGTCTTGATGCCGCAGCTCTCGCAGGCCCGCGCCGCCAACGAGGCTGACAAATACTCGGCCATGCTCGACTGGGGCCTACGCATCGTCGTATTGCTGGCGGTGCCGTGCTCGGTGGCGCTTTTGGTGTTTGCCAAACCACTGGTGGCTGTGATTTTTCAATACGGCGCCTACACCGAACACGATGTGCAGCAAACCTCGCTGGCGCTGATGGGCTGGGGCACAGGCCTGGTGGGTGTGGTGGCCATCAAGGTGCTGGCGCCCGGGTTTTATGCCCACCACGACATGAAAACGCCTGCCCGCATCGCCATCGGCGTGTTGATCGCCACGCAGATTTTGAATATTTTTCTGGTGCCCATCTTCCAGCACGCTGCGCTGACGTTGACGGTCGGCATCGGCGCTTTGATCAACGCCGTGTGGCTCTTGGCGGGCCTGTTGCGCCAGGGCCGCTATAAAGCCGCGCCCGGCTGGGGCATCTTTGCCTTGCAGGTGCTGGCGGCCAGCAGCTTGATGGCGGTGTTTTTGATGTGGGCGGCGGGCAGCGTCGCCTGGACCCAAATGCCCGGCCAACATTTACAGCGGGTGTGGTTGATGGCGCTTGTCATCGGCGCATCAATAGCTATATACTTTGTAGCGACTTGGGGCGCGGGCCTGAAGTTGCGGCAACTTCTTCGGCGGTGAAAATAGATGCAAAATGGGTACTCACCATGAATCTGTCTTACGACCTGCCTTCGCCACTTTCGTACTTTGCGACCTTGGTCCAAAGCGACGACGGTTTTCCGCTCCTGGAAGCCGCCATCTGCCTCGCGCAAGACGAATACCCCGATCTAGACGTGCAGCAGGTGATGGGCGAGATCGACCAGATGCAGGCCCGCCTGAAGCGGCGCATCCCGGTCGATGCGCCACCCATGCACAAGCTGCGGGTGCTCAACAACTTTTTCTTCACCAGCCTCGGTTTTGGCGGCAACGTCAACAACTACTACGACGCCGACAACAGCTACATCAACCAGGTGCTACGCACACGCCGGGGCATCCCGATCTCGCTGGCCGTGGTGTGGCTGGAGCTGGCGCAGAGCCTCGGTTTGTCCGCGCGCGGCGTGGGTTTTCCGGGGCATTTCATGGTCAAGGTGAATTTGCCCAAAGGCCAGGTGGTGATCAACCCGTTTGACGGGCAATCGCTCTCGCGCGACGAGTTGGCCGAGCGGCTGGAGCCGTTTCGCCGCAAAAGCGGCTTGGTCGATGAGTTTGAGGTGCCGCTGGGCCTGTATTTGCAGGCCGCCCCGCCGCGCAGCATCATTGCCCGCATGTTGCACAACCTCAAAGAGATCTACAAGGCGCAAAAAGACTGGCCCCGCCAGATCGCCGTGCTGGATCGCCTGGTCATCTTGATGCCACAAGCCTGGGAAGAGCAGCGCGACCGGGGCCTGGCCCACGCCGAACTCGGCCACACCGCGCTGGCCGTGAAAGACCTGGAGAGTTACCTCGTCAACGCCGATGAAAACATGGACATCAACATGCTGGCTGATAAGGTCTCGCAACTGCGGCGGCAGGTGAGTTGAGGGCGTTTTGGGCAGGCCGGTTAGATATACCCAATTTGGGTATATTGGCTTTTTATTTGTCTTTTAAGTAAATTTAAATTGATAATTTGATTAAAAATAAATCAATATTAATATTAAATTAATATCTAATTATCCATTTTTCATGTGGCCTGAACGTAAATTAGACGAGTAAAAATCTTTGCATATTATTTATTTAAGTAAATAACTTGCCTTTCACCTTGGGAACCGCGTTTACGATCACCTTGGACCCAGCGCTCAGTCTGTTGAATAGAACCGTGGTGAAACGTAAAACCCTCTGCACAGCCCTTGTGCTTCGTGCAATGGGCATCGCGCGGCTATTGGTTTGCGGTGTGGTCTTGGCGGCTACGCAGGCCTCTGCCCAGTTTGACCCAGCCAAGGTTCTGCCAGAGCGCCCCGCCATTGCCGCGCGATACGCCGCACCAGCGGTGGTGTATGCCACGCCCGGTTTTCGGGCCGGGCGTGATGATTTTGCATCGCACGCCGAAATGCTGGCCTTTGTGGGCGGGCTTGCCCGCCAGTCGCCACATCTGAAAGTCGAGCCTCTCGGGTTGACGCAGCAAGGGCGAACCCTGCCGCTCTTGCTGCTGGCCGACCAGGGGCGTTTTGACGCGAGTCGGCCCACCGTGTTGGTCATCGGCCAGCAGCATGGCAACGAGCCTGCTGGTGGCGAAGCAGCACTGGTGCTGGCAGAGCAGTTCGCCGGTGCGCGGGCCGAACTGCTCAAACGCGTGAATCTGCTCATCGTTCCGCGCGGCAACCCAGATGGCGCGGATCGATTCGCGCGGGTCACCGCCAACGGTACTGACGTGAACCGCGACCACCTGCTGCTGACCACGCCCGAGGGCCGCATGATCGCCGACGCCACGCAGCGTTACCGCCCGCAGGTCGTGATGGATTTGCACGAATTCACCGTGGCGGGCCGCTGGGTTGACAAGTTCGGCGTGGTGCAGAAATACGATGCCCTCCTACAAGCCGCGACGGTGGGCAACCTGGACCCTCAGATTGCTGCCATGGCCGAGCAGCGGTATTTGCCTGCCATCCAATCCGCGTTCGCGCGCGCAGGCCTCAGTGCATTCAAGTACCACACCACGGGCAGTGACAACGCCAGCGACAAGACCGTGTCGATGGGCGGCGTGCAGCCAGACACAGGCCGTAACGTCAATGGCTTGCGTCCCGCTGTCAGCCTGCTGCTGGAAGTGCGCGGCGTGGGCCTGGGGCGCGCCAATTTTGCCCGTCGCGTACACACTCAGGTGCTGGCGGCAAGCACGGTAGTGGAAGTCGCCGCAGCCCAAGGGCCTGCCTTGCTGGATCTGGTAGCCAGGGCAGAGCGAGCCGCCAGTGCCCAGGCCTGCCAGGGCGATCTGGTGGTGGAGGCATCGCAAACGCCGACGCGCCAGAAGCTGGAGTTTCTGGACGCCATCACGGGTGAAGAACGCGTGCTGGACGTTGATTGGCGCTCAGCCGAAACCCTTCAAGTGGTGAACCGCCGGGCGCGCCCCAGCGGTTACCTGCTGGCGGCCACAGAAACCCTGGCCGTCGCACGCTTGCGGCTGCTCGGTGCCCGCGTGGAGCAGGTGGCCAGCGAGGCCTCCTGGCAGGTTGAGCGGTATCAACTGGAAGCCCAAACCACGAGCCAGCGGCAGGACGCCAGGGGTGCGATTGGGGATGCCGACGGCATCCGCCAGTTCAAGGTGCATCTGGCACCCGCCAACGCCGCAGTGCCGATTGGCAGCTTCTATGTCAGCCTGGCCCAGCCGCTTTCGCCGCTGCTCAGCGCGGCGCTGGAACCCGATTCGCAAAGCAGCTTTGCTGCCAACCGCCTGCTGGAGATCGACGGCGACCGGCTGCTGCGGGTGATGTCGTTGCCGCCCGCACTGGCCTTGGGGTGGGGCAGGCGGACCCCGCAGACGGTACGCAAATGTCAGGCCACTGTCACACTAGCACCAGCACCCTTGGGCGCAATACCGCCAATCACGAACACGCTTTCACCTAGCGCCCGCAAGGTTCGCGCACAGGCATCGGCTTCAGCGGCATCAATCACCACCACCATGCCAATGCCGTTGTTGAAGGTGCGGTTCATCTCGACCTCATCAATGCTCGCTGTTTTCTGTAACCAAGCAAATAGCTCGGTTTGCGGCCAACTGCCTTTTTTCAGATGCGCGGCCAGGCCTTCGGGCAACACGCGGGGGATGTTTTCGAGCAGGCCGCCGCCGGTGATATGGGCCAGGGCCTTGATGCCACCGTGCGACGCGGCGTCGCCCGTATTGGGGTGGGCGGCCAGGGCGGCGAGCACGTTTTTCACGTACAGGCGCGTCGGCATCATGATGGCTTCTTTGAAGGGTTTGCCGTCCAGCGTGGCGGGCAGGCTGCCACCGTCCAACTCGGCGCGCTCGATGCATTTGCGCACCAGGCTGAAGCCGTTGGAATGCACGCCGCTGGAGGCCAGGCCCAGCACCACGTCACCCGCCTTTACATCCTTGCCGGTGAGGATTTTTGACTTTTCCACCGCGCCCACGCAAAAACCGGCCAGGTCGTATTCACCCGCCGGGTACATGCCGGGCATCTCTGCCGTTTCGCCGCCAATCAGCGCGCAGCCAGACAGCTCGCAGCCTCGGGCGATGCCGCAGACGACCGCCGCAGCGGTGTCCACATCCAGCTTGCCGCAGGCGAAATAGTCGAGGAAGAACAAAGGCTCGGCGCCTTGCACAAGCACGTCGTTCACGCTCATGGCCACCAGGTCGATGCCCACGGTGTCGTGCATGTTCCATTCAAAAGCCAGCTTGAGCTTGGTGCCCACGCCATCGGTGCCACTCACCAGCACCGGCTCTTTGTAACGCTTGGGCACTTCAAACAGCGCGCCAAAGCCGCCAATGCCCGCCAGCACGCCTTCGCGCATGGTTTTTTTGGCCAGCGGTTTGATGCGCTCGACCAGCGCGTCGCCCGCGTCAATGTCAACGCCGGCGTCTTTGTACGACATTGGGGAAATGGAGGTGGGTGTGGTCATGAATTAAAGGCGGCAAAAGCGGTCATGGCCGGGCAGGGTGCCCAACCCAATTAGAATTTGCACACAATTTTACGCGTGGCCTCCCGCCCGCTTGAGCGACCTGCACCTCGACCCGTCCCACGATCCACCCCGCACCCCTGTCGTTCACCCCTCCAGCACTCCGCCCACATGCAGTTCACCCACGCCCAAAGAATCGCCATGAGCTGGCTGGGCATTGCCGCTTTGGTCGTGCTGGCTCTGTGGCTGATGGGGCCGGTGCTGACGCCTTTTGTTGTAGCGGCTGTGTTGGCCTATGCCCTCACTCCCTTGGTGGACCGTATCGACGGCTGGGGCAAAGGCCGCGTGCCGCGTGTGCTGGCCGTGGTGGCAGTGGAGATTCTGTTCATTCTGGCCGGCTTGAGCCTGGTGCTGCTGATCATCCCGATCATGGCCAAAGAGATTCCCCTGATGCGCGAGCAATTGCCGCTGCTGGCGGACCGTTTCAACGGGTGGTTGTCGCCGCTTCTGGCGCAGTTGGGCGTCAAGTTGTCGCTGGATGTCGCCAGCATCAAGGCTTTTGTCTTCAAATACCTGAGCGCCAACTTTGAAGACGCTTTTGGCTCCGTGCTGGCCTCGCTCAAAATGGGCGGCAGTGTGGCGCTCACCTTGGTCGGCAATGCGGTGCTGATCCCGGTGGCGCTGTTTTATCTGTTGATGGACTGGCGCAACATCGTCGCGCGCCTGGTGGGGCTGGTGCCGCTGCGCTTGCGCCAGAGTTTTGACAGCTTTACCAGCGAAGCGGATTCCGTGCTGGGCCAATACCTGCGCGGTCAGCTTTTGGTGATGCTGGCGATGGCGGTGTTTTACAGCGTGGGCATGGCGTTATTCGGGCTGGATCTGGCCCTGCCCATCGGCATCTTCACCGGCTTGGCGATGTTTGTGCCGTATTTGGGATTTGGCATTGGCCTCATCTTGGCGCTTTTGGCCGGGCTGCTGCAATTTGCCTCGGTGAAGGCGCTTGTGATGGTGGTGGCAGTGTTTGGCGTGGGCCAGGTGATTGAGGGTTTTGTGCTCACGCCGCGCCTGGTGGGCAAGCGCATCGGCCTGCACCCGTTGGCCGTCATTTTTGCTTTGCTCGCCTTTGGCCAGGTATTTGGCCTGGTGGGTGTGCTGGTGGCCTTGCCGGCCAGCGCCGTGCTGCTGGTGGCGCTGCGGCGGGTAAAGGCCAATTACCTCGCCAGCAAGCTGTATACCGGCTGAATATGGCCCCCACGCTTGTCGCTTCGCGTACTGCGCTGCCCCTCAGGGGGGCTAATTTTTCTAGGGGCGGTCCGTCGAAAAATATGGCCCCCACGCCTGTCGCTTCGCGTACTGCGCTGCCCCCCGAGGGGGCTAATTTTTCTAGGGGCGGCCTGTCGAAAAATATGGCCCCCACGCCTGTCGCTTCGCGTACTGCGCTGCCCCCCGAGAGGGCTAATTTTTCTAGGGGCGGCCTGTCGAAAAATTTGGCCCTCACGCTTGTCGCTTCGCGTATTTCGCTGCCCCCCGAGGGGGCCGTGCCTTGCTTGGGGCGGTCCAGCGCTGCGGCCGCATGAAGCAGATTGCCCTCGACATCGGCTTGGCGACAGGCGCAACCCTCGCCAATTTTTTCCCCGGCCCGAATGAAGACGCCCGTGCCCACCTGGAGCTGTGGGTGGGCGTCAAGTCCAATTCGGCCACCCGCTCGCCCGTGCCCACCTACCTCTGGGGCAATACCGGCAGCGGCAAAACGCATTTGCTCAAAAGCGTGCGCGAGGCTCTGCGCGAGCAAGGTGCGGCAGTGGGCTGGCTCGACGCTTCGCTGCTGGAGCCGCCGGCATTTAACGAGGCCTGGGGTGCCGTGCTGCTCGACGACGTGCATCTGTACACGGCGGTGCAGCAACACGCCGCCTTCAACTGGTTTGTCAACGCCCAAACCCAGCAGCGCTGGGTGCTGGGCGCGGGTGCTCTGCCGCCGACCGATCTGAACCTGCGCGACGACCTGAAAAGCCGTCTCGGCTGGGGCCACGTGTTTGGCCTCAAGACCTTGAGCGAGCCCGAGCGGCGCGCCGTGTTGCGCCAGGCCGCCGATGACCGTGGCGTGTTCCTCGGAGACGAAGTGATGGATTTCATGCTCACCCGCTTCAGCCGCGATTTGGGCAGCTTGATGGAACTCTTGAACCTCCTGGACGGTTATTCGCTGCAAACCAAACGCGCCATCACCGTCCCGCTGATCAAATCGATGATGGACAACAGTTGATGAAGCAATTTTTTGAGGTGCCGCCCCTAGAAAAATTAGCCCCCTCGGGGGGGCAGCGAACCACGCGCAGCGGGGAGCGTGGGGGCCACATGATGAAATTGGCGCTTTTTGACTTGGACCACACGCTGATTCCCATCGATTCAGACCACTCCTGGGGCGTGTTCACCAACACCATCGGTTGGACGGATCCACTTGAATTCGCCCGCAAAAACGACGAGTTTTTTGCGCATTACAAGGCGGGCACGCTCGACATCCATGACTACGTGCGGTTCGCCACCTTGGCTGTGCGCCGCCAGGGCGCTGCTAATTCAATAGCTGCGCATGCCCGCTTCATGTCGGAAGTCATCCAGCCAGCCATCAGGCCTGAGGCGCTGGCGCTTTTGCATCAACATCGCGCACAGGGCGACCAGATCGTCATCGTCACCGCGACCAACGAATTTGTCACGCGGCCCATTGCAGAGGCTTTTGACGTGCAGGAGCTGATCGCCGTCGAGCTGGAGCAAGACGCCGCCACGGGCTGGATCAGCGGCGAAATCAAGGGGGTGCCGTCAGCGCGCGAGGGCAAGGTCACGCGGGTCGAGCAGTGGCTGGCCGCGCGCAATTTAAGCTGGGCGCAGGTCGAAGCCACGTTTTATACCGACTCGTTCAACGACCTGGCCTTGATGGAAAAAGTGGCACATCCGGTGGCGACGAATTCGGATGAGCGCCTCAGAAAACTGGCCGAAGAGCGCAATTGGCGCATACTTGACCTCTGGCCCCCGGCCTGAATCCCTACTGGACAAAGATTGATCAAAAAATTCATAGAAAACCTGTTTGAAAAAGCCACCGGCGGTCGCGCCAAAAAGCCGAAATTCGGCAAGCGGCAAGAAGTCGGCGTGGCCGAACACGGCATCGACCCGTCCAAAGTGGACGAACGCGCCGCCAACGTGGTGCGCACCCTCAAAGAAGCCGGTTTTGAAGCCTACATCGTCGGCGGCGCGGTGCGCGACCTGCTGGTCGGCCTGGTGCCCAAAGACTTCGACGTGGCCACCAACGCCACGCCGGAGCAGGTCAAGGGCCTGTTCCGGCGCGCCTTCATCATCGGGCGGCGTTTTCGCATCGTGCACGTGGTGTACGGGCGGGGGCGCGAGCATGAGGTGATCGAGGTCTCAACCTTCCGCGCCTACCTCGACAACGCTGCCGCCGAGGCCGTGGCCGGCAATGAGAAGACCAGCAAGAGCGAGCTGGCGGGCATGAAACACGCCGTTGACTCCACCGGCCGCGTGTTGCGCGACAACGTCTGGGGCCCACAGGACGAAGATGCAACGCGGCGTGATTTCACTGTCAACGCCATGTATTACGACCCGCAAACGCAGATCGTGGTCGATTACCACGGCGGCCTGGCGGATGCGAAGAAGCGCCAGATCCGCATGATTGGCGACGCCGCCACGCGTTACCGCGAAGACCCGGTGCGCATCATCCGCGCCGTGCGTTTCGCTGCCAAGCTGAGCCCGCTGGGCTTCAAGCTCGACGCCAAAACCGCCGCGCCCCTGGTCAAGTCGCAAGAGCTGCTGGCCGACGTGCCCCAAAGCCGCCTGTTTGACGAAATGCTCAAGCTGCTGCAAACCGGGCACGCGCTGGCCTCCATCGAACAGCTGAAATTGCTGGGCCTGGCCAAAGGCATTTACCCGCTCTTGGATGTGGTGGTGCAACGGGCGGACTCCCAGTTCGTGAACGCTGCGCTCAGAGACACTGACCGGCGCGTGGGTGAAGGCAAACCGGTCGCACCGAGTTTCCTCTTGGCCTGCGTGTTGTGGGCGGACGCGCGCGATGGTTGGGCGCAGAGGCAGACGCAAGGGCAAAACAGCTTCCCAGCGCTCAACGACGCGATTGACGATGTTTTCAACGCACGCATCGGCGATGTCTCAGGGCGTGGCCGCCTGGCGGGCGACATGCGCGAGATCTGGCTGATGCAGACGCGTTTTGAGAAACGCAACGGCAGCGCCGCTTTTGGCTTGGTGGACCAACCCCGTTTTCGGGCCGCGTTTGACTTCATGCGCCTGCGCGCGGACGTGGGGGAGGTCGATGAAACCCTGGCCGACTGGTGGCAAGAGTTCAGTATGGCCACCGACAGCGAGCGGCAAGATCTGGTGGATCAGGTGCGTGAAGAGCAGCAACAACGCAAGCCGCGCATGGCGCGCGCGCCACGGCCCATGGCGGGTGCAGCCGGTGCGGCGGGTGCGGCGGGTGCTACAGGCGCAGCGCCTCTGGGCTCATCTGCACCACGATCTGCATCTGAAACTTCAACAACGTCAAGCCCGCGCTTGGCCGCTGGGTCAGCCCCAGCGCCTGATCTGGGTGCGGAACAAGAAGCCGGCACCGGTGACGCGCCCAAGCGCCGCCGCCGTCGCCGCAGGTCAAACAGCAATGCAGGTGGCAACGCAGGCGGCGATTCAGGCGGCATCGCGGACGGTGCGCGTCGTGACAGCTCCGGTGGTGACGGCAGCTGAAGTTTTCATCGGCCTGGGCGCCAATCTCGGCGATGCCCAGGCGACGGTTCAGCAGGCCATCGGGCAAATCGCCGCCTTGCCGCAGACGCGGCTGGTGCGGCAGTCTTCGTTGTACCGCACAGCGCCGGTCGACGCCGGCGGGGCGGATTACATCAATGCCGTGATCGAAATTTCAACCGGCCTCGCCCCGCTGGCGCTGCTGCGTGCGTTACAAGACCTGGAGCAGCAGGCCGGTCGCCAGCGTCCCTACCGCAACGCGCCGCGCACGCTGGATCTGGATATCCTGCTGTACGCCAGCCAAACCATCGCCACGCCGCTGCTGACGGTGCCCCATCCGCGCATGGGGGAGCGCGCCTTTGTGCTGCAGCCCCTGGCAGAAATTGCGCCAGGGCGGGTTACGCAGCAGGCGTTGGACGCGGTCAAAACGCAGTCCATCCTGCGGTTGGCGCTACCAGGCAACAGGGGCTGAGCTTGCAAGGAGGTTTGATGGGTATAAAATTAATTTGTTTAATTTTTTTAAAATATTTAAACACTTAGGTCACGTATTTATTTAATATCTTGCTATATTATTTAATAACAAATAATATTAATTATTGTTCAATATTTTATATAAATTTAAAAATAAACGATACATTTCGATTCAAAAAGCCAGAAATTAACATGGATGTTAACATTGGCATTTAACATCTAGGAGCGTGGGCGGCAGAAGGCTTCGAGGAAAAATTGGCGAAAATCGAGTGGCGTGTGGTGATGCTGGCTAGCCAATAGCCGTAGCTATTGGCGACGACAGCAGCGCCGCACGATGCCGATTTGGCCCGAAGCGCTTCTGCCGCCCAGGCTCCCAGGCTCCTAGAATGTTGATCAATCGGTTCTTCCAAGGGCATTTGCGGCATCGGTTAGGTCGCCCGGCGCCCGCCCTTGGTGTTTGATTTTTGTACAGGGCGTTCGGAAGTGAAGCTCCTCTCTGCCGTTTTGGGTTCCCGTTCACTGGCGTGGCGCATTCAATTGCTGCTGGGCTTGGTGCTGGCGGCCGTGATCGCTTTGGGCACCTTTGTCAGCTACAACTATTCGGTGCGCAGCTTACGGGCAGAGGTTTTGTCGGCCCTGCGCTCGGGCACCGAAACCCGCGCCAAATACGAGTCCGCCCCCTTTTTGCAGGCCGAGGTCAACAACGCAGCCCTGCGCGCGGAGTTTTTGCATCGACTGAACCCGGCGGCCGACGCTGCCCATGCCGCCATCACCGCAGCTGCCGTAGACAAGGTTTTTGACCGCCTGCTGACGCGTTTCCCTGATGGCCTGTGGCGCGTGCGGCCCGAGCTGGACGACCACCAGCGCCTGCCCACGGTGTACATCCGCCCCTCGGTCGAGATCACGCCGCAGATTCGCCGCCGGGTGGTGGTGGCCTACCAGGTCCTCAGTGAGTGGGGGCCGGTGCTGACGCAAAACTACTACTCAGCCTACATTGACTTGCCGGGCATTGGTTTGATCATGTTTTCACCCTCGGTCAACTGGGGAAAAGAGGCCGACGCTGCCAGCAACAACGAAGACTACCCGCCGGTGCAGATGTCTGCCCCGGCCAAGAACCCGCAGCGCAAAAACGCCTGGACAGCGATTTATTTTGACGACAAGGCGAAGATCTGGATGTTGTCGTCCAGCCTGCCAGTGGACCAAGGCAAGGCCTGGATCGCCGCCGCCTCGCAGGACATCTCGGTCGACGACCTGGTCAAACGCACCACCCAGCAGGTGGCACCTGGCACCTACAACATGATCATCGATGGCCAGGGCGCTTTGGTGGCGCATCCGCAGATGATGGAAAAAATCAACCAGTCGGCGGGCACGCTGCACATCGCGGCTATCGGTGATCCGCTGTTGGCAGGCTTTGCCAAAGCCGTGGCGCAGCCTGGCGCCAGCACCGCAGGGCTGGACAAAACCACCAGTGCGGCAGGTGCGCAAATCGTCGAATCACCTGATGGCGGCCACTACTTGGCGGTCTCGCCGATCCAGGGGCCCAATTGGTTCTTCGTCACCGTTTATCCCAAGGCCTTGTTGCATGCGCGGGCCTACGAGGCCACCCAGGACATCATCCTGGTGGGTGTGGTCGCGCTCTTGCTGGAATGGCTGGCGCTGTCGTGGATCATCCGCCGCCAGGTCTCCGAGCCGCTGGCCAGGCTTAAAAAATCTGCCGCTGAAATTGCCGATGGCAAGCTCAGCGCGACGCCGCAGCTTGATGGCCAGGATGAACTCGGCCAGCTTGCGGCGGGGTTTGCCGACATGGCGAAGCGCCTGGGCGAGCGCGGCCAAACCCTGCAAAAACACACGCTGGCGCTGGAGCACGAAATTGCCGAACGCAAGGCGTCGGAGCAGCGCATGACCCACATGGCCACGCACGACGCGCTTACCGGCCTGGCCAACCGCACCCTGCTGGCCGACCGCATGCAGCAGGCGATCAGCCTGGCCGCGCGTTCGCGCGACCAGGTCGCGCTGTTGTTCATCGACCTGGACAACTTCAAACACATCAACGACACCTTGGGGCATGAGGTCGGCGACCAGGTGCTCAAACAGGTGGCCGGCAAGATTTCCCGCCTGCGCCGCAAATCAGATACCCTGTGCCGCCTGGGCGGCGACGAGTTTGTGCTGCTCTTGCCCTCAATATCGCGCCAGGAAGATGCGGTGCTGGTGGCACGCAACATCATCGCCTCGTTGACCGATGTGATGGGGATTGATGGCTTGAATTTTTCGCTCACACCGAGCATCGGCATTGCCACCTATCCGGCCGATGGGCTGGAGGTGGGCGAGCTCATGCGCAACGCGGACATCGCCATGTACCGCGCCAAAGCGACCGGCAAAAACGGCTACCAGTGTTACACCGCCGACATGGGCCTGCGGGCCGGCGAAGCCCTGCACCTTGAGGGGGCCATTCGCCAGGCCATTGAGCAAAACGAGTTGGAGCTTTATTTCCAGCCCAAGGTCGATGCCTCGAATTTCCAGGTAGCCGGGGCTGAAGCGCTCCTGCGCTGGCAGCGCCCGGGCTTTGGGCTGCTGTCGCCCGCTGAATTTGTGCCTTTTGCCGAGAAACACCGCTTGATCGGCGACATCGACCGCTACGTCTTGAAGAAGGCCTGCCAACATCTGGCCGACTGGCGCGACGCGGGCTGCAAACGGGTGCCGATTGCGGTGAACATGTCTGCCAGCCATTTTGCCCGCGCCGGACTGCTGCAGGAGACCCAGGCGCTGCTGGCCTTGCACCAGATCGAGCCCGCCTGGTTGACACTTGAAATCACTGAAGGCGTGTTGCTGCAAGATGCCGAGGTCGTCGCCAGCAACTTGGTGGCGCTGCGGCAGTTGGGCCTCCGCATCAGCATCGACGATTTCGGCACGGGGTTTTCCTCACTCTCCTACATGCACCGCTTTGCTGTGGACGAGATCAAGATCGACCGCAGTTTTGTCGCCGCTATCCAGTCGCCCAGCGACGATGTGCCCCTGATCCGGGCCATCGTGCGCATGGCCAAAGACCTGCAGATGGCGGTGGTCGCAGAAGGTGTTGAGACGCCCGTGCAGGCCGCGCTGCTCAAGGCGCACGGATGCGATGAACTACAGGGCTACCATTTCTTTCGGCCCATGGATCAAGCGGCGTTTACGGAGTTGCTGGGTCGCGCCTGAACTGGCCCTGAGCCTTCCATCGCGCTGAACGCCCGGCCAGCGCAGCCGATTGGGCCTCATTCGATTTCGGCAATCATTTCAATCTCGACACACGCGCCAAACGGAATCTGTGCCACGCCAAAGGCGCTGCGGGCGTGGGCACCTCTGTCGCCAAACACCTCGGCCATGAGCTGGCTGGCCCCGTTGGTGACCAGATGTTGCTCGGTGAAATCGGGCGTGGAATTGACCAGCGACATCAGCTTCACGATGCGTTTGACCCGGTTCAGGTCGCCCACCGCCGCGTGCAAAGTGCCCAGCAGGTCCACTGCAACCGCTCGCGCGGCGCGTTTGCCTTCTTCGGTGAAGATGTCCATACCGAGTTTCCCGACCCAGGGCTTGCCGTCTTTCTTGGCGATATGGCCGCTGAGAAACACCAAGTTTCCTGACTGTGCAAATGGCACGTAGGCGGCGGCGGGTGTTGACACCGGCGGCAGGGTGATGCCCAGGGAAGTCAGTTTGTCATAAACACTCATGGCGGCTCCTTTGACGCTTGAAAACGTCGATTGTCGATAGTTTTAACCAGATCAAGGGAAGTCCCCTTGAACTTGGGAAAACCCTGGTGAACTAAACAGTTTATCGCCTCCCCGAAGGCCCCTCGCCCCGCCTGCTGAAACTCACCACCTGCCGCCAAGCAAGCCGATGCGCCATCCTGGACTCCGTCGCGCGTTGCGCCAAGGCCTGGGGTGGGGTGCGAGTTTGGCAAGGTGAGATACTGGAAACCTGATCCACAGCTTTCCAGGAATTCACCATGCAAGACATGCCTTTCCGCTCTGCGTCCGAACTGGTCAGTGACATCCAGTCGCGCCGCATTTCATCCCGCGAACTGCTGGAGCTGTACCTGGCGCGGGTGGACCGCTTCAACCCGGCGATCAACGCCGTCATTGCCGAGCAGCGCGAGCATGCCCGGGCGCGTGCTGACGCGGCCGATGCGGCGCTGGCGCGCGGCGAAAGCTGGGGCCCGCTGCACGGCCTGCCGATGACGGTGAAGGAGTCGTTCAACATCAAGGGCCTGCCCACCACCTGGGGCCACCCCGCCATGCGCAGCAACATCGCGGCAGAAGACGCCCTGTGCATACAGCGGCTCACGGCGGCAGGCGCCATCGTGTTTGGCAAAACCAATGTGCCGATGGACCTGGCTGATTTCCAGAGCTACAACGAGGTTTACGGCGTCACTGGCAACCCCTGGGACGTTACACGCACGCCGGGCGGCTCGTCGGGCGGGGCGGCGGCGGCGCTGGCGGCGGGCCTCACCGGGCTGGAGATGGGCAGCGACATCGGCGGCTCGATCCGCAACCCGGCGCATTTCTGCGGCGTGTTCGGCCACAAGCCCAGCTGGAACATCGTGCCCATGCGCGGACACAGCCTGCGTGCCACACGCACGCCGGTGGACATCTCGGTGGTTGGCCCGCTGGCGCGTTCGGCTGCCGACCTGGAACTGGTGATGCGCCTGGTGGCCGAGCCCGATGCGCTCGACGCTGCCGGCGTCTCGTTCAAGCTTCCAGCGCTGACCAAGCCTGTGTCGGCCCTGCGTGTTGGCGTATGGTCCACCGACGAGCTGTGCCCCAGCTCGGCCGAGGTGCGCGCCCGTGTAGAAGCCGTGGCGCAGACGCTGGCTGCGGCAGGCGCGCAGGTGGACGCCGCTGCCCGGCCGACGTTTGATGCCGCCCACAGCCACACGGTATTTTTCAACCTGCTGCACGCTGCATTCGCCTCGCGCGCGCCCAAGGCGGCGTATGACAAACTGGTGGCCAAGGCCAACGCGCTGGCAGCACACGACACCAGCGAGCGCGCCCGCGTGCTGCGCGCGCAGACTCTGCGTGTGCACGACTGGGCGCCGCTGAACGAAGCCCGTGCTGGCCTGCGCTGGGCCTGGCATGATTTCTTCAAGGACTTCGACTTCATGGTCACGCCGATCATGCCGATCAGCGCCTTTCCCCACGACCATGGCAGTTCAGGCGGCCGCCAGATACAGATTGACGGAAAGCCATTCCCCTACTTCGACCAGACTTTTTGGGCCGGCCTGGTGGGTGTGGCCATGTTGCCCGCCACCATCATCCCGACCGGGCCGGATGCCAATGGCTTGCCCATCGGCGTGCAGATCATCGGCCCCATGCACGGTGATTTGCAAACCATCGGCCTGGCGCAGCATCTTGAGCGCATGGGCTTCGCGTTTCAGGCGCCGCCCGGCGTGGCGGGTTGAAGCCGCAGGCGCTTGCCCCCAAACTGATTTTTCCCGGCCTGTTGGGCTGGGTTCTAGGCACGGCGGCGCAACTTCAGCAGCGTGAACTTTCGATGGCGCAGGACTACCAGCACCTGCTGCTGGGCGCCATCGTCTTTGGCCTCGCGGCAAGCACCAAACGGCTGGCGA
Organism: Rhodoferax sp.; assembly: GCA_031365665.1. Classification (GTDB taxonomy): domain Bacteria; phylum Pseudomonadota; class Gammaproteobacteria; order Burkholderiales; family Burkholderiaceae_C; genus JANYCG01. The sequence goes on along the minus strand of JANLYO010000093.1, from coordinate 10,280 downwards.
TTCCAGGCAGGGCAATTTGCGCCTTGCTGTGCGCCGGATTGATGGCATTCGGCGCGACGGGATTGCGCGCCGGACTTTTTGTCAAAGACGCCTTGGATCCGCAGCTTGAAGGCCGCGATGTCGTTGTGACGGGCGTTATCGCCGCCATGCCGCAGCGCAATGAATCGGGTTTGCGCTTCAGGATGGATGTCGAATCGGCCAGGTCAGATGGTGTCGAAATGCCGCTTCCTCCGCGCATTTATTTGAGCTGGTACAACGGACCGGTGGCTGCAGGTTTCAACAACGCCAATGAAGGTGTCGAACTGCAACGGTCAAGCGCCGATCTCGTGGCCGGTGAACGCTGGCAAATGACGGTGCGGCTGAAGGCGCCCCATGGCGGCAGCAATCCCCATGGGTTTGATTTTGAGTTGTGGTTGTGGGAGCAGGGCCTGCAGGCGACGGGTTATGTGCGCGCAGGGGCCAAAGACACACTGCCCCAGCGGCTCGCGCGCACCTGGGAGCATCCTTTGGAGCGTGCGCGCCAGTCTGTAAGAGATCGGATTTTTGAGCAAATTCAGGATAGAAAGACGGCGGGGGTGGTCGCCGCTTTGGTGGTGGGTGATCAAAACGCGATCGACCGTGCCGATTGGGACATTTTCCGCGCCACGGGTGTTGCCCATTTGATGAGCATCTCGGGACTGCATGTGACCATGTTTGCATGGCTGATGATGGCCCTGACGCGCTGGTTGTGGCAACGCTCATCCCGCCTGTGTTTCGCCTTGCCCGCGCCCACTGTGGGACTTGTTGGCGGTGTGATCCTGGCCTCGGCCTATGCCCTGTTCAGCGGTTGGGGCGTGCCGTCGCAGCGCACGGTGCTGATGCTGGCCGTGGCCGTTCTCTTGCGCATTGGTGTGCGGCGATGGCCCTGGCCTTACGTCTGGATGCTGGCCTGTGCACTTGTTGTGCTGGCTGACCCGTGGGCACTTTTGCAGGCGGGGTTTTGGTTGAGTTTTGTGGCCGTGGGCGTGTTGTTTGCCAGTGATTCCGGCCCAAGAAACTCACCAAACACCCAGCAGCTTGAGAGCGCTGCGGCGCCCGGGGCAGACGACGCGCAGGGTGATGCTTCCGCCAATGAACCTCGGCCCAGCGCTTTGTCGCGGCTTCTCGCCGCCGCCCGGGCCCTCGTGCAGGAACAGGCCGTGATCACCTTGGCCCTGACGCCGCTGACCTTGTTGTTGTTTGGCCAGATTTCAGTCGCGGGCTTGTTTGCCAATCTGCTGGCAATCCCCTGGGTCACCTTGGTCGTTACCCCGTTGGCGATGTTAGGCGTCGTGTTTTCCTCTTCCTGGAGCCTCGCCGCAGCCGCTATTCAGGCGTTGACAGCCTTTCTACAGATGTTGGCAAGTCTGCCCTTTGCCAGCATCGCCATCGCGCAGGCACCGCTCTGGGCGGGGGTTGTCGGTGTTGTGGGCGGCCTCCTAATGGCCATGCGCATGCCCTGGCCGATGCGCTTGCTGGGTTTGCCCATGGTGCTGCCGGTCGTGCTGTGGCAAGCCAGCTTGCCACCTGCCGGAGAGTTTGAACTGCTGGCTGCCGACATTGGGCAGGGCAATGCCGTGCTGGTGCGCACCTCAGGCCACGCCCTGTTATACGACGCCGGGCCGCGCTTCAGCCGTGAGAGTGATGCCGGGCACCGTGTGCTGGTGCCGCTTTTGCGGACCTTGGACGTGCACCTGGACAAGCTTGTGCTCAGTCACCGCGATGCCGACCACACCGGCGGCGCGGTGGCGGTGTTGGCCATGCTCCCGCAAGCTCAACTCCTGAGTTCCATCGAGACCGAACATGAAATTCAGGCCACTCGCAGAGCCACCCGTTGTGCGGCGGGCCAGCACTGGCAGTGGGACGGCGTGGATTTCAAGATCCTGCACCCGGAAACCGACGACTATGAGCGCCCTGCCAAAAGCAATGCCATGAGTTGCGTGCTGCAAATCTCCAATGGCCGACAAACTGCGCTGCTCGCGGGCGACATTGAACTGGAACAAGAGGCCAGCCTGGTCGGGCAAGCCGCCGTCGGCCACATCAATTTGAAGGCCAAGCTGCTGCTGGTGCCACACCACGGCAGCGCCACGTCGAGTTCAGGCGTGTTCCTGGATGCGGTCAAGCCCAGCATCGGCCTGGTGCAGAACGGGTATCGCAACCGTTTTGGCCACCCTGCTGCGCCCGTGCGCGAACGATATGAAGCCCGTGGCATAAGACTATTCGAATCCCCGCGTTGTGGCGCAGCGACTTGGCGCAGTGATGCACCCGATCTGGTGGATTGTGACCGCCAGGTCCGGCAACGCTACTGGCACCACCGTTTGCAGTGACGCATCCCCGACTTAGGGCCGGATCAAGGCCCGCGCCACTTCCCGCCCCAACTCAATCACTGCCATCGCGTAATAGCTGCTCCAGTTGTAGCGGGTAATCGCGTAGAAATTTTCCGTGCCTGCAACATAGACGGGCTCCGCGCCGGCGTTTTGCAGCTCGATCAAGGCCAGCGGGCCGGTGTGGTTCAGGGCGTCACCTTCGAGCACAGCGCCTTTGGCGGCAAAGCTCTCCACGCTGAAGGTGGGCAGGATGTCGGGGGCCATCAAGGCGTCCATGTCGAGTTTGGATTTGTCAAATGCCACCGGGTAATGGGTTGGCATGCCAGGTTGCCAGTTGAAGGCCTTGAAGTAGTTGGCCACCGAGCCGATGGCGTCGGTGGGGCTGTTGAAAAGATCGACCTTGCCGTCGCCGTCGAAGTCCACGGCGTATTTCACGTGGGAGGAGGGCATGAATTGCGGCAGGCCCATGGCGCCGGCGAAGCTGCCGCGCACGGCCATCGGGTCTGCGCCAGTGCGGCTGGACAGGCTCAGGAACTGCTCAAGCTCACCCAAGAAAAATTCGCGCCGGGCTTCTCTGCGCGGGTGTGCCTGCGGGAAATCAAAGCTCAAAGTGGCCAGCGCGTCCATCACGCGGAAGGTGCCCACCTGCTGGCCGTAGATGGTTTCCACGCCGATGACGCCGACGATGATCTCGGCCGGCACACCGTATTCCTTTTCAGCCCGCTCCAACGCTTCGCGGTTGGCCTGCCAGAACTTCACGCCCGCGTTGATGCGCACCGGGTCGATGAAACGGCTGCGGTAGACGCGCCAGTTTTTGACCGTGCCCGCAGGCGGTGGCAGGATGAATTTAGTGATGATGGGCAGGTAGTGCGCGTCCCCAATGGTTTTGCGCACCCAATCGCGGTCCAGGTCGCGGCGCAGGGCAATGTCGTCTGCCATCTGCATCACGTCCGCACGTGTGGCATAGGCGGGGCCTTGCGCAGGCGGTTTGGCGGATTTGCTGGCGGCTGATTTAGCGGGTGAATTTGCGGGTGGTTTAGCCGGTGCCGTGGTGGTCGATTTTGCGGTGGCAGCGACTGCACCTGGACTTATTTGAGCGTTGGATGCCGCAGAGTAAGCGCATATCGCTATTAAAAATAGAGCAATGCAAAACTGCTTGGCGAACCTCCAGGCAAGGTTCTGCAGGTCAAGGCGATCAGAAATGTTCACGACAATGGAAGGATTGGCAATGGGGTGGGGTGGGATGGCATGCAAAAGCTGATGGCGGCCAAAAAGAAGCGGCTCCAAAATGAACCAGCTACTTCAGCGCCTTGGGCCAAAGCAACTGCCCAAATTCTCGCTGCAAACCCAGGAGCCCGAGGGCCTTGGAGGCGCCGGGGCGGCTGTAACGCAGGGTTTCCATGCGCAACAACCATTGGCGGATGTCGTCCTGGCTGGCGTCAAGTTTGTCAGCCATGCTGCGCGGCGGGCTGTTGGGTGCCAGCGTGATGCCGGCTTTTGCCAAGCGTTTGCGGGCGCGCCAGAGCAGGCGCAGCCAAGGGTCGTGCCGGTTCTTCTCCCACAGTGTCCAGGCCGCACCGCACAAACTCACCCCGACGAGAATGGCCAGCAGCACGTAAAACAGGTCTTCCCAACTCGGCGAAGCAAAGCCGATGTCTTTGAGCAAATTGAGCTGTTTGGCCTGCGTGTAGTTCAGCACCCATTGGTTCCAGCCGTTGTTCACGGCGTCCCAGGCGGCGCGCATGTTGGCCAGCAGACTGGGGTTGACCGTGCCAAAGACGCCGGTGAGTGCGCTGGCGACGGCACCGGGGCGGGGCTGCAGGCGCGTGAACGAGCCCGTGCGGCCGGGCGCCACCGCCGAGGTTGGGTCTACCCGCACCCAGCCTTGCCCGGCCATCCAGACTTCAGCCCAGGCGTGCGCGTCGCTCTGGCGGATCACCCAAAAGCCGTCAATGTTGTTGCGCTCGCCGCCCTGGTAACCCGTGACCACGCGCGCGGGCACATCCAGCGCGCGCATCAGGATGACAAAACTCGACGCGATGTGTTCGCAAAAACCCTCCTTGCGGTCGAACCAGAATTCATCAGCCGTGTGGACGCCAAACACGCCGGGGTCCAGCGTGTAGCTGTAGCCGCCGGTGCGCAGCCGCTGCAAAACGGCCGCCACCGTTTGCGCCGCGCCTGCGTTTTGCAACTCGGGCGTGCGCCGCATATCTGCCGCCAGTTGCAAGGTGCGCGGGTTGAAGCTGGCGGGCAGCGCCACGTATTCCTGCAAGGCCGCCATTTGCTGCACGGGCCCGTAACGGAAGCTCGTGTGGCTGGCTGCGCTGTAACGTGTGAGATCGGTAAACGGGCGGTCGGCAACCCATTGCAGATCGCTGCTCATCGCCACCTGCATGCCGGGCACGGCCGGCTTGGCCTCGGTGGCGTCCAGCACAAACACCCACGGCCGGTTGTTGGGCTCCAGGGTGACTTCGTAGCGTGTCGCTTCGCCGCTGACCTGCAGGTTCACGGGCAGTTGCATCCGCACGGGCAGGCCGGAGCGCAGCGGCTGCCAGTCGCGGCCATTGAAACTTGAGAGCACCGGGCCACGGAAGTACAGATCCGGCTGCAAAGGCGGGACGCCGTTGAAACGCACCCGCATGGCGATGGTTTCATCCAGTGCCAGGCTGGCGATGTTGCCCACCTGCATGCTGGCCGAGAGCCCGCTGCGGCCGCTCATCGCGTCGCTCGGCACGCCCCACAAGGGCGCGATGCGGGGGAACAGCACAAACAGCAGCGCCATCACCGGTGCGCCCAAAAGCGCCATCCAGCCGGCTGTTTTGGCGGCCTGCAGCAGGGGCGGTTTGCCCACCGGCATGTGGGCGTTGACCAGCGCCGTCAACAGCCCCAGCAGGGCGATCAACATCGCCGCCGCCGTGAGCAAAGACTGCGAGAAAAAGAAGTTCGTCAACATCGTGAAGAAGCTCAGGAAAAACACCACAAAAGCGTCGCGTTTTGCCCGGAGTTCCAGTGTTTTCAAGGCCAGCAGGACGACGATCATGGTGACGCCCGCGTCACGGCCCATCAAGGTGCGGTGGGTATTCAGCGTGGCCGCCACAGTGAGCACCAGCAGGATCAAGAGCCACCATTTGGAGGGCAGCGGTTTGGACTGCAGGGCCAGCGTGCCGCGCCACAGCAAGACACTGGCCGCCAGCACGCTGCACCAAAGCGGCAGGTTGGTGACTTGCGGCATCACCACCCAGGCGATCACCACGAGCAGAAACAAAGTGTCTCTGCTGTCACGGGGCAGGTGCGTCAGTTTGTCAAACATGGTGCGTTTTGGAGCGGCGTTTTGGCGTCGGGTCGAAGAAAATAAATGCTACATAATAACTAGCAAACTATTCATATATCACGTGACCCAAGGGCTGAATTTTCTTTTAAAACCGGTTTTTGGAGGCCGTTTTTGCCAATTGTTAACATGAGTGTTAACAATTTGGATTGAAACCTGAAATCAACCCAGAATTTATGCATTTTTGGCCACCAGGCCACGTGAAATGGCATTTCATTGCTATTTATATAATAGCAAATGCCGGGCCATTCAAACGGCGTCACGATTACTGCGCAGTTGTTCAAAACCTCGCCAGCATTCAAACCCGCGTCAATTTTCAACATAAGGCCAGCGCCTCCAGGCAGCGCCGCTTGTGAACTTCGCCCGAGCCCGCTTTGACCTCCACGCCCGGCAAGCGCAGCCCATAGTCCAGGCCCTGCTTTTCGGCGGCGAGCACCCAGGCGCACAGGCGAGAGAGTTTGTGTTCGGTGTTGGTCGTGTTGTTATGGGCTGCGCCGCCACCGGCGTGGGCGAAATCCAGCCACAACTCGTAACGCTGCACCTGCTGCGCATCGCGGCTGACCAGTTCATCCGCCTTGGCGGCTTTTTTCCAGACCACCAGTTTTAACGGATCGCCCCGGCGGTAGGCGCGCACGCCGTCGTATTCACCGCTGGACGCGTGTTGCGCGTTGGCTGCGCCGCCAGACTTCGCCTCACCCGGCGGCAGGGGCGGCGGGAAAGCCTCTGGCAGCGGGTACACCAGCACTTTGGAGGCTGGGCGCCAGACCGTCCAGACGCGAAACGTGCCCAGCGGAAAACGCGTTTCGGCGGTCAGCGCGGGCACCAGGTGCAGGCCTCGCCGCTCGGGTTTGAAGGCGATGTGCACGGTGGCGATGCCGAGCGCCGGCACGTCGGCGTACACCCATTGGTTGGCGCCGAGCACGGTCATGCCGATGCCGTGGCGGATGGCGTTGCGCTCGTTCACCAGGTTGACACCAATCACGGCGCTGGCTCCGGCGAATTGAGCGTCAGGTGCTATCAAATTCAAAGTAAGTCCGCGCAGCGTGCCGTGGCAGACATGCATGCCCACCACGGCGCTGCCGGCCAAGAGGAAGGTCAGCAGGTAACCCAGGTTCAACTGGTAATTGATCGAGGCAACCAACAAAACGAGGATCGTGGCCGCGAGCGTGAAACCAGGGCGTGTGGGCAGGATGTAGACAGTGCGCTGGGTGAGCGTGAGGCTGTCTTTGAGCGGCAGGCGGGACTGCCACCAGTTCTGGAACCTGCTTCTGACAAAGCGCACGGGATGAAGGATGGCGCTCAACCCGTCCGTTCGGGCTGAGCCTGTCGAAGCCGGTGGCGGAACCCGTCCTTCGACCCCTTCGACGAGGCTCAGGACAGGCAGCTCAGGGCGAACGGCAGCTGTGTTCACGGCAGCGCCACCGCATCCAGCATGGCCCGCACCTGCTCCACGGAGCCGCGCCCGGCGTCGCCCGAGGGAATCAAGCGGTGGGCGATGGTTTGCGGCAAGATCGCCTGTACGTCGTCGGGCGCGACGTAGTCCCGCCCCTGCAAGAGCGCCTGCGCCTTGGCCGCGCGAATCACGGCAATGCCCGCGCGTGGGCTCAGGCCCTGCACAAACCACTTGCCGTTGCGGCTGGCGGCGATCAGGTCTTGCACGTAATTCAGCAGCGGATCAGCCGCGTGGATAGCCAGCACCTGCGCTTGCAAGTCTTTCATCTCGGCCAGCGTCAGCAGGCTGGGCAGCACATCGACCATGCCACGCCTATCGTTGCCGCTCAAAAGCGCGCGTTCGCTGGCGCGATCCGGGTAGCCGAGTGAAATGCGCATCAGAAAGCGGTCTAGCTGCGACTCTGGCAGGGCGTAAGTGCCGAGCTGGTCGTGTGGGTTTTGCGTGGCGATGACAAAAAACGGCTCGGGCAGGGCGCGCGTTTCACCCTCCACGCTGACCTGTTTTTCCTCCATCGCTTCCAAGAGCGCGCTTTGGGTTTTAGGGCTGGCGCGGTTGATCTCGTCGGCCAGCAAAATCTGCGCAAAAATCGGCCCGGGATGGAAGATGAAAGCCTCTTTGCCACGCTTGTAAATCGACACGCCCGAGAGGTCGCTGGGCATCAAATCCGAGGTGAACTGAACGCGCGAGAACTGCAAGCCGAAGGTCTTGGCCAGCGCGTGCGCCAACGTGGTTTTGCCAACACCTGGCACGTCTTCAATCAAAAGGTGGCCACCCGCCAGCAGGCAGGCCACGCAATCCTGAATCTGCGCCGGTTTGCCGACAATCACCGTGTTAAGCTGATCCAGCAGGGCCCTGAGTTTGTGTTGAGAATTCATGCCCGAGACATTACCTGAAATTTGCTGCTGCCACCCGACCATGACGAACAAGACCGGATTTTTTTCTCACCCTGACTGCCGCAAACACGACATGGGGCGCGGCCACCCCGAATGCCCCGAGCGTCTCGACGCCATTGAAGACCGGCTACTCGCCAGCGGTGTGCTCGACGCGGTGGACCGCCGCGAGGCGCCGCTGGCCTCGCTGGCGCCCATCGAGCTGGCGCACAGCGAACACCATGTCACGTCGATCAACGCGCTGAACCGCCGCTTGCAGGAAGAAATTGAATCAGCAGGTGTTTCAGCGGGTGGGCGGCTGGCGCAAATCGACCCCGACACCGCCATGAGCGGCGGCAGCGGGAACGCCATCTTGCGCGGCGTGGGCGCCGCCCTGGCCGCCACCGATGCCGTGATCGCCGGTGAGCTCGAAAACGCGTTTTGCGCCACCCGCCCGCCCGGCCACCATGCCTGCCACGACCGCGCGATGGGCTTCTGCGTGTTCAACAACGTCGCCATCGCCGCCAAATACGCGCTGGAGCAACACGGCCTGGCGCGCGTGGCGATAGTGGACTTTGACGTGCACCACGGCAACGGCACCGAAGACATTGTGGCCGGCGACGAACGCATCCTGATGGTGAGTTTTTACCAGCACCCGTTTTACCCCTACGGCGGCTCCACCTCCAAAGCCGCCAACCTGGTGAACCTGCCGGTGCCGGCCTACACCAAAGGCGCGGCGGTGCGCGCGCTGGTCGAGCAATATTGGCTGCCACGCCTGCACGCGCACCGGCCCGAGATGATTTTCATCAGCGCCGGCTTCGACGCCCACCGCGACGACGACCTGGGTCAGATGGGCCTGGTGGAAGCCGACTATGCCTGGATGACGCAACAGATCAAGTCAGTCGCCCGGCAATACGGCAAAGGGCGCATTGTGTCGTGCCTGGAAGGCGGCTACAACCTCAATGCGCTGGGGCGCAGCGTGGAGGCGCATGTGCGGGTGCTGGCGGATGTATAAAACCCCCACGGCCGCTCACTGCGTGTAGCTCCCTGCCCCCCGAGGGGGCGCATTTTTGCTTGGGGCGGCCCGGCGCAAAAACATGCTCCGGCCCATCACGTGGTGGATGGTGAGTTGCTACTGTTATTATAGCTAACAAATGAATAAATATGAGGGCTAGAGTTCAATTTTATCCATGCTTCTGCCCAAGTCAGGCCAGAACGCCCTGATCGTACCCAATTTGGGTATTTTTACCCGCCAGCCTGTCCAGCGGGCTGGCCGTGTGCCGCTTTTGCTGCGCCCATGCCAACGGATGAAGAACTTGACCCAGTGCAAATACGTTTTTCAGTGCTGTAGCGGTAGTGCAGATAGCGAGCCCGCTCGCGCACCTGATCCAGCAAACGGATGGATTTGAGGGGAGTGACAGAGCCAGGAGACGTGCCGGGTTTCATTGAAAACCCTAGGCACATCAATCATTTATGATGCCCGGCATGACCCCCATCAACGGCAGCCACTTTCGTCAACCGCTGGTTTTGCGGGAGGCATTACGTTAGGCCGCACAGGACCCACACAGAGATGATCGAGGCTCTTCTAAAGCCAACGCTGTCTGCGCTGGGCGGGCTAGTGAGCCTTGCACTCAACCGACCCCAGCTTCGGATCTTCTGCAACTGGCAGAACTTTCCCAACGCAGACGAGATCGGTAACTACCTTGCTCTTGAAGTCAAGATTGCGAACTCGGGCACCAAGCCGCTTTACTTCGAAAGGCTAGAACTGCTTAGAAGGGACGGTGAAAGCTACTACCCAATATTTTGGGGAGTGTCGCCCGGTGCCGAACTCAAGCCAAATGCAAGTGTGGTTGGCCACATTCCAGTTGGCCACGTCGCGAACCAGCAGGTCGTTGAACTGAGAATTTATGATGCGGTTGAACGAGTGTTCCTTCTTCGAGGCAAGAAGTTGCTGGTCGCAGTGGAGAGCCTTGAGCAAGAGCGGCAGCGTCTTGAACAGTTGGGCCTGAAGGTACACCCGACATCAGGAGCAAGTTCACTTTCGGTAGCGAGGTAAAAAGTGCGGCCTAACTCAAACGTTGGGCCAACCCAAGTTCACAGGAGGAACTATGATCAAATTCATTGCCATCGCAGCTATAGTGGTCGTCACATTTGTCGCTGCCATACTCATTTACGCTTCTACCAAGCCGGACAGTTTTCATGTCGAACGCTCAATCAATATCAAAGCTCCCCCAGAAAAAATATTCCCTCTCATCAACGATTTTCGTCAATGGGAGGCTTGGACG
>JANLYO010000065.1:0-18444 GCA_031365665.1 Rhodoferax sp. | reverse complement strand
TGCGCCTAGCAAGCTCAATTTTCTGCTGGCCCTGCCTATCGTGGGGGGCATTGTCCGCAAGAAAATTCTCAAGGGCTTGGGCTTGGGCAATTGCCGCCTGGCCGCCGGTGGCGCCGCTCCGATGCCGCCGGAGATGTTGCGCTGGTACCGTGATTTGGGGCTGGACTTGATTGAGGTCTACGGCATGACCGAAAACAGCGGCGTCTCCCACGGCACGCTGCCCGGCACCTTCCGCCCCGGCACAGTGGGCCTGCCCTACGATGGCGTCGAGAGCCGCATCGACAGGGATACCGGTGAAATCCAGATGCGCGCGCCCTGCCTGATGATGGGTTATTACAAAGACCCGGCGCAAACGGCCGCCGCTTTCACGGCGGACGGCTGGCTGCGCACGGGCGACAAAGGCCAGGTAGGCGCTGATGGTTGTTTGAAAATCACGGGCCGCGTGAAGGACATCTTCAAAACCAGCAAAGGCAAATATGTGGCCCCCGCGCCTGTGGAAGACCTGCTAGTCACCCACCCCGACATCGAAGCCTGCGCAGTCACGGGCGCCAACCTGGCCCAGCCTCTGGCGGTGGTGATGTTGTCGGCGGACGCGCAAGGCCGGGCAGCGACGCCGGAAGGCAAGGCCGCCATCGCAGCGTCGTTTGCGGCGCATTTGAAAACCGTCAATGCGCAGCTCGAAGCGCATGAAAAACTCGATTTCGTCGCGGTAGTGGCGACCACCTGGTCCCCCGAGAACGGTTTTGTCACGCCGACCTTCAAGGTCAAACGCAACAAAGTCGAAGACACCTACGCAAGTCATTATGAGAGCTGGTCACAACAAGGAAAGGCCGTGGTATGGGCATGATGCAGTTGTTTTCAAAAGGCGTGGGGCGCACGCTGGCCGGTATGGGACTGGGCTTGGTGGCCCTCTGTGCAAGCGTGCCAGCGGCAGCGCAGGCCTACCCGAACAAGGCGATCCGCTTTGTGGTGCCCTTCCCTGCGGGAAGCGCCACGGACGCCGTGGGCCGCATCTTGGCGCAAGCCATGGGCGACGCCCTGGGCCAGGCGATCAGCGTGGAAAACAAGGCTGGAGCCAATGGCATTTTGGGGGCTGAAGCTGTCAAGGCTTCGCCCGGTGACGGTTATACCTTTTTGGTGACTACCAGCACCACACAGGCGGCCAATGTCAGTTTGTATAAAAAGCTGAATTACGACCCAGTCAAAGACTTCACACCGATTGGGAAAATTGGCGAGACCGGTTTCATCCTGATGGTGAAAAACGAGTTCCCGGCCAAAGACATGAAGGAATTCATCACCTACGCCAAAGCCAATCCCGGCAAACTCGCTTACGGGCACGGTTCATCGGGCTCGCTGGTATCTGCGGCCATGCTCGGCAACATGGCGGGCCTGGACGTGGTGAGCGTGCCTTACAAAGGCATTCCCCCCGCCCTGACCGACTTGCTCGGCGGCCAGATCCAGTTTGCTTTTGCAGATGTGGGCAATGCGGTCTCGCAAATGAACGGCGGCCGCATGCGTGGCCTGGGTGTCACCACGGCCCGCCGCGCAGGCAAAGCGCCCACTGTGCCGCCGATTGGCGACAACGTGAAAGACTATGCCGTGAGTGCCTGGTTTGGCCTCATGGCACCGGCGAATTTGCCACCCGAGGTATTGGCCAAAGTGCAAAGTGCCTTCTTGGGCGCAGTGGGCAAGGCGGATGTGCAAGCCAAGTTTCAGGGCGCCGGCATTGACATGGACGTGCAGGATTCCGCCCAGTTGGCTAAAACCATCGACACTGAAATCAAGAAGTGGGCGCTGTGGGTGAAAGCCGCCAACATCACGCCCGAGTAAGCCGAGTTTGCCCTTTGGCCCTGGGTTGGGCCAGGGGACTGGTCCGCGTAGCCTGTGCGCGAGGTTTTGCGACGGCGTGGCACTTGTGGGTGCGGGCCTTGCTTGTCTGGCTGGGTTTTTTGTCAGCCATCGGCACCAGCCATGCCGCCCCATTGGAAGACAACATGGCGCAGCGCCTCATGGCCTGCACCACTTGCCACGGCCGGCAGGGCCGCGCCGGGCCAGACGGGTACTACCCTCGGCTGGCGGGAAAACCCGCGCACTACCTGTACAAGCAGTTGCTGGATTTTCGTAACGGTCGGCGTCACTACGGCCTGATGGCCAATCTGCTGGAGCCTCTCACCGACACGTACCTGTTCGAGATCGCCCGGCATTTCTCCGAGTTGGATCTGCCCTACCCGCCGCCAGTGCAGTCGTCGGCCCAGCCGCAGGAATTGCGGCGGGGCCAGCAACTCGCCACTTTGGGTGACCCGGTCAAAAAAATCCCGGCCTGCGCCAGTTGCCATGGCGCGGCCTTGACCGGCGTGCAGCCAGACGTGCCGGGCCTCTTGGGGCTTTCCCGCGATTACCTGAACGCCCAACTGGGCGGGTGGCGCGACGGGCAACGCGCAGGGCACGCGCCCGATTGCATGGCGAGCATCGCTAAACGCCTTGAGCCGCTGGATGTGGCCGCGCTGACGTCGTGGTTGTCAACACAGGCACTGCCAGCCAACCCCAAGCCCGTGACTGCCAGACAGCTTGACCCCAAACAGGTGTTTGATTTGAGCTGCGCCAAAACCAGTCTGCCGGTGGGGGGTACCTATGCTGTAGCGGATCAGGAACCGACTTCAGTGGTCGCACGGGGCGCGTACCTTGCGCGCGCTGGCAATTGCATGACGTGCCACACCGCTCGCGGGGGTGTTCCTTTTGCTGGCGGGCGACGCATCGACACGCCTTTTGGGGAAATCTATGCAGGCAACCTGACACCCGACAAACAAACAGGCCTCGGGACTTGGAACAAAGACGATTTCTGGCAGGCCCTGCATTTTGGGAAATCCAAAGGTGGCCGCCTCTTGTACCCAGCCTTCCCTTACCCCAGTTTCACCCTGGTGACCCGGCAAGACGCTGATGCGCTGTTTGTCTACCTTCAAAGCCTGCCGGCGCAGTCGGCACAAAACAAGGTACACCAGTTGCGCTGGCCCTATAACAGCCAGTTAGCCCTGGCCGCCTGGCGGGCGCTGTATTTTTCCGCGGGCAGATTTGAAAGCAGCGAAGGGAAATCAGCGCAGTGGAACCGCGGCGCCTATCTGGTCACCAGCCTCGGCCATTGCAGCGCCTGCCACGCAGAGCGCAACCCCTGGGGCGCGAGCGTTAACGCCGCCAGTCTGGCCGGGGGCTTGATTCCCATGCAAAACTGGTACGCGCCATCGCTCGCGGCAGTCAACGAGGCCGGCCTCGCCGGATGGCGCACCGAAGACATCGTGGCTTTGCTCAGGCATGGCCGATCACCCAGCGCGGTGGTCAGCGGCCCCATGGGCGAGGTGGTACGGGGCAGCACGCAGTTTCTTTCTGCCGATGATCTCGCCGCCATGGCGGTCTATTTGAAGGACTTGCCGCAAGCCAGTGCCAGCTCTGAAAAACCCGCAGCGGCAACGATCACATCTGGCTGGCCAACCCAGAGCGGGCCGACGCTTCGTGGCGCCAAACTTTACGAGCAACATTGCGCCAACTGCCATGGTGGCAAAGGGCAAGGCGCTCCGGGCATGTACCTGCCCTTGGCTGGCAACCGCACGGTCACCATGGACAAACCGGTGAACCTGGTCCAAACGGTATTGCACGGTGGCTTTGCACCGGCCACAGCCGGCAATCCAAGGCCTTACGGCATGCCGCCTTTTCTGCTGACCTTGAGCGACAGCGACCTGGCTGCCGTACTGGCCTATGTGCGCTCCAGTTGGGGAAACCAGGCGAAGGGCGTCTCTGAACTCGATATTGCCAAAATTCGCAACCTCACCAAGCCCTGATTGGGTTGCCATCCAGTCATCAATTCACCATTTTTTTGTGGCGCGAGCCATGGATAATTGGCAAAATATTTGCGACAGCCACCCGCCTATCCGCCCAACCCTTCAGGTACCCCATGAAAACCGCCAAATTGCTTGCCTCGGTCCTGTTGCTCACCCTGTTGGCCAGTTGCGCGGGGCTGGGCGGCCCTGAAAAAGACAAGACCTACCGCATCACCATCTTGCACACCAACGACCACCATGGCCGCTTCTGGAAAAACAGTGATGGCGAATACGGCATGGCGGCACGGAAAACCGTGATTGACGCCATTCGCAAGGAAGTCACGGCATCGGGTGGGCACAGTCTTTTGCTCGACGGTGGTGACGTCAATACCGGTGTGCCAGAGTCTGACCTGCAAGACGCCGTGCCCGACTTCAAAGGCATGAACCTGTTGGGTTACGACGCCATGGCGGTCGGCAACCATGAGTTTGACAAACCGCTGTCCACCCTCAAGATGCAGCGGGAACTGATCAACTTCCCCATGCTCGCTGCCAATATCTACGAGGGTGGCCAACGCATGTTTGAGCCCTACAGGATTTTCAATCTGGGCGGCGTGCGGGTGGGCGTGATGGGCCTCACCACCGAAGACACCAAGAAGATGGTGCTGCCCGACAACGTCAAGACCGTCGAATTTCGCAACGCGATTGCGGAAGCCGGCAAGCTCATCCCTGAACTGCGTGGCAAGGCAGACATCGTGATCGCAGCCACCCACATGGGCCACTACCAAGATGGCGTGCATGGCAGCAATGCGCCCGGCGACGTGGAGATGGCGCGCGCCGTCAAGGGCTTGGACCTGGTGGTGGGCGGGCATACCCAAAACCCGGCATGTATGAAGGCAGAAAACGTCATCGACCGCGAATATGTGCCAGGCTCAGCGTGCAAACCCGAACGCCAAAACGGCACCTGGATTGTGCAGGCGCATGAATGGGGCAAATACGTGGGGCGCGCTGATTTCGAATTTCGCAATGGCGAGTTCAAACTGGTGAAATACGCGTTGATCCCCATCAACCTGATGAAAACGGTGCGCGCGGCTGACGGCAAAACCAGCAAGCAGCCGTTCACGGTTCAACTGGCCGAAGACCCAACGATGCTCGCACTGTTGACCCCCTACCAGGAGTTCGGCCAGCAAAAATTGGGGCTGGAGATCGGTGCCACTGATGGCAAGCTGGACGGCGACCGCAACGTCTTACGGGCCAAACCAGCTGCCCTGGCCGTGCTGGTTTGCCGCGCCATGATGCAGCGCACCAACTCTGATTTTTGCGTTTTGAATGGCGGGGGCATCCGCGACTCTTTGCCCGCCGGCAAAATCACTTACCGCGACGTGCTCAAAGTGCAGCCCTTTGGCAATACAGTCGCCACGGTGGATTTCACTGGGCGGGAAGTGATGGACTACCTGAACGCGTCGGCAAAAATGTCGGTCGGTTCCGGCGCCTTTGGCCAATTCGCCGGGGTTGAACTGGTCATCACCGGCAACGCGGTCACCAGTGCACGCTTCCAGGGTGCGCCGGTCGACCCGCAAAAAACCTACCGCTTGACGGTCAACAACTTTCAGGCGACCGGCGGCGACGGTTACCCGCGCATTGCGGGGCACCCCAGTTATGTCAACACTGGGTATGTCGATGCCGACGTTTTGCGCGCGTTCATCAGTGCCAACAGCCCAGTCAGGGCCGCAGATTTTGATCCGGGCAACAATGTCGTTCGGCGGTAATATCCCGTTCAATTGTCATCAACCAAGCAGGAGAAAACCATGGCTAAAGGTCAACAAAACAACAAAATGGTGAAAAAACCAAAGAAGGACACCTCACCTCCCAAACCGGTGTCGCCGGATGCTGTTCGTCCAACCGTCACAACCGTCGTTCCTGTTCGCGGCAAACTGAAAAACAAGTAAGGCTTCCCACCTCCTATCGGGATGCCCAAGAAACGTTCGGCCCAGGGGCAGCTCCAGGCTGAACTGGCGCTGCAAAACGAGGCTTTGCGCTACAGCCAACACATGGCGGAAGGTGCGCTGGAACGTTTTGCGACTTTGTTTTCGAATGTGCCGCTGGCCCTGTTGGTGGTCGATGAAAACGGCCTGGTGTTGGAGTGCAACGCCATGGCCCTGTCGCACTTCCGGCCTGAAGAGCGCGACCCGCCGCTGAATTTTCTCTTTCCGCTGGTGCTACAGGAGCACCTGCCACGGGTCAAACAGGCCTTTGTTGACGCCAAACAGCAGGGTGGCAGCAAGCTCGAGGGCGTCATGTTCAGCAGTGGCAGCATCCGCCTGACTGCGAACCTGCACATCGCCCGCATCGAAAATCCGCTGGACGATCTGGTCAATTTCATATGCGCTGTGGTGGATCTGGGCCCGCTGCTGGCGCAGGTCGCGCAAAAGGAAGCCTTGGAGGCGCAACTGCGCGAATCACAAAAAATGCAGGCCATCGGCACGCTGGCCGGGGGCATCGCGCATGATTTCAACAACATCCTTGGGGCGATTCTGGGCAACACGGAGCTCGCCCGGCAAGACGCAGGCGCTGGTTCAGCCGCGCAGACCAGCCTGATTGAAATTGAAAAAGCTGGACGGCGGGCGCGTGATCTGGTCAGCCAAATCCTGACTTTCAGCCGCAAAGAACCACCGGCGCGCACCGTCATAGATCTGGCCCAAGTGGTGCAGGAGACTGCGCGTTTGGTACGGATCGGTTTGCCACCCGCCATGGATTTTCGTGTGGAGGTCAACCCCGCCGAGGCAGCGGTGTTGGCCAACGCGACCCAAGTTCAGCAAGTCCTGCTCAACCTGTGCACCAACGCCGTGCAGGCCTGTGGTGGGGGTGGCGCGCATAGTGGCAGCATTTGCATTTCACTCAAAACCGATGCGCAAACGGCGCGAATTGCCGTGAGCGATACGGGGGTCGGCATGGATCCCGCTACCCAGGCCCGCGTGTTCGAACCCTTCTTCACCACCAAACCCACTGGCCAAGGCACCGGCCTCGGGCTTTCGGTGGTGCATGGCATCATGCGCTCGCACGAGGGCGAAGTCTCCTTGCACAGCGCGCCGGGCCAAGGCAGCGTCTTCACGCTTGTCTTTCCGCTGGCGGTAGGCTGCGTGGTGGCCATGCCAAGCGAAGCTGCCCGTCTGCCAGCCTTGGCCAATGGCGTCGGCCGCCACATCCTTTATGTGGACGACGACCAGGCGCTGGTGTTCCTCGTGCAGCGCGCGTTGGCCCGTCGCGGCTACACAGTCACAAGCTTCACCGACCCGCGTCTGGCGATCCAGGCCCTCAAGGCAACGCCCGATGCTTTTGACCTGCTGGTCACTGACTACAACATGCCGGGCTTCAGCGGCATCGACCTGATGCGCGAAGCAAAATCCATCCGCGCCGATCTGCCCGTGGCGCTTGCTTCGGGTTACGTTACGGCCGAGATCGAACACAGCGCTTTGGCAGCCGGTGCCGGCGCGTTGATTCGCAAACCCAATGGCGTGGACGAACTGGCCGATGTGGTGCAGCGCTTGGTTCAAGGCAAGGTGGTGGCTTGAGCCACGCATCTGGCGGCTTTGCGCTTTTGCACGAAGACGCCGCGCTGCTGGTGCTCGACAAACCGCCTGGCCTGCTGTGCGTGCCAGGGCGTGGAACAGACAAGCAGGATTGTTTGAGCGCCCGCGTCCAGGCCGTTTACCCCGACGCACGCATCGTTCATCGCCTCGACATGGCGACCTCGGGCCTGGTGCTGATGGCGCGCGGCCCCAACCATCAACGCTGGTTAAGCGCCGCCTTTGAGGCGCGCGACGTGGGCAAACGTTACGTAGCCTGGGTGGCCGGGGCAGTGAATTGCGGCGCAGAAGAGTGGTCAACAATCAACTTGCCGGTTGGCGCTGACTGGCCCAACCGGCCCCGGCAAATCGTTGATCAGATCAACGGCAAACCCAGCACCACGCGCTGGCGCCAAGCACCCTTGGCAGGGCAGCACCCCTATGGATTGTCCAGCCGCATTGAACTCGAACCACTCACCGGGCGAACCCATCAACTGCGGGTCCACATGGCAGCCATTGGGCATCCCATCCGGGGCGATGCGCTTTATGCTGGCGGCGACGGTGACACCGGAGTTGACCGCCTGTTGTTGCATGCGACTTCGCTCACACTGAAGCACCCGGTAAGCGGCCTGACGCTGCATGTCGAAAGCACCGTACCCTTTTGATCATTTCACGCGCTATATTTAAGATAGCATGCCATCCGATATAAAAAGACCTGTATGCCAAAACACCTGTACATCATCACCGGCGCATCCCGTGGGCTAGGTTTCGCCATGGCACAGCAACTGTTACACCCAGACCATTTTTTGCTGTGCATCTCGCGCAACGAGAATGCCCGGCTCGCTGAGCATGCCAAAGCCAGCGCTTGCGCCATCGAACAATGGCCTTTGAACCTCGACCATGGCGTGGAGGCTGCCGCCATGCTCACGCAATGGCTGACTCACCACGGCAACAAAACGGGTCAGTTGCCCTATTTCCAAAGTGCCGCTTTGATCAACAACGCAGCACTGCTGCCGACCATCGCGCCTTTAAGTGCAACTGATCCGGCTGAAATCGCCACTGTCATGCGCGTCGGCCTGGAGGCGCCCATGCAGCTATGTAGCGCTTTTTTAGGCGGCACAGAAGGATGGAAAACTGCCGCTGGCCAGGCGCTGCCACGCCGCGTCCTCAACATTTCAAGCGGCCTTGGCCGCAACGCCATGGCGTCGCAGTCGGTCTACTGCGCCACTAAGGCAGGCATAGACCATTTCACGCGTTGCCTGGCGCTGGAGGAGGCCGCGAAAACCGGTGGCGCGAAAGTGTGCTCGATGGCGCCAGGGGTCATCGACACCGACATGCAAGTCCATTTGCGCGGCGCTACCCCCCAGTCCTTTGCGGATCACAGCCGCTTTCTCGACCTCAAAGCCAAGGGTCAACTCGCAAGTGCCGAAGACTGTGCCAGCCAATTGCTGCGTTACCTCAATCAGGCCGACTATGGCAGCAATCCGATTGCCGACCTGCGGGCGCTGGCTTGAACAGGGGCGGCTACTGTATGTCCATCCACTTGAACAACATGAAACCATGGATGAATATCCCCAGCGCCGCATAAACTGGCGGCCTGTCCCTATCCAAAGGCCATCATGCCCACCTTCACGACATTGAAAATCGACCATGACCCCGGCAACCCGCGCATCGCCCGCCTGCTGCTGAATCGCCCTGAGCGGCTCAACGCCATCAATGACGAAACACCGCGTGAAATCCGTGCAGCGGTGGATTGGGCGGTGGCTGACAAACAGGTCCACGTCATCATCGTGGAAGGCGCTGGCAAAGGATTTTGCGGCGGCTACGACCTTACCCATTTTGGCCAAAGCGAGACTGACCACCCCTGCCAGCAGGAGCAGCATCCGTGGGACCCGATGACCGACTATGCGTTCATGAAACGCAACACCGAAGACTTCATGAGCCTGTGGCGTTGCCCCAAACCGACCATCGCCAAAGTGCATGGTTACGCAGCGGCGGGTGGCAGCGACATTGCCTTGAGCTGCGACCTTCTGGTGATGGCCGAAGACGCCCGCATCGGCTACATGCCCACCCGCGTGTGGGGCTGCCCCACCACGGCCATGTGGACTTACCGCCTTGGCCCCACACGCGCTAAACAGATGATGTTCACCGGCGACACCATCGACGGCAAAAAAGCCGCCGAATGGGGCTTGGCCAACGAAGTGGTGCCAGTAGGCCAACTCGATGCTGCCACGATGGCGCTGGCCGGCCGCATCGCGGGTGTCCCAAGTTCCCATTTGGCGATGCACAAGATGGTCGTCAACCAAGTAATGCTGACCATGGGCCTGGAGCAATCGCAACAAATGGCCACGGTGTTTGACGGCATCACACGGCACAACCCCGAAGGCCTGTGGTTCAGGCGGTACGCCCAGCAAGAAGGCTTCAAGGCCGCCGTGCAGTGGCGCGACAGCGGCAAGCCGATTCCGCAAGGCGAGGAGGCGCGCGAATTGATTCGCCAGATGGACGCGACGCGGGCCAACACATAATCCAAGCTCACCACCACACACTTGAATGGATTGCCATGGGCTTGTTGACCGGAACCCGTGTTCTTGATTTTGGCCGCTTCATCGCCGGCCCCTATGCCGCTGCGCTCCTGGCTGACATGGGTGCCGATGTGATCCGCATCGAGCGCCTCGAAGGCGGTGAAGACCGTTGCGTGTTGCCGGTGGCCGAGTCGGGCGAAGGCGGCATGTTCCTGCAGATCAACCGCAACAAACGTTGCCTCACGCTCGATCTCGCGTCGCCCGCTGGCCGTGAGATCGTGAAGAAGCTCATCAAAACCGCGGACGTGGTGGTGGCCAACCTGCCTACACCCACACTCAAGCAGTTGGGTCTGGACTATGAGACGGTCAGTGCTCTGAACCCGCGCTGCGTGCTGGTCACTGTCAACGCGTATGGCACGGCCGGCCCCTGGAGCCAGCGCCCCGGTTTTGACGGTGTGGGCCAGGCCATGAGCGGTGCCATGCACATGACGGGCCTGCCCGATGCGCCACGGCGCGCCATCACCACGTATGTCGATTTCTCCACTGCACAGGCCTGCGCCATGGGGGCTTTGGCGGCGCTGTGGGCGCGCGAGAAAACGGGCAAGGGTCAGTTGGTGGAAGGATCACTCTTACGCAGCGCCGTCATTCAGACCAACGGCCTGCTGATCGAGCAGGCGCTTCGAGAGCCGGATCGTATCCCTCAGGGCAACCGAGGTTTCGCCACCGCACCCAGCGACGCTTTCGAGACCAAATCCGGCTGGCTGTTGATCCAAACGATTGGTGACGCGATGTTCCAGCGCGTCTGTGACCTGATTGGCAAACCTGAGATGAAAACCGACCCGCGATTTGCCGACGACGCGGTGCGCGGCGTCAACAGCGCCGAAATCAGCCGCGTGGTCGGCCTGTGGTGTGCCTGCGTCACGCGCGACGAAGCGCTTGACGAGTTGGCCAAAGCCAAGATTCCGTCCGGCCCCATCTACACACCGCGCGAAGCACTGGAAGACGCGCAGATCAAAGCTGCCGGGTTGCTGCCTCTGCGCACCTTTCCCGGCATGTCGCAGCCCTACCCGCTGGCCCCGCATCCGGTGGATATGTCTGGCACACCCACCGAGTTCCGCATGCCTGCGCCGCAGTTGGGGGAGCACACGGATGAGGTGTTGCGGGAGCTGGGGTTTGACGAGGCAGCAATTGCCGGCCTACGGGAGCTGAAAGTCGTTTGACTTCACGCGTCCTGAAACCCGCCTGATCGCAGCGTGACCACCAGGGTGTCGCGGTGCGCACCCTCGCCGTGCGCGGCATCCACCGGCTGGATCGGTGTTGACTCATGAATCACTTTCGCATCGTCCAGCAAAAGCAATGACCACGGTTCGGTGAGCGTAAAGCGCTCGCCCGAGCTGCCGTGGGCGTCAAACACACGCGTCTCGCCGCCTTTGATGTTGACGCGGTTCACCATGAACACAGCGACAAAATCGACGCCGTCGCGGTGCGCGCCCTCGGGTGTGGGCCGGCCAATGCCGTCGGTGGTGTCGATGCGGAACTGGTGCGCTTCGACGAACCACTTGGGCGGTTTGGGTTTTGCACCCCTGCTGGCACTGAACTCGGCAGCCAGCCACAGCAGCAGTTGCTGCCAGACCGCTGCCTTCACCACCTCAGGTGACATCGGCTCAAACCAGCGCTGCATGCCGCCATGCAGGGCGTTGTATTCGACCGGCTGCCAATGCGCTCGGTGCGGCGTCTGCTGCACGCTGCCGCCTTCCACCACAAAACACGAATGGCGGCGCTTGCGGTAACGCCCGCCATCTTTCAAGTAGGTGTCTGTGGCCAGGTCGTCCCACGACGCGTTCAAGGCCAGCAAATCCGCCAGGTTGCACGGCACGCCCCGCGCCACCCGCTCGGGCGGCAACACCGCATAACCAGCTTGGCGAAGTGCGCCACCAAGTGAAACGAGGCTGCCCAACGCAGCAGCTGCAACCAGCTTGCTCATGCCCGCGCCCTCATGGTGTGACGCTCACGCCTTTCCAGAACGCGACACGGCCACGCACTTCGTGGGCCTCGGGTTTCGGGTCGGCATAAAACCAGACTGCGTCGGTATTCATTTCGCCATTGACCAAGAGCGACAGATAACTGGCCTGCCCTTTCCACGCGCACATGGTTTTGTGGTTGCTGAAGGTGGTGAACTCACGCTTCAGCGAAGCCTCGGGGAAGTAGTGGTTGCCTTCGACCAGAACGATGTCGTAGCTTTGCGCGATCACGGTGTTGTTCCAAACGGCTTTCATTCAAAATCTCCTTGCTGGGGGGGGGCTTCAGTGGGGCGCGACAAGCCAATGCACGCTGAACTGCTCGTGCGCGTCCATCCACACCGGCCCGGCGCTAAAACCCGCCTGCATCGCCAGGCCGCGCAGGCCGCCCACCGTGAATTTGTAGGAATTTTCGGTATGCAAGGTTTCGCCTTCTTCAAACTCGAAAGTTTGGCCAAAAAGCGTGACCGGTTGGCGTTTTCGGCTCATCAAATGCATCTCAATGCGTTGCTGCGGCGCGTTGTAGAAAGCGCTGTGGACAAAGTTCGACAAGTCAAAATTGGCACCCAGTTCGCGGTTGGCCCGCGCCAGCAGGTTCAAATTGAAGGCGGCAGTCACGCCCTGGGCGTCGCTGTAGGCGGCGTGCAAAACGGCAGGGTCTTTGATCAAATCCGCGCCCACCAGCAAGGCGCCGCCGCGCAACACCCGGGCGGCCATGCGGAAAAACTCCACCCCCTCGGCCGGCGTGTAATTGCCAATGGTCGAGCCAGGGAAAAAGCCGACGCGCTGGCCCGTGCCGGGCGGCGCAGGTGGCAGATCGAAGGGCTGGCCGTAGTCTGCGACGACGGGTTCAACCTGAAGATGTGGGTAGTGGCCCTTCAAAGCACGCGCGCTGGCGGCCAGGTGTTCACCCGAGATGTCAATTGGCACGTAACGGGCTGGATCAGGCAGCGCGTCCAGCAGCAGCCGGACTTTGGTGAGTGAACCCGCGCCGAACTCGACCAGATCCGCCTTGGGGCCCATCAGTGCTCCAATTTCAGCGGCCCGCTCTCGCAAGAGGGCGGTCTCGGTGCGGGTGGGGTAGTACTCGGGCAACTCGCAAATCAGGTCAAACAGGCGCGAGCCCTCGGCGTCGTAAAAATACTTGGGGGCAATGCTGCGCGGACGGCTGGCCAGAGCGGCCAGCAGGTCGGTGGCAAAGGGGCTGCGAGCGGCGCCCGCAGACGCACGCAGCGCAGCGATGGGCAGTTCGGCTTCAGATTTGGGAGACAAGATCGCGTTCATACCCACATCCTAACTGCCCGCGAAAAGCCGCGTGAACTACGGGCCAGTTCAGGGGGCGGGGTCTGCGCTACAGATTTATGTCGTTTATTTAAAATTTTAATATAGTTATTGCATATATTATATTCATTTTATTATAAATAATAATAGCAAATTATATAATTAATACGTGGCCTAATACCAATTTAAAATCTACATCACATTTCTACCAAAAATTCCTCCAATTTTTCGAACCATCCACTTGGGCGTCGCGCGGGAGCTGATCATGCTCAGTTGGTTGATCGCGCCAGGCACGCAGATGGCGTCGCCGCGCATCGTCGCTGCAAAGCCGGCCTGCGCCACATCTTTCACCGGCGCCACGAGGAAGCTGGGGAGTTTGGCGAGTTTGTCATTCACATCAGCGGCCATGTTGAGCATGTTGGTCGCCGTGACGCCTGGGCACAGGGCCGTCACGCTGACACGGCGGTTCTTCAGCTCTTCATGCAATGATTCCGACAGTGACAACACAAAGGCCTTGCTGGCCGCGTAGGTGGCCAGCATGGGGATCGGCTGGAACGCGGCAATCGACGCCACATTCAAAATGCGCCCCTGGCGGCCCTGCTGCTGCGCGGTCGCGACCATGCTTGGTATGAAGGCCGAGAGCATGGCAGTCAGCGCCGTGATGTTCAGGTCGATCATCTGCTGGTGCACGGCGGAGTCCATCGACGTGAACGCCCCTTGATCCAGCACGCCCGCGCAATTGACCAGCACGTTGATGGCCACACCTTTGCGCTTCAACACCGACGCCAGGTTGCCCACGGCGCCGGGTTTGGTCAAATCCGCCGCCGCCGCCTCGGCCCGGGCCCCGTGGCGCGTGGCCAGCAGCTCGGCCAGCGTTTTGAGTTTGTCGGCACTGCGCGCGACCAGGATCACGTCATGCCCGCCTGCGGCAAAGCAGTGCGCCAGCGCTTCGCCAATGCCGGATGATGCGCCGGTGATCAGGGCCACCGGGGCCGTTGATGCAGGTGCGCCGTCGCGTGAGGATTGAGCCGCAGCAGCTTTTGATTTGGACGTCGTTTTGGTGACCATGGTTGTTCCCTCAGAGACAGCGTATTTTGGCAGCAGGCCTATAGTCACAGATTGCGCACTGCTTTGCAATTATTTTGGAGAACCCGCGATGACTACCGCCCAACTTTCGACACTCACCAACCACCAGGTCCGCCTGGCCTCGCGTCCGGTGGGCCTGCCCACCCGCGCCAACTGGAGTTTTACCTCGGAGCCGGTGGCCACGCCCGGCGAAGGCGGCATCACCCTCAAAACCCTGGCGCTCTCGCTGGACCCGGCCATGCGCGGCTGGATGAACGAAGGCAAAAGTTATATCCCACCGGTGGGCATTGGTGAGGTGATGCGCGCGGGCGGCGTCGGTGTGGTCATCGCGTCCAACAACCCGGCCTTCGCTGTGGGTGACTCAGTGTCCGCTGGCTTTGGCGCGCAGGAATACCTGACGCTCGGCGCCGCCGACTTCAAGCAAAACGGCGTCACGAAAATCGACCTGCGAATTGGCACCCCGACACAGTGGCTCAACGTGTTGGGCATGCCGGGCATGACCGGGTATTTCGGCCTGATGGACATCGGCAAACCCAAAGCCGGTGAGACTGTGGTGGTCTCGGGCGCCGCTGGTGCGGTTGGCCAAACGGTCGGCCAGATGGCCAAAATCAAAGGCTGCCGAGTGGTTGGCATCGCCGGTGGCGCGGCCAAATGTGATTGGGTCGTCAAAGAACTCGGTTTTGACGCCTGCATCGACTACAAAGCTTCGCCAGCCGCTGTGCGCGACGGCTTGAAGGCGCATTGCCCCAAACGCATCGACATCTATTTTGACAACGTAGGCGGCGACATCCTGGACCAGGCGTTGGCCAAAATCACCCGCGGCGCGCGCATCATCATCTGCGGCGCGATCAGCCAGTACAACAACACGACACCGATCCAGGGCCCGAAAAATTACCTGAGCCTGCTGGTCAACCGTGGGCTGATGCAGGGCATGGTGGTGTTTGACTATGCCGACCGTTACCACTTGGCCGTTGCCGAGATGGCCGCCTACCTCAAGGATGGCCGCATGAAGAGCAAGGAAGACATCGTGACCGGCCTGGACACCTTCCCCGAAACCCTGCTCAAGCTTTTCAATGGCGAGAATTTTGGCAAACTGGTGCTGCAAGTGGCTGACTGACGAGCCGGCAAGGCTGCTGAAAACCTCAGTCCGCCACCGCCGCGTACACCATGTCGCGGAACAGGTGGCGGTAGTATTCGCGCTGGTTGGGCGCCTGGATCATCAAGGTGGCAAACAGCTTCAGGGTCGGGTCGATGAAGAAGGTGGTGCCGGCCAGCCCGCCCCAGTAATACATGCCTACCGAGCCTGGCACCGGCGCCACACCGGCTTCTTTCCGCACGGCGAAACCAAGGCCAAAGCCATAACCCGGCATTAGCAGCGTGGATGAGCCGCCACTGTTGACGGGGATGCCGCCCAGGTGATCCGACGTCATGTAGTCCACCGTGCGCGGCCCCAGCAGGCGCACGCCATCCAGCTCGCCGCGGTTCAGCATGAACTGCATGAAGCGCGCGTAATCCATCGCCGTGGATGCCAGACCGCCGCCGCCCGACTCAAATGGCGCGGGCTGTTTGATGTCAAACACTTTCATCTGCGGCGCGCCGTCCGGGTCTTTGGCAAAAGGCTCAGCCACTTTGGGGTGCAAGGCGGGCGGCACGCTGAACCCGCTGTGCAGCATGCCCAGCGGCCCGAAAATCCTCTCTTCAAAAAACGCGCCCAGCGACTGGCCGCTGACGACCTCGACGATGCGCCCCAGCACGTCGGTGGCGCGGCTGTATTCCCACACCGCACCGGGGTCGTTGATCAAGGGCATGGCAGCCAGCGCGGGCATGTAGTTGGCATTGTCGCGGTCGCGCGCGCCCAAGCGGGCCTGCGCGTACTGGCGCTGCACCGGGCCCGCACCCAGAAACTCATAGGAAAGCCCGGCCGTGTGCCGCAACAGGTCATGCACGGTGGCGGGGCGGCTGGCCACGCGCAGGCTTTCGCCGTCGGGGCCTGCCACCTGCACCTGCTGCTTCGCGAACCCGGGGATGAACTTGCCCACCGGGTCGGTCAACAGCAACTTGCCCTGCTCGTACAACATCATGATGGCCACCGAGGTGACCGGTTTGGTCATCGAATAGATGCGGAACACCGAGTCCGTGGCCATGGGCGTCTGTGTGGCGGAGTCCTGGTAACCCACGCTTTCAAACAGCGCGATCTTGCCGTGCCGCGAAATCAGGGCAACGGCGCCAGGCAGGCGCTTGCGGTCGATTTCATCCTGCAAAACGGCCTTCAGGCGTGCGAGTCGGTCAGGGAGGAAGCCCAGGGATTCAGTAGAGGCGGTTGAGAGGGTGTCAGTTGGCATAGCAAATCAGCGAAAGTGGTGCTCAACCGTTCGCCCTGAGCCTGTCGAAGACCCCTTCGGCAGGCTCAGGGCGAACGGGGTAAAGAGAATATCAGGTGCTGCCGTAACGCGCCCGTGCCAGCGCAGCGCCCGCCGCCAGCGCGCGCAGTTTGCTTTCGGCAACGGAACGGCTCATGGGTGCCAGACCGCAATTGGTACAGGGGAAGATGCGGTTTTTCGGCACAAACTGCATGGCGCGGCCAATCGTGTCAGCCACCTGTTCGGGTGTTTCAATCTCGTCGCTGGCCACATCGATCACGCCGACCATCACGTCCTTGCCGTCCAGCAGCTTCATCAACTCCATTGGCACATGCGAGTGGTAACACTCCAGGCTGACCTGCTGGATCGAGCTTTTGGCCAGCGCCGGAAACACCAGTTCGTACTGCCGCCACTCTTGCCCCAGTTTTTCTTTCCAGTCGTTATTGGCCTTGATGCCGTAGCCATAGCAGATGTGCACGGCCGTGGTGCAGGTCAGGCCCTGCGCGGCGCGCTCCAGCGCCTTCACACCCCATTCGGCCGCGTCCTTCATATAGACGTTGAAAGCCGGCTCGTCAAACTGGATGATGTCCACGCCGTCGGCCTGCAAAGCCAGCGCCTCTTGGTTCAAAAGCTCGGCAAAGGCAAAAGCCAACTTGATCTTGTCACCGTAGAAACGGTCGGCCACGGTGTCGACGATCGTCATCGGGCCGGGCAAGGTGAACTTGAGCTTCTTCCTGGTGTGCGCCCGCGCCAGTTGCGCCTCAAACGCGTGCACGCGACCTTTGAGCTTCAGCGCTGAAATGACCTGCGGCACCTGCGCGTCGTAGCGGTTGTCGCGGATGCCCATGGTGACCTTGTGCTCAAAGTCGATGCCTTCCACATGCTCCACAAAACCGTGTACGAAATGCTGGCGCGCCTGCTCGCCGTCGCCAATGATGTCCAGGCCCGCGTCTTCCTGCGCCTTGATCCACAAGAGCGTGGCATCGCGTTTGGCCTGCAGCAATTCGTCGCCCTGCAGCTTCCACTGTGGCCACAGCTTCTGCGTTTCAGACAGCCAGCCCGGCTTGGGCAGGCTGCCCGCAATCGTAGTTTCAAACATCATTGCTCCGTTTCGGCTTCCTGCAAGGCCCGCCACATGACCTTGCCGCTGCCGCTTTTGGGCAAGGCGTCCACGAACTGGACGACGCGGGGCACTTTGTAAACCGCCATGGTGTCGCGGCACCAGTTGATGATGTCTTCGCCGCTGGTGTCTTTGTGCGACGGCCGCAGCACCACCACGGCCTTGACCGATTCGCCACGGTAGCTGTCTTTGGTCGAGATGACGCAAGCCTCCTGGATCGCCGGGTGCTTGAACATCAGCGCCTCGACTTCAGCGGGCCAGACCTTGAAGCCGGAGGCATTGATCATGCGCTTCAGGCGGTCGGTGATGAAGAAATAGCCGTCTTCGTCCACCCGGCCCAGATCGCCCGAGCGGAAAAACCGCTTGCCTTCGAACTCGATGAACACCTTGGCTGTGGCCTGGGGGTTTTTCCAGTAACCCTGAAACACCTGCGGGCCGTGGATGATGATCTCACCTTGCTCGCCCTGCGGCATTTCCTGCAGCGTCTCGGGATCCACCACACGCGAGTCGGTGCCAAAGATGGGAATGCCGAGACATTGCTGCTTGGGGTTGTCGGGCGGGTTGTTGTGCGAGGGTGCAGCCGTTTCGGTCAGGCCGTAGCCTTCCACATAACGCAGGCCATATTGCTCGAGCAGGCGTTGCGCCACCGCCTGCGGCATGGCCGCGCCGCCGCCACCGATGCCGG
>JANLYO010000026.1:0-20135 GCA_031365665.1 Rhodoferax sp. | reverse complement strand
CGCCCGGATGATCATGATGACGACCCACTTCACGGGCCAGGTGCCCTTCAAGACCGTCTACATCCATGGCATGGTGCGCGACAGCGAAGGCAAGAAGATGAGCAAGTCCGAGGGCAATGTGATTGACCCGGTGGATTTGATCGACGGTGTGGACATGGACACTTTGGTGCAGAAATCGACCGTGGGCTTGCGCAAGCCCGAGACTGCGCCCAAGGTGGCAGCCCGGGTGCGCAAGGAGTTCCCCAACGGCATGCCGGCGTACGGCGCTGATGCGCTGCGGTTCACCATGGCAAGTTACGCCAGCCTGGGCCGCAACATCAACTTCGACACCAAACGCTGCGAGGGCTACCGCAACTTTTGCAACAAGCTCTGGAACGCCACGCGTTTTGTGTTGATGAACTGCGAAGGCGCGGACTGCGGGCTGGAAAACCACACCAAGGCTGAATGCGCGCCCGCCGTACTTGACCAAAGCGGTCGTGTGACCACGCCCGCAGGGGCCTTTCACAATTACTTGACATTCAGCCAGGCCGACCGCTGGATCTCATCCAAACTGCAGGAAGTGGAGGCCGAAGTGGCCCAGGGCTTCGCCGACTTCCGCCTCGACAACGTCGCGAATACGATTTATGACTTTGTCTGGAACGAGTTTTGTGACTGGTACTTGGAGATTGCCAAGGTGCAGATCCAGACCGGCACCGAATCAGAAAAACGCGCCACAAGGCGCACCCTGATCCGCACGCTGGAAACCATTCTGCGTCTGGCCCACCCGGTGATTCCTTTCATCACGGAAGAGCTTTGGCAAAAAGTGTCGGTGGTTGCGGGCCTGCCGGGGCCCTCGGTGAGCATCGCGCGTTACCCCTTAAGCCAACCTGAGAAAATTGACCCAATGGCGATGGCCCATGTTGCCAAACTCAAATCCATCGTCGATGCCTGCCGCACCCTGCGCAGCGAGATGAATGTCTCGCCTGCCACCAAATTGCCGCTTTACGTTTTAGCGAACTTACATGAAGGGGCGGCCTTCATCACCCAATCGGCGGCAGTGTTGCAGGCGCTGGCCAAACTCAACGAAGTCAAGGTGTTCGAGGACGAAGCCAGTTGGCAAACTGCCGCTGCCACGTCACCCGTGGCAATGGTCGGCCAGGGCGACGCCGTGGTGCGCCTGTGCCTGCACATGCAGGTGGATGTGGCGGCAGAGAAAATCCGCTTGGGCAAGGAAGTGGCGCGGCTGGAGGGTGAAATCGCCAAAACCAGCAACAACCTGGGCAACGCAGCGTTCGTGGCGAAAGCCCCGCCCGCCGTGCTGGAACAGGCGCGAAAACGGATGGCAGATTTTGTGGCAACCCTGGCGAAAGTGCAGGATCAACTCGCGCGCCTGGGTTGATGCTCAGCGCCTTTTCATCACATGGATGAAATCGGCGCCGGCCGTCTGCTGGTCAACCAGCTCATTGCCCGTCTGCCGGGCAAAGGCCTGAAAGTCGCGCACCGAGCCTGAATCGGTGGCCACCACGCGCAGGGTCTGGCCGCTTTCCATGACAGAGAGCGCCTTTTTGGCCTTCAAAATAGGCAGCGGGCAATTCAGGCCACGGGTGTCAAGCTCAATATCGATTTTCATGCGCGATCCTCGGGGTGTCTCAGGGGGGTTGGTCTGGGAAGTTGGGCTGATTTTAAGCAATTCAAAACCGAACCGTTTTCACAGGCGGCGCGGCATCTCGACAAACTGCGGTTCATGCCCGCGTGATTTGAGCCAATCGGCCAGCGCGTAACCGGTGCCGGCCGGCCAGCATTTCACCTCTTGCGGGGCGTAAAGTTTCCAATCGGCCAGTTCGGGTGAGAGCTTCACCTCGCCGCTGCACACTGCGTGGTAGGCGATGATGATTTGGTTCATGCGCTGAAAATCGTACACACCGATCAGGTTCAGTTCGTGGGTTTTGAGCGAGGTTTCTTCGGCGATCTCGCGTTCGATGCCGCCCTTCGGCGTCTCGCCCGCCTCCATGAAGCCGGTGATCAGGGCGTACATTTTGCCGGGCCAGGCGGCGTTACGCGCCAGCAGAATCTGGCCCTCGTATTCGATCACTGCGGCCAGCACCGGCGTGGGATTGTTCCAGTGGGTGTAGCCGCAAGCGATGCAGCGCAGGCGCTCGACGTTGCCGCCGTCTTCCAGGCTGGTGATCATCTCCAGCGGGTGGGCGCAGTTGGGGCAGAACTTGAAATGATGGGCCATGGTCAGCTTGTCGGTGGTGGAGTGTTGGAGGGGGCTGAGGACAAGCTCAATCATACCTAAATTGGGTACGATTGGGCTGTTTTTTTGGGTGTGCGGCAAAGTTATATGAAAAAATTGAATTCCAGGCCACGTAGTATATGGCTATATAGCTATTATAAATATAGCATCACTAAAAACGACATCAGACACCGCATCAGCCGCAAATCAGGCAGGGAAGACGCCGGTTGAGAGGTAACGGTCGCCCCGGTCGCAGACCACAAACACGATGACCGCGTTTTTCTCCCGCACCGCCACCTGTTGCGCCACCCAGCAAGCGCCTGCCGCCGAGATGCCGCCAAAAATGCCTTCTTCGCGCGCCATGCGCCGTGCCATGTCTTCGGCGTCCGCCTGGGTGACGTAGATCAACTCGTCCACCGTGGACGGGTCATAGATTTTGGGCAGATAGGCAGTCGGCCATTTGCGGATGCCGGGGATGCGCGAGCCTTCTGCGGGCTGCGCGCCAATGATGCGGATCTTGGGGTCTTTTTCCTTGAGGAACTTCGAGACGCCGGTGATCGTGCCGGTGGTCCCCATCGCGCTTACAAAATGGGTGATGCGCCCGCTGGTCTGCGCCCACAGCTCGGGGCCGGTGGTCTCGTAATGCGCACGCGGGTTGTCGGCGTTGGCGAACTGGTCGAGCACGCGGCCTTTGCCCTCTTGAACCATTTTGTCGGCCAGGTCGCGCGCGTATTCCATGCCGCCGCTTTTGGGCGTCAAAATCAGCTCGGCGCCGTAGGCCTTCATGGTCTGCACGCGCTCGATGCTGAGGTCTTCGGGCATGATCAAAATCATGCGGTAACCCTTGATGGCCGCCGCCATCGCCAATGCGATGCCGGTGTTGCCCGACGTGGCCTCGATGAGCGTGTCACCCGGCTTGATCTCGCCGCGCTCCTGCGCCCGCACGATCATCGACAGCGCGGGCCGGTCTTTGACCGAACCGGCCGGGTTGTTGCCCTCGAGTTTGCCCAGAATCACGTTGCCCCGCGCGGCGTTGTCTGCCGCGCCGATGCGTTGCAGGGCGGCGAGCGGGGTTTTGCCGATGGCGTCTTCAATCGTGGGGAAGTTGTGAGGCGAATTCATGCCCACACTGTGCCATAATTCTCCCCTTGCTTTGACCAGCGCAGGCTTCCAGAAACTGATAGGAAATTGGAAGCTTGCGCAAGCTGCCCGGGTGGTGGAATTGGTAGACGCACGGGACTCAAAATCCCGCGCCGCAAGGCGTGCCGGTTCGATTCCGGCCCCGGGCACCAGCAGTTCTCAATAGCAAGCTTCATTCTTTGTTCCGAACCAGCACGCCATTTGGCGGCAATGGCGGAGCAGCTTCGGGGCGGGTTCGATTCCAACCCCTGGCACCCCAGCTTTCAATAGTTAACGCCGTTTTCTTCACGAACCGGCACGTCCAAACCTTGGTTATGTGTTTTTTGCATAACTGTGTTCGAAACTGGCCTTAGACAAGCGGGCCGCACACTCCTACAGTCTGGTTTTTCGCATTTCCAACCGGAGTTATCGATGACACCGACTTCCAACGCACACACGCCCACAGCCTCCGCCGCAGCGACACCGACCCGCCTGCCGCTGCCCTCTTACCTGCAAGCCGACAAACTCGGCCCCTGGGGCGTTTATCTGCAACAGGTCGACCGCGTAGAGCCCTACCTCGGCGAATTGGCGCGTTGGGCCGACACCTTGCGGCGGCCCAAACGGGCTTTGATCGTGGACGTGCCGATCCAGATGGACAACGGCATGATCCGCCATTTCGAGGGTTACCGCGTGCAACACAACACCTCGCGCGGCCCTGGCAAAGGCGGCGTGCGTTTTCACCAGGACGTGACTCTGTCTGAAGTGATGGCGCTGTCGGCCTGGATGTCGATCAAAAACGCTGCTGTCAACGTGCCCTATGGCGGCGCCAAAGGTGGCATTCGCGTGGATCCCAAAACGCTGTCACTCGGTGAGCTGGAGCGCATGACGCGGCGCTACACCAGCGAGATCGGCATCATTATCGGGCCGACCAAAGACATTCCCGCGCCCGATGTGAACACCAACGAGCAAATCATGGCCTGGATGATGGACACCTACTCCATGAACGAAGGCGCCACGGCCACGGGTGTGGTGACCGGCAAACCGGTCGATCTGGGTGGCTCGCTCGGGCGGCGCGACGCCACTGGGCGCGGCGTCTTCACGGTGGGCGTGGAGGCGGCCAAGCGCATCGGGCTGGACGTGGCCAAGGCCCGGCTGGCGGTGCAGGGCTTTGGCAACGTGGGCGGTGTGGCGGCCCGGCTGTTTGGCGAAGCAGGCGCCGTTTTAGTGGCCGTGCAGGACCATGGCGGCACGATTTACAACGCAGCCGGCCTGAACGTGGCCACGCTGCAAGCCCACGTGACGAAGTTTGGCAGCGTGGCTGGGTTTGAAGCCGCAAGCAGCATCCCCAACGATCAGTTTTGGGACGTAGACTGCGACATTTTGATTCCAGCGGCGCTGGAGCAGCAGATCACCGAGGCCAACGCCGGCCGCATCAAGGCCCGCATGGTGATCGAAGGCGCCAATGGCCCGACCACGCCCGAGGCGGACGACATCCTGCACGAACGCCATGTGCTGGTGCTGCCCGACGTGATCGCCAACGCTGGCGGCGTGACGGTGAGTTATTTTGAGTGGGTGCAGGATTTCTCCAGCTTCTTCTGGAGCGAAGACGAGATCAACGCGCGCCTGGTGCGCATCATGAAAGATGCCTTCGCCACCGTGTGGCAAGTGTCCGAGGACCACAAGGTGAGCCTGCGCACCGCCACCTTCATCGTGGCCTGCAAACGCATCCTGCACGCCCGCCAGTTGCGCGGTTTGTACCCCTGAAGATTGGGTGCTTGTTGTCGGCGCGGGCCCGGCAAAACCCTGCGCCTGCAACGGCATTGCTAAAAGCGCATTCTGTGGCTATGCTTGTCTTCAGGGCTTGAAAACAGCCCAACAGACAAGCCCCTAGATTCACCTCAGGAGTTCACATGCGCCCACCCTCTTTTGTCTTGCGCCGGTTCCTCGCGGCTTGGCTGGTCGGCCTCGGCGCACTAGGCGCGGTCGGTGGGGTGAGCACCGCCAGCCTGGCCGCCACCGCCCCTGCGCCAGGCGCACAGGCGATGATCGACGCGCTGACCCGTGCCAACGCTGCCGTAGTGGGCGTGCAGGTGGCTGTGGCCGACGACGCGCGCTCGGCCGAAACTTTGGGCAAACAACGCATCGGCTCGGGCGTGGTGATCGGCGAAGACGGCCTGATCCTCACCATTGGCTATCTGATGCTGGAGGCGCAGACCATCCAGATCTTCACCCACGACAACAAAACCATCCCCGCCCAAGCCGTGGCCTATGACCTCGCCACCGGTTTTGGCCTGATCCGGCCCCTGCTGCCGCTGCGGGGCATCACACCGGTGCCTTTGGGCAAACTGGACGACATCAGCACCGGCGAGTCGCTGATGGCCTCCACGGGCGCTCGCGCCAACGGCGAAGACGCCGACGTAAGCATGACCCAGATGGTCAGCAAACGCCCGTTTTCAGGCTACTGGGAATACCACATTGAAGCCGCAGTGTTCACCAGCCCGCCCATCGGCAACCACTCGGGCGCTGGGCTTTTCAACCAAAAAGGCGAGTTGATTGGCATTGGCAGCTTGTTTGTCGGCGACGCCATGGGCGGCAACCGCCGTTTGCCTGGCAACATGTTTGTGCCGGTGGATTTGCTCAAACCGATCTTGGCTGAAATGCAGCAAACCGGCGGCACCAAGCTCAGCCACCGCCCCTGGATTGGCCTGACCTCCAGCGAGCAAGGCGGCCGCGTGCAGATCGTGCGCGTCAACCGCGATAGCCCCGCCAACACGGCCGGCCTGGAGGCAGGCGACTTCGTGCTGGCCGTAGACGGCGACAAAGTGGCCACGCTCGAAGCCTTCTACAAAAAGCTGTGGTCGCGTCCGGCTGAGGCAGAAATCAAACTCACGGTGTTGCAAGGCGCCGATGTGAAAACCATTGTGCTCAAAGCCGTGGACCGGATGTCCACGATGAAGAAGCCAGCAGGGATTTAGCTTGCCCGGTGGGGGCTGTTGAACCTCCAAACCTCCGAACCTCCAAATTTCCAGGGCCATTGAGAGCGCGCCAGACTCGACCGCCGAGCCGCCAGCGAGGCATCACGCCGCCGCTCCTCATGGTGCTTAACCCGCGTCGCCTGCGGCGCCACGGCGCAGAAATCGTCGGGACGGCGTGATGCCCCGCTGGCGGAGAATGTTTGCGGTGGAGTGAACACCACGAATCGGATGCCGTAGCCGCCCTGCCGATTTTGCCAAATTCAATACGCCTGTTTGTCCAATCCAGATAAGATGCCACGACCATGTCGGCATTGGAATTTTTTGAATTGAGGCTGCCACGTCGTCTGGCGGGTCATCGTGTAATTTGGCAAATTTGTCGGATATGTCAAAGTTAGAACGGTCGGATTAACGTAGGGGGAGGCCCAACGAAGTGAGCACCCTCATTGTCAGCGTGGTGGCGTTGCTGGCGTCCGCGCTTACGTTCTTCTCGGGCTTTGGGCTGGGAACCTTGCTGCTCCCGGCGTTTGCGCTGTTCTATCCCATCGGACAGGCTGTTGCGTTTACCGCTGTCGTCCATTTTCTCAACGGGTTGTTCAAGCTTTGGCTGGTGGGGCGCCACGCGAATCTTCGTGTTGTGCTGCTGTTCGGATTGCCCGCGCTTGCCGCGTCCTTTCTCGGTGCGTGGGTGCTGCTTTGGCTCTCCGAGTTCAAGCCTCTGGTCAGTTACTCCTTGCTGGGGCGAGAAGTCCTGATTGCTCCCGCGAAACTCGTGGTCGGCGTCTTGCTTCTGCTGTTTTCCGCTGCGGACCTTGCTCCGAAATTTCGAAACATGTCGTTCGCCCCGAAGTACTTTCCTCTGGGCGGGGTTCTGAGCGGCTTCTTTGGCGGCTTGGCGGGTATGCAAGGCGCGCTGCGCTCGGTGTTCTTGGCCAAGTCTGGGCTGGCCAAAGAGCAGTACGTTGCAACCGGAGCGGTCATTGCCTTTCTGATCGATATCTCGCGCTTGTCGGTTTACGTGCCCGCGTTCCTTGCGGCAAGGGCATCGCTTGACTATTCGATTCTTGCTGCGGCCGTTCTCGCTGCTCTGACCGGCGCGCTTGTTGGCAATCGCTATTTGAAGAGCGTAACGATGAAGGGGATCCAAGGTGTGGTGGCTATCATGGTGTTCGCAGTAGCACTGGGGCTGATCTCAGGCATTCTGTAGCGGCACATAGGCAGCGGTTTGGCGCGTTGCGGTCTAGCCAGCGCATAACCGGCGCATCAGAACGTCGCACACGCCACGACCTCAGGTGAGGGAACCCCTTGCACTTAGCATCACCCCGGTTTACCTTTTTCATCCACCCTTACCCGCCAGCGGGGCATCACGCCGTCCCGACGATTTCTGCGCCGTGGCGCCGTAGGCGACGCGGGTTAAGCACCATGAGGAGCGGCGGCGTGATGCCTCGCTGGCGGCTCGGCGGTCGAGTCTGGCGCGCTCTCAATGGCCTTGGAAGTTTGGAAGTTTGGAGGTCATGCGAGCGGCCTGAGCGAAACAAATAAAGGCAGGCGACTCGGTGCGGGCGGTGGACGGGCACAGTGTGGGTACGCTCAAAACCTTTTATAAAAAGCCGTGGATCAAACGCCGACGATGGGCAAATCGGCCAAAATATAATAATATAATATTTTTTGCTAAAATATTTTCATCATTACGCCACGTATATATTGGAAATATTGCTATATTTATTACTATAGTGTTTATCTATAATAGTATCATTTTTTTAAATAAAATCTCATAAAGCGACTTTTTTAGTCAGTTAACCCAACTCTGCCATCGCCTTTACGCACCCACGCAGCCCACTCAATCATCCTGCGACTGGTTCATTACCACAGACAAACCACTGGCCACTGTCGGATACCGCAAGCGCAGCCGCAGCTCCGCTTTCATGCGGGTGTTGTCCAGGCGGCGCGACTCGTTCATGAAGCTCAACAACAAAAGCGGCAACTGCTCTTGCGCCGTGCTGCGCGGCACCCGTGGCGGGCGCGGCAACTGGAGCAGGTCGGCGGCCAGGTCGAAATAGTCGCCCATCTTCAGCACGGTGTCGTCATTCACGTTGTACACCCGCTGCGCGCGGCCCCGCCACAACACGGCGATGCAGGCGCGCGCCAAGTCGTCGGCATGGATGTGGTTGGTGAACACGTCGTCTTCTGCACGCAACACGGGGGTGCCTTTGTGCAAACGGGTGGCCGGCGTGCCGTTGGGGCGGTCTAGCGCGTAAATGCCGGGAATGCGCAAGCTGCTGGTGCGCAGGCGGTGGCTACGGCCAAAATGCCGCACCCGCGCTTCAGCGTCGATGCGGCGAATCGCCCTGGCCGACTGGGCCTGCACGGCACGCGTCTCGCCCACCCGGGCGCCTTGGCAATCGCCATACACGCCGCTGGTAGAGGCATACACCAAAGAAATGGGGGCCGTACGGCGTGCCAAAACGG
This sequence comes from Rhodoferax sp., assembly GCA_031365665.1. Lineage (GTDB taxonomy): Bacteria > Pseudomonadota > Gammaproteobacteria > Burkholderiales > Burkholderiaceae_C > JANYCG01. The sequence goes on along the minus strand of JANLYO010000026.1, from coordinate 11,360 downwards.
CCAGGAGCGCACGCGTGCGGGCGTCTTGCCAGCCTTCGCCGGGCGGCGGTGCCAGGTGGACCACGCGGTGGGCGATGCCCGCCAGGCGTTGCAGCGACGCGGGCTCGTCCAGATTGCCCACAAGCGGCAGCACGCCTCGCGCGCGCAAGTCGGTGCACCGCTCAGGCGAGGAGGTCAGCGCCATCACCTGCAGGCCCCGCCCCGAGGCGGTTGGCAAGGCTTTGACCACGCGCAAGCCCACGTCGCCGCAGCCGATGATCAGCAGGCGCTGGCGGCGAAATCGCGCTGGTTTGGCGCCCAGAGGGGTTTGATTGGAAGGCAAGGCTGGGTCGCTGAGAAGACTCCGACGCTCGAAGCCTTTGATTCGCCTGATTTTCGCGCACAGCCGGAAAATCCCTACAAATTTAGTCAACTTTGAATCGATTTGGCTTGACTTCTCATTTTGCAAGTCTAGAATTGAATCATTAGTGAATCAACGTTTCACTAATAAAACACAAAAATTCAACCAAACGACTGTTTTCACCTTCTAAACCCTATTTGTGAGGCTCCGATGACTGAACAGGCAAACGAGGCAAATGGCGAGTGGCACGACATTGCCGCACGTGACCAGCTAGACGCCGATTTCCCGCTGGGCGTGGAGGTCAACGGCCAGCGCCTGGGCGTTTTTCTGATGGGTGACGAGGTGCATGTGCTCGATGACGTCTGCCCCCACGCCTTCGCCCTGCTGTCGCAGGGTTTTCAGGAAAACGGCGTGATCGAATGCCCCTTGCACGCAGCGCAGTTTGACATCGCCACCGGCAAGTGCCTCACCGAAGTTGGCGGCAGCGACGTCAAGTGTTTCCCGGTGCGGGTGAAAGATGGCCGCGTCGCCATCATGATGGCCAAAGCTTGATGCCCACTTCCGAAATCCGCCTGGAAATCAGTCTGAAGGGCCGCAAGGTGCTGGTCACCGGCGGCGCGCGTGGTTTGGGTGAATCCTTCGCGCGGGCGCTGGTGGCTGCGGGCGCGCAGGTCGTGATCGCCGATGTGCTGCTTGAACGCGGGCAGGCGCTGGCCACAGAGCTCGGCCCACAGGCGCACTATGTGCCGATGGATTTGATGGACGCCACCGCCGTGCAGGCCGGTGTGGCTACTGCCGCGAAGGTCATGAACGGCATTGACGGCCTCATCAACAACGCTGCCATCACCAACTCGGGCGGCAAAACCATGGACCAGTTGGCGGTCGCCACTTGGGACCAGGTGATGCAAGTCAACGTGCGCGGCACCTGGCTGGTGACGGTGGCCGCCACACCGCATCTGGCGGCCTCGGGCACGGGCCGCGTGGTCAATATCGCCTCCGACACTGCTTTGTGGGGCGCACCGCGGCTGATGGCCTACGTCGCCAGCAAGGGCGCGGTGATCGCCATGACGCACGCCATGGCGCGCGAACTCGGCGGCCAGGGCATCACCGTCAACGCCATCGCGCCGGGCTTGACCTTGGTGGAGGCCACCCAATACGTGCCCGAAGACCGGCACGACCATTACCGCCAGGGCCGTGCCATCCAGCGCGCGCAGGTGCCCGAAGACGTCAACGCCGCCGCGCTGTTTCTGCTCACGCGCGCCAGCGGCTACATCACCGGACAACTGTTGCCTGTGAACGGCGGCTTTGTCATGAACTAAGCAGCGCACTGAATACGCAAGGAGAAACTGAAATGACTGCATCCATCGCCGCCAACCAGCCGATGTTCAATGAACGCGGCTTGCTCGACGCCAAAATTCCCGCCGAGGCAGACATCCAACGCAGCCTCATGGCCAGCCAAGGCCAACCCTTCACTGAGTGGATGGAGAGCCGCGTGGCGCGTTATGCCACGCGCCGCTACGACTGGGACGCGTTGAAGTTCCAGGCTGATTTCGATCCCAAATACCGCCGCGCACAGATGCGCTACATGGGCACGGGCGGCACCGGCATTGCGAAAGACAGCAACTCTGTGCCCGCCTCCCATTTCACGTTTTCGACGATGGTGATCCCGGCCGGCCACGAAGGGCCGTCACACATCCATTACGACGTAGAGGAATGCTTTTTTGTCATGCGCGGCCAAATGAAAGTGATCTGTGAAAAAGACGGCCAACGATGGGAATCCGTGCTCAAGGAGCGCGATTTCATCTCCGTGCCGCCTGGCGTCTACCGCGAAGAAATCAACATCGGCGATGAAGACGCGCTGATGTGTGTGATGCTGGGCTCACCCCAGCCGATCACGCCGGTGTACCCGCCGGACAGCCCGCTGGCCAAGATCAAACGCAACTGATCCGCCACGGCTTTCATCAAAACTGCACCTGCCATGTCGCTTTTTGAACTGCTCGGCCCATTTGAGCCCCGGCAACTGGCCACGTCGCAGGGCGTCGTCCAGTACCGTGAGGCGGCAGCGCCTGGGCCACAGCAGGCGGTGAGCCACGTGTTGTTGCACGGCATTGGCTCTGGCTCTGCCAGTTGGGTGCATCAACTGGCGTTGGCGCAGCAGCCCTCCCATCTTTCAAATGCGTCAAAAGCAGCGACGCGGCTGTTGGCCTGGGACGCACCAGGTTATGGCGCGAGCGTGCGCTTGCCGATGGCCTCGCCCAGCGCCGCCGATTACGCCCAGCGCCTGTGGGCCTGGCTCGATGCGCTCAATGCATCAGAAGGCCGCGCACCGTCGCCTGTCACACTGGTCGGCCATTCCTTGGGCTGCCTGATGGCGGCCAGCGCAGCCGTGCAGCGGCCTGAACGCATGCTGCGGCTGGTGTTGTTGTCGCCGGCGCAGGGTTACGCGCGCGCTTCGGCAACTGACCGCGAGAAGAAACTCAAAGACCGGCTGGGCAACCTGGATCGCTTGGGGCCGCAGGGCATGGCGGATCTGCGCGGCGCAGCCATGTTGTCGCCACAGGCCAGCGCCAAACAAATCGCCTTTGTGCAAAGCGTGATGGCGCAGATTGACCCGCTGGGTTACACGCAAGCCAGCCGCATGTTGTCAACGGGGGATTTGCTGAGCGACTTGTCGCTGCTTGAGCGCCTCAAGTGCCCCGTCAGTGTGGCCAGCGGCAGCGCCGACACCGTCACCCCGCCCGCAGCCTGCCAGGCGGCGGCAGCGCACATCCACGCGCCCTACACCAGCATCGAGGGTGCGGGCCACATTTGTGCATTGGAAGCAGCCGACGCAGTAAGCCGCCTGATCGGCCTGCGGGTGCCTGCATCGAAGGAGACGACAACATGAGCGGGGTCACACCGATGGAGCGCTACGTGGTGCCTGGCTTGCAGCGCGGCCTGCAGGTGCTGGCCCAGTTCAGCCACACCACACGCGAACTTACGGGTGCCGAGTTGTCGCGCCGCATGGGGCTGCCGCGCGCCTCGGTGTTCAGGCTGCTGCAAACACTGGAACAAATGGGTTTTGTTGAACGCATCGGCGACAGCGGCAGCTATAAATTGGGTCTGGCGGTGTTGCGCTTGGGCTTCGAGTTCCTGGCGTCGATGGAGCTGGCCGAACACGGCAGGCCGGTGCTGGACGATTTGTGCATCACCACAGGGCTCTCGTCGCACCTCGTGGTGCGTGACGGCAGCGAGGTGGTGTTTGTGGTCAAAGCCGCAGGCCGGACATCGCTCTTCAACGCCATCCAGGTCGGCGCACGGCTGCCCGCGCACGCTACGGTCTTGGGCCGCGTCCTGCTGGCGGACCTGTCGATGGCGGATCTGCGCGAGCTGTATCCCAACCCGAAGCTCGAAACCTTCACCAACCAGACGCCCACCACGCTGGCCCAACTCAAACAAATGGTGGACGAAGACCGCCAGCGCGGCTTCGGGATCAGCCAGGGCGGTTATGAAATCGGCATTTCCACCATTGCCGCACCGGTGTTTGACGACCGTGACAGAGTGGTCGCCGCTGTCAGTGTGACCGTGACGGCCAACCGCGTGCAGGCCGACAAGCTTGAAAGCCTGGTGGCCCAGGTCCGCGCTGCTGCGGCCAAGTTGTCACAACGCATCCACCATTTGCCGCTGATTGCGGCCAAACCCTCGCCCCATTTAGAAAAGATGTTCGCATGAACACTGCCACTACCGAGACCCCTGAGACCTCCCCGCGCATCACCGTGGGTGAGCTGGTCGCCCGTTTTCTGGAGCAATGCGGCGTCAAGGCAGCCTTTGGCGTCATTTCGATCCACAACATGCCGATGCTGGACGCCTTGCACCGGCGCAGCCACTTGCCCAGCGGCATCCGTTTTGTCTCGGCACGAGGTGAGGCAGGTGCCTGCAACATGGCCGATGCCTATGCCCGCGTCACCGGCACCTTGGGCGTGTGCGTGACCAGCACCGGCACCGGCGCGGGCAACGCTGCAGGTGCGCTGGTGGAGGCGCTCACCGCCGGCACACCCCTGCTGCACATGACCGGGCAGATCGAGTCCGAGTTCATTGACCGCGATCTGGGCTTCATCCACGAAGCACCGGCCCAGCTGGCCATGCTGCAGGCGGTGGGCAAAGCGGCGTTTCGCATCCGCAACACACAAACGGCGCTGGCCACACTGCGCGAAGCCGTACGCCTGGCGTTCACGGCACCTTGCGGGCCGGTGAGCATTGAGATCCCCATCGACATTCAAGCCAGTCTGATGGCCGTGCCTGCTGACTTGTCGCCGCTGGCCTTGCCTCAACTGCAGGCTCCAGCCGCCGAATTGGACGCACTGGCCGAGCGCTTGTTGCGCGCCAAGCGGCCCTTGTTGTGGCTGGGCGGAGGTGCACGGGGCGCAAGCGCCGCGGCTGAGCGTTTCGTCAAGATGGGCTGGGGCGTGGTCACCTCGGTGCAGGGACGCGGGATCATTCCCGAAGACCACCCCGCTTCACTCGGCGCGTTCAACCTGCAAAAACCAGCAGAAGACCTGTACCAAAGCTGCGATGCCATGTTGGTCGTGGGTTCCCGCCTGCGTTCCAACGAAACCCTGCGCTACAAGCTGAAATTGCCCAAAGCGCTGTACCGCATCGATGCCAACGCACTGGCCCACAACCGCGGTTACGAAAGCGACTATTTTGTGCACGGCGATGCGTTGCAATCGCTGAACGCCCTGGCCGACCGGCTTGAGGGCCGCATGGCGGTGGATACCGCCCTCGTGGCGGATGTGCAGAAGGCACGCGCGGCAGCGTCAGCCCATGTCGATGAAGCGCTTGGGCCCTATCTGGCGCTCAAAAACGGTGTCTCAGACGCCGCGTACCGCAAGTGCTGGTGGGTGCGCGACATCACTTTGTCCAACAGCATGTGGGGCAACCGGACGCCTGTGCTGGACCACCCACGGGCAGGCGTCCATGCGTTGGGCGGCGGCATTGGGCAAGGTTTGGCCATGGCCATCGGCACATCGATTGCCAACACGACCCACGCGCTGGGGCGCCAAACCATCGCCTTGGTCGGCGATGGCGGGCTGATGCTCAATGTGGGTGAATTGGCTTGCGCTGTGCAGGAAAAGGCCGATCTCCTCCTGTTGGTGATGAATGACAGCCGTTATGGGGTCATCAAGAACATCCAGGACGACATTTACGGCAGCCGCCATTGCTACGTCGAGCTGCACACACCCGAATTTGGCCAATTTTGCGCCAGTCTGAAGGTGCAACACTTCAAACTCTCAGACCCTGCGCAGACGCGCGAGGTGTTGGCAAAAGCGATGGCGCTGCCCGGCCCCGTCATGGTGGAGGTGGACATGAAGGCCTGGGGCCCGTTCGCTGCCAAGTTTGCCGGCCCCATCCTCAAAAAAGACTGAAACAGGTGCACAACATGGACGTCGTGCTCATCGGTTTTGGTGCCATCGGGCAGTCGATTTGCAAACGCGTGCTGGCTCAAGCGCTGAGCCAATCTGAGGCCCAGGTGCGTGTCAGCCATGTGGTAGTGCGGCCTCAAAGCGTCGCCCAAGTGCAGACCGAGTTAAACGCGCTTCAGCTAGGCCAAGATGCACACCGCGTCACCCAAGCCGCGTCGGCAGTTCCAGAAAACGCCAAGCTGGTGTTGGAGTGTGCGGGCCATGAAGCGCTTCAGGCCCATGTGTTGCCCGCTTTGGCGCGGGGAGTGGAATGCGCCGTGTTGTCAATTGGCGCGCTGGCAGAGCCGGGCTTGGCCGAAAGTCTGACGGACGCAGCACGACGCGGCGGCACCCAAGTGCATGTGTTGTCGGGCGCCATCGGTGGCATTGAAGCTCTGGCTGCCGCACGCCTTGCCGGCTTGACCCAAGTGACTTACACCGGACGTAAACCGCCCTCGGCGTGGGCACTAAAAACCGACAGACTTAAAGAAATTGCCGCGACAGGCCAATCAAAATCTGGCAAATACGCTATTATTTTAGAAGCAACAGCGCGCGAAGCGGCAAGACTCTATCCCAAAAACGCCAATGTCGCAGCGACCATCGCACTGGCGGGCCTGGGGCTGGACGCAACGCGTGTGCGCCTGATCGCCGACCCGGCCATCACCGAGAACATCCATGAGATCCACGCGATAGGCGCGTTTGGCGAAATGAAGATTGAGATGCGCGGCAAACCGCTGGCCGACAACCCCAAAACCTCGGCGCTCACAGTGCTTTCGGCTTTGCGATTTCTGAACAACCGGGCGAGCCCCTTGACGATTTGATTGCTCCCGATATGACTGAACATCTGAAAACCCTGATCGCTGGCCAATGGCGCGATGCCTCTGGCCCGCAATACACCACAGAGTACCCGGCCGATGGCAGTGCTGTAGCGACCCTGCATGCAGCCACCGTGGGCGATGTGGATGAAGCCGTGCAGGCCGCCCAGGCCGCACGCCTCAGGCCCAACTGGGCTGCGCTCAAAGTCAACGAACGTGCGGCCATCCTGCACCGCATCGCGGCAGGCATCCGCGCGCGCTTTGAAGAGTTGGCGCAGTTGCAACGCCTGGACAACGGCAAACCCATCACCGAGACACGTGGCTTGGTGGCCAGCGCGGCCGGCACTTTCCAGTACTTTGCGGCAGTCTGCGAAACCTTTGAAGACGCCGTGACCCCGCAGCGCGGTGACTACCTGAGCATGAGCCTGCATGAGCCGCTGGGCGTGGTGGGGGCGATCACACCGTGGAATTCGCCGATTGCCAGCGAGGCGCAAAAGATGGCGCCTGCACTCGCTGCAGGCTGCGCCATGGTGTTCAAACCCGCCGAGATCACGCCGCGCATGGCGATTGAATTGGCGCGCATTGCCGAAGCCGCCGGTGTGCCGCCCGGCATCATCAGCGTGTTGCCGGGCAAGGGCTCGCTGGTGGGTGATGCGCTGGTGCGCCACCCGCTGGTCAAGCGCATTGCGTTCACGGGTGGCACCTCCGTGGGTTTGGGCATTGCCAAACTCGCGGCTGAAAAGTTCATGCCGGTGTCGCTGGAATTGGGCGGCAAGTCGCCCACCATTGTGTGTGCCGATGCCGACCTGGACCACGCTGTGGCAGGCGTGTTGTATGGCATCTTCAGCTCCAGCGGCGAGTCGTGCATCGCGGGCTCCCGCGCCTTTGTGCACGCCAGCGTGTATGGCGAATTCAAGCGCCGCCTGCTGGCTGGTGCCAAAAACCTGCGCGTAGGCGACCCTTCGCTTGAAACTACACAGATGGGTCCGCTGGTCAGCGGCGGCCACCGGGCAGGCATTGAGCGTTATGTGCAGTTGGGCCTCGATGAAGGCGGCAAGTTGCTCACGGGCGGCGCGCGCCCGCAGGGCAATCTCTATGATAAAGGCTACTTCTACCAGCCCACCGTCTTCGAGGGGCTCACCAACGACGCCCGCATGTGCCGCGAAGAAATCTTCGGCCCGGTGCTGGCCCTGTTGCCCTGGCATGACGAAGCCGACCTGGTCGCCCAGTGCAATGACAACGACTACGGCTTGGCCAGCGGCATCTGGACACGTGACTACAAGACCGCGCTGCGGCTTGGCCGTGCGCTGGACACCGGTACGGTGTGGATCAACACCTACAAAGTGTTTTCGATCAGCACGCCATTCGGCGGCACCAAACAAAGCGGCATGGGCCGCGAAAAAGGCAAAGCCTCGATTGCCGAATACATGGCACAAAAAAGTTACTACTGGGGAACCAGCGAGTCCCCCATGCCCTGGGCTGGGCTGGAGGCAACGACATGAACGCAATGGCCGGCATTGAAGGCAAAGGAATTGAAGGCATCGATGCCATCACCTACTCGACCGATGGCAGCCAGAAAAACTGGGACGACAGCCGCCGCTTTTTTGCCGACTGGGGTTTAAAGGCGCTGCGTGACCTGCCCGGCGAACAGGTGTGGGAGACGCAGAACGGCGCGCTGGTGCAGGTGCGCCTGCCCAGCGACGCCCGCCTGCCGCCCCCGATGGAAAGCGGCCCCACCCTGCGTGAGGTGGTGTGGGGCGTGCATGACGAGGCCACGCTGAAAAAAATTGCGCTGGCATTGGCGCAAGACCCCAACGCATCGGCCACGTCAGGCGTCGTCAGCACGCTGGATCCGCACGGCCTGCGCCTGGTGTTCCAGAAAAGCGCAAAACGCGAAACCGGCATCCAGGGCGCGTCGACCAACCCGTATGGCAACACCCAGCGTGTTGACCTGCCCTCCCCCATTTACGAACGCGCCCTGCCCGTGGATATCGGCCACGTGGTGCTGTTCAGTGACCGCGTGATGCAAGCCGAGGCGTTCTACAAAAAACTGGGCTTTGTCACCTCAGACAGCTACCCCGGGCGTGGCGTTTTCATGCGCTGCTCTGCCGTCGGTGGGCATCATGATCTCTTTTTGCTGCAAGTGCCCAACAAACCCAGCGGTCTGAACCACATTGCTTTTACCGTGCGCGACATCCATGAAGTGTTCGGCGGCGGCCTGCACATGAGCCGATGCGGCTGGAAAACCCAGCTCGGGCCAGGGCGCCATCCGATCTCGTCCGCCTATTTCTGGTACTTCGAGAACCCCTGCGGCGGCCTGATCGAATACAACGCCGACGAAGACAAACTCACTGAAAAATGGCAGGCCCGCGAGTTCGAACCCGGCCCCACGGTGTTTGCCGAGTGGGCGATAGATGGCGGGCTCGACGGCAACACCCGCCGCCAGCCGCATGTGGCTGCGTCCAGCGCATTTTTATCAGAAAAGAGAGCCAAATGAAGCGCCGCACTATATTGCAAAACCTGCTGGCCACGGGTGTGATGGCCATTGGCATGTGGGCGCTGCCAAGCCAGGCCCAGACCCTGGGCAGCGAAGCTTTTCGCATTGTTGCGCCGTTCCCGCCGGGTGGCCCTGTCGACACCTTGTCGCGCATGCTGGCCACGGGCCTGGCGGAGCGGTACAAACAAGCCGCAGTGGTGGAAAACCTGCCCGGCGCGGCAGGCAATATCGGCATCGAGAAGGTCAAACGCGCCAAAGCCGATGGCCACACGCTCCTGGTGGTTCCGGCGGGCAACCTCACCATCAACCCGACCTTGATGCCCAACTTCCCGTTCAACATTGAACGCGACTTTGCGCCCATCACGATGCTGGCCACGGCCCCCAATGTGCTGGTGGTGAACCCCTCGGCCAACGTCAAGAATGTGCGGGAACTGATCGCCCTGGGCAAGGCAAAACCGGGCACCCTGGCCTACGCCTCGCCGGGTGTTGGCAGCGGCCTGCATCTGGCCGGGGAATTGTTCAACAGCCAGGCCGGCATTGACCTGCTGCACGTGCCTTACAAAGGCACCGGGCCTGCGCTCACAGACCTGCTCGGCGGCCAGGTGGCGCTGATGTTTTCCAACTTGCCAGCAGTGCTCCCCCACATCAAAAGCGGCAAACTTGTGGCGCTGGGCATCACCGACACGGTGCGCAGCCCCAGCGCACCCGACATCGCCACGCTGGCCGAGCAAGGTGTCAGCGGCGTCGTGGTGACCTCCTGGTATGGCGTGTTGGCACCCGGTGGCACGCCCGCAGGCAGCATCGAGCAACTGGCCAAAGATGCCAGCGAAATTTTGTCGACCCCCGCCATCCGCGAACAGCTCAAGGCGCAAGGTTTGACCGAGGTGCTGATGAAACCTGCCGCCTTTGCCACCCACATCCGCAATGAGACAGCCCAGTGGGCGCGCATCATCAAAGCCAAAAACATCGTTGCGCAGTAGCGCTGGCCCACCGAACCCGCAACCACATCCGCAATCGTTCTTCCCATTTGTTCTGCCCGTCCAAGGAGAAACCCCAGCATGAACGCGATTCCCATCCAGGTCCACACCCAGCGTTACCTCGATCCGCACCAGGCGCGCCAGCGGCCACCCACCAATTACGAAGACCTGCTGGGCGACTCGATCGAACGCGGCTTTGGCGCTGGCCTGTGGGAGCTCGACGCCCTGGTGGCTTACCTCAACAAATCCGGTCCACTCGGCCCCAACGGCCAGCCTTGGACAACTGTGACTTTTCAATCTGTCATGAAAACCTTAGGAGAATGACATGAGCGCCATCCCCGCAACCGAAGTAGACGCGCTGTTGGAGCGCGGCCTGTACGACTTGTGGTACCCCCTGTGCCCCTCCCATTTCGTCACCGAACGGCCTACGTCGATGCGCCGCCTGGGCTACAAACTGGCCGTGTGGCGTGATGCCACGGGCGCAGCCCATGCGCTCGAAGACCATTGCCCGCACCGGGGCGCGCCGCTGTCGATGGGCGTCAATCTGGGCGACCGCCTGGCCTGCCCCTACCACGGCATTGAAGTGCGCTGTGACGGCACGGTGACCAAAGTGCCGGCCAGCCCTGGCTGCACGCTGGAAGGCTCACGCGCTGCGCGCTCCTTTCACGTGGTCGACGCCGCCGGTGCGCTGTGGCTCTACAACAGCCGCGATTACGTGGCCACGCCGCCGCCCTTGCGGCTGCCCGAGGAACTGACCAGCCCCGAGTGGAGCAGCTTCCCCTGTTATGTCGAGTGGCGTGGCGACTACCGCTACGTGGCCGACAACGTGATGGACCCGATGCACGGCAGCTTTGTGCACAAGCAGTCGCATTCGATGAGTGAGGGCGACATCAGCGCCAAGTTCAAACTGCGCAAAACGCCCAACGGTTTCATGTTTGAGAAAGACGGCCAACGCGACGTCAACTTCGATTGGACCGAGTGGGCCGACACCGACACCCACTGGATGCGCCTGGCCATCCCCTACCCCAAAACCGGCGGCCCCGGTGGCAGCTTCGCCGTGATCGGCAGCTACACGCCCATCGTTTCAGGCGCTGCCCCCGCCATGTCGGCCGTTTTCTTCTGGCGCTGCCGCAAGCTGGACGGCTGGCAGCGCGACGTCTGGCGCTTTTTGTACCGCAACCGCCTGGAGGCACGCCACTGGGTGGTGCTCGAGCAAGACCGCGTGATGCTGGAGACGATGGAGCCAGACGCCAACCTGCGCGAACATCTATACGAACACGACGTGGGCCT
>JANLYO010000008.1:0-2915 GCA_031365665.1 Rhodoferax sp. | reverse complement strand
TGCCCGGCACGATTTGTTCAGCCAGCACAACCGGCAGCAGCAGGCTGTGGCGTTCTTGGGGTTTGTAGCGGGGCATGGCTGGCTCGAACCGTTGCGATGCATACACAACGTTTCTGACCATGGCAACGTGTACCCGATGAGCCGCCTATTGGAGGTTTTTTTACAGCCTCAACGTGCCAGAACATCATGAAAAATCTCTAAGACCCAGTTTTTTTGGAATTAATTAATACCCATGTTAATTACTATTCGCCGGAGAACTATGGCGAGATGGCCGCATGCGCCAAAGCAATGGCACGGAAGCTCCGCGCGAGCACATCGCCCTGTGTACAGAATTTCCATCACTGAACTGGCTGGCAAAAACGCCTGAATCTGCACTCAAAGGCATTCATAAGGTAGTGGCCGATGTGGTAACCGATATGCTGGCCAGTGGCGAAGCGGTACTCCACGCATTGGCCGAAAAGAACTACAGCGGCGAGTTTCGCGTGCGCATCCCGCCCATGGTGCATCGTCAACTGGCGCTAATGGCCGCAGAGCAAGGGGTCAGCCTGAATCGGCTGGCGAGTGCGAAGCTGGCGGCTTGAATTGCCCTAACCCGGCGCCAAAACACTGACCAGCCGATTGACGATCTCATCCGCTTTGACTGCTTCCGATGATTGATTCTTCCGCCAAAGGCTTTAGATCGAATAAGGCAATTCATTTTATTTTTCGAACAGCGCGCTTGACAGGCGATTTAGCTACAGGCGCTTCTACTCCAATCCCTCCCGCACGAGATATGCTTGCCAACGAAACTCTGCGAACTTCGTATTGAAACTCGTGCACTGAATCACCAACAGTAACGAATACTTTTCTTACCCCAAAGTAATGAAAAATTCCCGGCTGCATCGTTGCAATCAAATTAATTGAATTGCCTGACGCGGGAGCTGGATACTCTTTCATTGACAATAACAAACTTCTCTTTCCTCTTGACTCAATCTCAATAGTCACGAATGACGCCGCAGAGAAATTAGATATATTGAATAAAAAACTCAGCGATTTCACTGCGACCGGGGCTTCTGCCGTCGGGTCTGGGACTTCATCAGGAATTGCAACGACAATGACACCGTCAGGATATAGGCCGATTGCGCTGACCATTCCGTTTATTTCTTGTCGCAGGTCTTCGCACACTAAAAATTTGACCACTGGTGCCTGCGACGTTGGCCTGACCATTTGTCTAGTTGACATAGCGGCGATCTATTGCAGCACGAGCCAAGTCATCCGCCGCCCCGCCAGTTCCCACATAGGAAGTGCTTGGTTGATGATTTTCGTCGTAGAGGTTTTGAATTTCAAGAACGCTTACCTCATACGACCCTCGCGAGCTATATATTCGTGATGAAGTAGGCAACGGAAGATTGACGGCAATAGATCTTCCAACTGAGATCATCTGCAACTTTTCTATAGCCGACAAAACACCGTCGGTTTCGGTCGGAACTAGGTAAAACGACAACGCCCGACAAACAACTTCATTTAGGCTAATGTTTTCATAAACTGACCGACGGACAGCTTCGCGATGGAGTTCCGGCCCGACACGAACGTTGAATTGGCCTCGGCAAGACTTCTGGGCTTTTTTGCCTACCTGTTCGCAGGTTTCAACGTAATCGTCAACTGCATCTTCGAATTGCTTTTGTAAGCCACCAACTGATTTCGATTCATAAGTGACTAGGTCATCAATATGCAAAATCTTACCCCGGCACAAATTTCGAGCCATGTCCAACTCGGCACTTCCTTCGAACTCTTTGTACCTAAGAATTTCCACAATATCCTCTATATGAAGCCATTGGCCTCTAGATGTGAGATTACATCCACTATGCATCCTTTATCTACGTTCGGCAACGGATGGGGCTCATGGCAAATGATCAAAGCCTTGGTTTTCGAATGAACAAACTTACGCCGCGAACCACTATTTTTCAACATCTGATATCCCAAATGCTCAAGAACTCCCTTTAGCTCATCCCACTTGAAATCAACCGGAACCGGTCTGGCACGCAACTTGGCCAAAGCTTTTAAGTGTTTAGACATGCAATTTTACGCTTCTGGCCAGTGGACTGTAACTGAAACTCAGTTACGTCTTATCAACTTTTGCGTATTTGTTCTGCTTTGGTGTCTAGCAACGCCTGCCCCAACCGCCCCACCCCCTCCACAATCTTGGAAACGTCGGCAGTAGCAAACGACAACCGCAACGTCGCCCGGTCCGGCTCCGTCGCATAAAACGGTGCCCCAGGCACAAAGGCCACCCCCTTCTCAATCGCCCGTTTGGCAAACTCGGCCGCATCGGCACCGGGTGCCGTCAAGCGCGTCCAGAAAAACATGCCTCCTTGCGGCTGGCTGAACGCAATCGCGTCGCCCAATTCCTTGCGCAGGCAGTCGGCCATGGTCTGGGCGCGCTCGGCATAGGTTTTGCGCACCACGTCCAGCGCGGCGTCCATGCGTTTCAGGCCCAGGTACTGCGCGGCGATGGCCTGGGTCAGGTTGCTGGTATGGGCGTCGCTGAACTGTTTGCACATCACGGCGTTGGCCAAGAGGGCGGGCGGCGCGATCATCCAGCCCACGCGCAGGCCGGGGCTCAAAACTTTGCTGAAGCTGCCGCAATACACCATCCAGTCGCGGCTGCCAGACACGTCCTTCGACAGGCTCAGGATGCTTGGGGGAGGAGGACTGCTGCCAAAATACAGCTCGCTGTAGGGGTCGTCTTCCACCACCAGCACCTGATGCTTCACGGCCAGTGCCAGCACGCGTTTGCGCCGCTCCAGGCTCAGCATGGCGCCGCTGGGGTTGCCAAAGGTGGGGATCAGGTAGATGAATTTGGGCTTGTGCTGCTTGATCAGTTCTTCCAGCGCATCGGTCTGCACGCCATCGGCATCAATGGGTGCGCTGACCAG
>JANLYO010000263.1:0-7490 GCA_031365665.1 Rhodoferax sp. | reverse complement strand
GGCGCAGCGCCACGCTGGAGGTGACGTAATCCATCCAGATGTCACGCATGCCGACCCAGATGTGGTAGACCAAGGCGATGATGACGGTAAACGTCAGCACCTTCATCCATTGCGTGGCAAAAATGCCTGCCCACAGGTCGTAACCAATCGGACCTTTTGAAAACAAAACCTGCGCCAGCACCAAAATGGTGAAGACCGCCATCAAGCCCGCCGTGACGCGCTGCGCCAGCCAGTCGCGCAAACCGTAGTGGGCGCCGGTAACGATACGCCGTGAACCAAAATTAACTGCTTTGCCTGCCATGGGAATTCCTGGTTCAGATCAATAAAAACCAAACAACTTGGCGCCAAGGATCAGCGTGAGGCCGACACTCAAGATAAGCGTGGCCAGGGCTGAGCTCTTGCCAAACTCTTTGGTGGTGGCCGCGTGGCTGATGTCCATCCACAAATGGCGCAAACCGGCAATGAAGTGATGCAGGTACGCCCAGATCAGCGACAGCGCCACCAGTTTGATGAACCAGCCCGCCAGAAAACCCGCGCCGGACTCAAACACCGAGGTGAACCGGGCAAATGAAATTTCGCTCGAAATCGAGGTGTCGAACATCCAGATGATGAAGGGCAAAAGCAAAAACATCAAAAAGCCGCTGATGCGGTGCAGGCTGGAGACAATGCCAGCCGCCGGAAGCCTGTAAGAAGGCAGATCCGTAAACACATTGATGTTGCGGAATTCAGGGCGTTTGGCTTGGGAGGTCTTGACCAGCTCAGTCATGAAGGGGCTTTCAAGGTGATGAAGCATTGTTGGTGCGTGGCGAATGCGTGGCGATGGCGGCGTAACTGCGTGGTAATTTTGGACGACAGGCCAGGACGGGTGCAGATTGGGCTTGGCAATGCATACAAGTAAAATTCTATTGCAATGCAGCATGATGCCGCTGGCCACCTCAAAAATTAACTCAGCGCGTTGCGGTAATGATGCGTTTCAGTGGAATAAAGACCCCGGCGAAGCTCCATCGGCGCGTCGTTGTAGGTGTAAGCGACGCGCTCGACGCTCAAAAGCGGCGAGTGCAGGGCGACTTTCAAAAGCGCGCTGGTTTCCGCATCGGCCAACACGGCGCGGATCTTTTCCTCCGCCCGCACCATGTGTACGCCGAACTCGGCTTCAAACAGGGCGTACATTGGACCGTGGTATTGGCTCAGGCGCTCTGCCGTGAGCCCTTTGAAAGGGCCGCCGGGCAGCCAGATGTCCTCCAGGATAGTCGGGCGTTTGGCAAAAGACAAAACCCGGCGCGCCTGCAGCACCGCGTCGCCTGGGCGCAGCGCCAGCGCCCGTGCGACGTCTGCCGTGGCCCGCAGGCGCTTGCAGTCGATGATGTCGCGCTCCGCCGGGCCTTCACTGTTTGGGTCGCCGTGGTTCGGGATCAACTTCAAAAAGCGGTATTGCGCGTGTTGTTCGACATGGGTGGTGACAAAAGTGCCCTTGCCCTGCCTGCGCATCACCAGGTTCTCGGAAGCGAGCTCGTCTATTGCCTTGCGCACCGTGCCCTGGCTCACCCGGTAGCGGGTGGAAAGATCCATCTCACTGGGAATGGATTCACCCGGTTTCCACTCGCCCGCGAGCAGGCTTTGCAGGATCAAAGCCTTGATCTGCTGGTACAAAGGGCTGAACGCAGGGGTTGCAATCATGGACTTCGATTCTATCTTATATAAGACATAAGATACGTTGACCTTATGACCAATTCGGGGGTAAACTTCCACGTCTTGCCAAGCCGCCAGCGGAGCGCTTTCCCGCCCGTCTGCCGCCTTGAATTGCACCACTTGCCCACATCCCTTTTCAACCATCCTTCGGAGTTCTCCCATGAGCAAAAAGCCCGTTCAAAAACCGGTGCGTGTGGCCGTCACTGGCGCTGCCGGCCAAATCGGCTACGCCATCCTGTTTCGCATCGCCTCCGGCGAAATGCTGGGCAAAGACCAGCCCGTCATCCTGAGCCTGCTCGAAGTGCCGGTCGAAGGCCCGCAAAAGGCGCTCAAGGGCGTGATGATGGAGTTGCAGGACTGCGCCTTCCCGCTGCTGGTGGGCATGGAAGCCCATGGCGACCCGATGACCGCGTTCAAGGACGTCGATTACGCGCTCTTGATCGGTTCGCGCCCGCGTGGCCCCGGCATGGAGCGCGCCGACTTGCTGGCCGCCAATGCGCAGATTTTCACGGCCCAGGGCAAGGCGCTCAATGCGGTGGCCAGCCGCAATGTCAGGGTGCTGGTGGTCGGCAACCCGGCCAACACCAATGCCTGGATCGCGATGAAAAGCGCGCCTGACCTGCAGCGCAAAAATTTCACCGCCATGCTGCGCCTGGATCACAACAGTGCGATCTCGCAACTGGCCAGCAAGACCGGCAAAGCCGTCGCCGATATCGAAAAAATGGCCGTGTGGGGCAACCATTCGCCCAGCATGTACCCGGACTACCGCTTTGCCACAGTCGGTGGTGCCAGCGTCAAGGACATGATCAACGACCACGACTGGAACGCCAACACCTTCATTCCGCTGGTGGGCAAGCGCGGCGCCGCCATCATTCAGGCGCGCGGTGTCTCGTCGGCCGCTTCGGCTGCCAATGCCGCCATTGACCATATGCGCGACTGGGCCTTGGGCACCGACGGCAAATGGGTGACGATGGGCATTCCGTCTGACGGCCACTACGGCATTCCACAGGACACCATGTTTGGCGTCGCTGTCACCTGCGCCAATGGCGAATACAAAGTCGTTGAAGGCCTGCCGGTGGACGAATTCAGCCAAGCGGCGATCAACAAGACCTTGAAAGAGCTACAAGAAGAGCAGGCGGGTGTTTCGCACTTGCTGTAACCCCTGAAGCCGCTTATGACCCTATTTTCCTGCGTATACGGACAATTTTTCGACGGGCCGTCCCTAGAAAAATTAGCCCCCTCGGGGGGCAGCGTAGTACACGCAGTGACAAGCGTGGGGGCTCCATGATGCATCCCAGGCAAGTGCTACTCGGCGCGCAGGCGGTCACTGGGCTAATGCCCGTATGTGACCACTATAGCGGCGTCGAGGCGCGCATGCTCAAAAGCTTGGGGCTACAGGCGCAGATGACGGAAGAATTCGGCAACTGCGTGTTTGATGTGACGCTGGATTGTGAAGACGGTGCGCCTGTGGGGGGCGAGTTTGAGCACGCAAAAATGGTGGTGGCCCTCGCTAGTCATGCCTATGATGCTCACAAAAAAGTAGCTGTCGGAGATGCCGCCAAATGGGCTCGCCAAATGCCAAGGATCGCAGCCAGGGTGCATCCGGTGGATCACTCGGCTTTCCACAACGACGTCAAAACCCTGGTTGAAGGCGCGGGCGATGTCTGGTGCCACCTGATGATCCCCAAGGTGGAAAACGTGGCCGACATTGAGCTTGCGGTCAAAGCGATTGACGCTGCGGCAGTGCAACTCAAACGCAGCAACAAAATCGCGCTACATGCGCTGATCGAATCGGCCAACGCTGTGCACAACGCACATGCCATTGCCGCGCACCCGCGCATTGAGTCTTTAAGCTTCGGCATGATGGACTTTGTATCTGCCCACGGCGGCGCGATCCCCGCCAGCGCGATGGATGTCGTTTCAAGCGGCGGCAACTTGGGCCAGTTTGACCACCCGTTAATCACCCGTGCCAAGCTTGAAATCTCCAGCGCCTGCCACGCTGCCGGCAAAGTGCCCGCCCACAGCGTGATCACCGAATTCAATGACACGGCAGCCATGAAAGCCGCCGCGCGGCGGGCGTCACGCGAGTTTGGCTTTACGCGTTTGTGGAGCATCCACCCGAGCCAGATCAGGCCGATTCTGGAAGCCCTGGCGCCAGCAGACGAAGAAATTGACGAGGCCGCCAGCATCGTGGCCGCCGCTGAAAAAGCCCAATGGGCGCCCATCAACGCCAAGGGGCGTTTGCATGACCGCGCCAGTTATCGCTACTACTGGCAGGTGCTGGAGCGCGCCAGTCAGACCGGTCGCACCTTGCCCGCAGGCGTGCGGCACTACTTTTCAGAGGACCGGCCATGAAATGGTTTTTTGGATTTGCGATTTTTATGAGCGCGGTGCAAGTTGCCGCCCAGGCCCCAAGCGCCAGCCGCGCTGAGCTCAAAGCCAAAGCGCCGCAAATCGCAGCAGGCGTCGACGCGGCTGAAGCTGCGCTGACGCCCGGTGAGCTGGCCATTGCCGAACGTGTGTACCGGGGCCGCTTGCCGTGTGAGCTGGGTCAATCCGTGACGATCCAAGCCGACGCCAAAACGCCCGGTTATTTTGATGTGGCAGCGGCAGGTAAAAAATACCGCATGTTCCCCGTGGAAACCACCACCGGCGCGATTCGCCTTGAAGACAAAAAGGCCGGCACGGTCTGGCTACAACTGGCGAATAAGTCCATGCTGATGAACCAAAAACTCGGCCAGCGCCTGGCCGACGCCTGCATGAGTCCGGCCCAAACGGCAGTGGCAGCGGCGCTTGAGAAAAACCCCGGCCAGCATATTCTGGATGGCCCGGAGGCCGCTAAATCGCCGACGCCGAACGCTACAAAATAGTGAGCAACTACAGGCCATAGCCGGATTTCAATTGTGCATTTTTGATGAAGCAGAAGGAGTGAAACCATGTCAAACGAATTTTTAGCCATTTACCGCGCCCACGTAGCCGAGCGCGCCGCCCTGGGCATTCCGCCGTTGCCGCTTTCAGCCAAACAAACTGCCGCTGTGATCGAGCTGTTGAAAGCGCCGCCAGCGGGCGAAGAAGCGGGCTTGGTCGATCTCATCACCTACCGCGTGCCCGCCGGTGTGGACGACGCTGCCAAGGTCAAAGCCAGTTACCTCGCCGCAGTTGCCCATGGCACAGAAAAATGCAGTTTGATCACGCGCGAAAAAGCCACCGCACTGCTGGGCACCATGCTGGGCGGCTACAACATCAGCCCGCTGGTCGATTTGCTGGGTGACGCGAGTGCCTCGGTCGCCCAAGCGGCGGCCAACGGCCTGAAGAAAACCCTGCTCATGTTCGACCAGTTCCATGACGTGAAGGAAAAAGCTGACCAAGGCAACGCCCACGCCAAAGCCGTGCTGCAAAGCTGGGCCGATGCCGAGTGGTTCACCAGCCGCCCTGAAGTGCCCCAATCCATCCAGCTCACCGTGTTCAAGGTGGCCGGCGAGATCAACACCGACGACCTCTCGCCCGCGCCCGACGCGTTCAGCCGTCCCGACATTCCCATGCACGCGCTGGCCATGCACAAGAACGCCCGGCCGGGGGTCACTCCCGAAGTAGACGGCAAACGCGGCCCGATCAAGTTCATCGCCGATCTCAAATCCAAAGGCCATCTGATCGCTTATGTGGGCGACGTGGTGGGCACGGGCTCCAGCCGCAAATCGGCCGGCAACTCGGTGTTGTGGTGGACCGGCCAAGACATCCCCTTCGTGCCCAACAAACGATTTGGCGGTATTTGCCTCGGTTCAAAAATCGCCCCGATTTTCTACAACACCATGCAGGATTCCGGCGCTTTGCCGATCGAGCTGGACGTGAGCCAAATGGCCATGGGCGACGTGATCGAGCTGCGGCCTTTTGACGGCAAGGCGCTGAAAGACGGTAAGGTCATCGCTGAGTTCAAGGTCAAAAGTGATGTGCTGTTTGACGAAGTGCGCGCCGGTGGCCGCATTCCCCTGATCATCGGGCGCGGCCTCACTGCCAAGGCGCGCGAGGCGCTGGGTTTGCCGGTCAGCACCCTGTTCCGCCTGCCCAGCATCCCGGCTGACACCCACAAAGGCTTCACCCTGGCGCAAAAAATTGTGGGCCGCGCGATTGGTTTGCCGGTGGTCAACGGCAACCAGCAAGGCGTGCGTCCCGGCACGTATTGCGAGCCGCGCATGACCTCCGTCGGATCACAAGACACCACCGGCCCGATGACGCGTGATGAGCTCAAAGACCTGGCTTGCCTGGGCTTCAGCGCCGACCTGGTGATGCAATCGTTTTGCCACACCGCGCCCTATCCGAAACCCGTGGATATCAAAACCCACCACGAGTTGCCTGTTTTTATGAGCAACCGTGGCGGCATCTCCTTGCGCCCTGGCGACGGCATCATTCATAGCTGGCTCAACCGCATGCTCTTGCCCGACACCGTGGGCACGGGCGGCGACAGCCACACCCGTTTCCCCATCGGCATCAGCTTCCCGGCGGGCTCCGGCCTGGTCGCTTTTGGCGCAGCCACCGGTGTGATGCCGCTGGACATGCCCGAAAGCGTGTTGGTGCGTTTCAAAGGCAAGATGCAGCCGGGCGTCACCCTGCGTGACCTGGTCAATGCGATTCCGCTGTATGCCATCAAGGCCGGCTTGCTGACGGTCGCCAAACAAGGCAAAAAGAACATCTTCTCTGGCCGTGTTTTGGAAATCGAAGGCCTGCCTGATTTGAAGGTGGAGCAAGCCTTTGAACTCTCAGATGCCTCGGCCGAGCGCAGCGCAGGCGGCTGCACCGTGCACCTGAACAAAGAGCCGATCATGGAGTACATCAGCAGCAACATCACGATGTTGAAGTGGATGATTGCCACCGGTTATTCGGATGTGCGTACCATCAACCGCCGCATCAAGGCGATGGAAGCCTGGCTGGCCGACCCGCAGTTGCTCAAAGGCGATGCCGACGCCGAATACGCTGCCGTGATTGACATTGATCTGGTCGACATCCACGAGCCCATCGTCGCCTGCCCCAACGACCCCGACGATGTGAAAACCCTCAGCGAAGTCGCCGGTGCGAAGATCGACGAAGTCTTCATCGGCAGTTGCATGACCAACATCGGCCACTTCCGCGCCGCCTCCAAATTGCTGGAGAACAAACGCGACATCCCCGTGAAACTCTGGATGGCGCCACCCACAAAAATGGACGCCAAACAGCTCACCGAAGAAGGCCACTATGGCGTGCTCGGCCAGGCCGGTGCCCGCATGGAAATGCCCGGCTGCAGCCTGTGCATGGGCAACCAGGCGCAGGTGAAGGAGGGCGCCAAGGTGTTCTCCACCTCCACCCGCAACTTCCCGAACCGCCTGGGCAAAAACTCCGACGTGTATTTGGGCTCCGCCGAGCTGGCCGCGATCTGCTCCAAACTCGGCCGCATTCCCACCAAAGCCGAATACATGGCCGACATGGGTGTGATCAACAACGACGGCAGCAAGATTTACCAGTATTTGAACTTCGACAAGGTCGAGGAATACACGGATCTGGCGGATTCTGTGGCGGCTTGAGGAGGCTCCATTTTCGCCAGCGTGCCGCAACTTGCGGTCGCTGAGGAGTGGGGTCAATTTCATTTGCTATATATTTAATAGCTACATAGTGCCATTTCATCTAATTCAATTTCTAATTCATTAATGAAGTAATAAGTACCCCAACAATCCAGGGCCAAGAGACGATAGAGTGGACTGAGTTGGGGTTGTTTTCCAGCGTTTTGAGTGCTAACTCCAGATGAGTTTCCAGAGCGTCCAGGCTATTGAAGA
>JANLYO010000249.1:0-11952 GCA_031365665.1 Rhodoferax sp. | reverse complement strand
GGTCCGCAAGGTCGCGCAGTTGCACAGAATCCGGCTTATCGGTGGGCTTCACACTTTTTTCTTTAGCGCATTGCGCGCAGTGGCAACGCGCGGAAGAAAACTTTTCAAAACCGCTCCTGCCCCTGCAAATACCGCCACTGCCCCGCTGGCACCGGCCCCAAGCCGACCCGGCCGATGCGGATGCGTTTCATGCTTCGGATTTTCAAGTCGGCGCGTTCACACAGCCAGGCGATCAAGCCGGGGTGGCTGCCTTTGACAGCGAAACGCAGCCGGGTTGATGTGTCCGAGGTGCTGTTGACGCTGGCTTTGACGGGCGGAACGGCTGCATCTTCTCGCTTGCCAGTATGGTTCAATCGTTGCAGGGCTTCCGGCGACACCGCGCCCGCCACCTCGACCATCAGTTCCTGCTCGATCAGCGCCGTGTCTTCGATGAGTTTGCGCGCCACACGCCAGTCCTGCGTGAAAACGATGAGCCCGCTGGCAGCGGTTTCCAGCGGCATGCAGGCCGTGAGCCCGGAGAAGTGGCGTTTCAAGATACGCTCTGGCGCGCGCGGGTGCGTGGTTTCACCGGCAAAATGCGCATTCGCCTTGAGCAGGGCCTGCGCACTTTGCACGCTGTGTCGGCCCGTGCCGTGGACGCCCAGTGCGGCCATGGCGTCAAAACCCGGCGGCTTGTTCAAGAGCAGGGTGACGCTGGTGGCTTCGAGCAGGCTCGCATCGGCGTCAACCTCCACGCACGGGGCGAGCGCGCGTGAGTGGCTTGCGGCCCCGCCTGCCGCCTGAAAGCCAACGACGCGAAACATCGGCTCTTCGATGACCTGGCCGTCTACACGCACCCAGCCGCCTTCGATGTAACGCTCGGCCTCGCTGCGCGAGCAGCCTTTGAGCGCCATCACCCGTTTGGACAGGCGCTCACTTTCGGCATGCGGTGGGCCAGTTTTGCGCGGCGGCTTGCGTTCTGCGATCATGGCGGGCATGGTAACTGCTGACACCCCAATTTCAAAGCCGAGCCCGACGGTTCACGGCTTTCACGCCCACGTCTATTTCAATGCGCAAACGCTGTCACAGGCGCGCGCTTTGTGCGAGGCTGCTGCCGCCAAATTTCCTCTGAAAATGGGCCGCGTGCATGAAAAACCTGTGGGGCCGCACCCTGACTGGAGCTGCCAACTCGCCTTCAAACCTGCGCTGTTTGGGGAGGTGATCCCCTGGCTGGCCATGCACCGCAACGGCTTGGTGGTGTTCATCCACCCGATCAGCGACTCTGACCTGGTGGACCACCGCGACCGCGCGATGTGGATGGGCGCCGTGCGGCCGCTGGACCTGAGCGTGTTGCCCGATACGCCGGGCGAGTACGATCTGTGAAAATCATCATACCCAATATGGGTATGAAATGTGCATTTCGTCCGCCTTCAGGCTGTTTCTCAAGAAAAATTGGCTTCTAGGTCTCGTATTTATTGAATAGTTAGCTATATAAAATATAGCGTTCAAATGATTCCGGCGACAGGTCGCAGTTTCACATCATCGCTTGCAACCGCTGCACGTGCGCCAGCATCGAGCGTTTGGCCACCGGCCACAGGCGGGTGGGCACGTCGTCGTAGGCGAGCTTGACCCAGTCATCCATGCTGCCGTTCGGGTCGGCTTGCATGACCTTGAAAATCTTGGCCTCACGCTTGAGCCGATGTGCCTTCAGCTGCGCAATCGCGCCGCGGGCGTCGCCCAGCACATAGCCGTGTGCGGGCAGGATGAAGTGGATGTCGTGCTGTTTGCAGGCCGCTGTGAGCAGATCAAGCGACTCCAGATACGCCGTCATCTCGCCGTCAGGCGGGTTCACCACGGTGGTGCTGCCGTTGAGCACATGGTCGCCGCTGAACAGCAGGCCGTCTTCCAGCAGCACCAGGCACAGGTGGTTGGCCGCGTGGCCGGGGGTGAACACCACCTTCAGCGTATGGCCGATGCCTGCGTCAGCGCCGTTATGCCCTGTGCCGGAAACTGCCAGCAACTCCTGGTCCAGCAACGCACGGTCGGGTACGAACTGCGACTGCTCGTTGGCCGTGGGCGCGCTGGGCAGCCCGACAATTTGGGGAAATACCGTTCGGGCTGAGCCTGGCCTGTCCTGACCCTGTCGAAGGGTCGAAGCCCGGCCTGGCACTTCGACAGGCTCAGCCCGAACGGGGTTTTGGCTGTTCCGGCAAAGCGCCTGCAAGGGCTTGGCCCCCGGCGAGTGGTCCGGGTGCGAATGTGTGCAGACGATCAGCCGGATGTCGCCGCCCGCCGCCTGCCACAGCCGCTCGATGTGTTCGGGCTCGTTGGGGCCCGGGTCAATGGCGATGTAGCCCGTGTGCGGGTCGCCCACCAGATAGCTGTTGGTGCCAGGGCCGGTCATCGCGCCGGGGTTGGGGGCTGTGACGCGGATCACGTTTTTCAACAGGCGCACCGGCGCGTTCGTGCCCCAGTCCAGCGTGTGCACCATCTGCCCATCAGGGCTGACCAGCTCCAGTTCGCCAAAGCCCTGCGCCTGCTCATGCTCCATGAAGCGCTCTTCGCGGCCTTGCAGAAAGCCGCCCCGCGGGCAACTGGTCCACAGCGGCTGCTCGGTGGCGGCGCAGGCCTTGAGCACGTCGGCCACCGTGGCAAACGCCTGCAAGCGCTCGAGTGTGCGGATGGTCGGGAAGATGATGAAAAAGTTGCCGTCTTTATGGCGGTGCAGGGCGTCGGCCGGTCGCACCCACACCGGCTCGAACTGCTCGGATTCGTCGGCCACCGGTGATTGCCCTTCGGGCATGCGTGCCACCAGGAAGGGCACGTCAAAACGGCGCGGCAGGTCGCGGTCGGTGATCCAGTGGGCCAGCACAAACACCTCGTCAGCCGCCAGCACGAGGCCGCGCACGGCACACTGGGCGATGAAGGGCTGCTTACGGTCCAGCGCGGCAATGTCCGTTGCGTCGGCCATGGTGCCGTCGGCACGCCGTGCAAACAGCACGCCCAATTCTTCAAAACTCTCGCGTATGGCGGCGATGGCCTGCGTCAGATGCAGGTCGCTTTGCGTCGCACGATGGCGCGCCTGCGCATGTGCAGCGGCGTCCAGCGCGTCGACGACGCCGCCGGGGAACACGTAGGCGCCTGGCGCGAAGCTGGCCGTCATCGAACGGCGCGTCATCAGCACTTCCACGCCGTTGACGCCGTCGCGCAGCAGCAAGACGGTGGCGGCAGGGCGGGTGGCAACGGGTTCGCGCTGGGCGTGCAGGAGTTGGGATGGACGTGGCATGGTGTGTAGTGTTGGGGTGGGGGTTTAGGGGTAAATCGGGTTTTGCAAACGGGCATAGCACGGCATACTGCAGCGCGAGTTCAAGAAATCCAAAATGGATCCAACACTGTGAAAAATATTTGGAAAGATGCAATCAAACAGGTAGCAGGCATTTTGGCACCTGTTGTGCCCTTCGTGGCTGGCGCAAGCGTCGCAACTGCCGCACTTTTCACGCTGGCCGGCACTGCCATGCCGGCCCATGCCCAAAGCTGGCCCGCCAAGCAGCCGATCAAACTGGTGGTGGTGTTTCCGCCCGGCGGCTCGGTCGACCAAGTGGCGCGGCTGCTGGCACCGGCTTTGTCGGCTTCACTCGGTCAAAACGTGATTGTGGAGAACAAGGTTGGTGCTTCCGGCTCGATTGGCACTGCTGCGGTGGCCAGTTCATCGCCAGACGGCTACACCTTTGCGGTGGTGTTCGACACCCACGGCGTCAACCCGAGTTTGATCCCCAACATGCCGTTTGACACCAAAAAAGACCTCGCTCCGGTCATCCTCGTCGGCACCGCGCCGATGGTGCTGGCCACCCACGTTGGCTCGCCGTACAAGACCTTTGCCGACGTCGTCTCTGCCGCCAAAACCAAAGGCGGCGTGTCGTTCGGCACCGTCGGATCCGGCAGCCTGGGCCATCTGGCGATGACCCTGCTCGCCAAAAACGGCAACCTCGACTTCACCCACATCCCCTACAAAGGCGGCGGCCCGCTGATGACCGATGCCGTCGCCGGCCATGTGCCGCTCTCCATCGGCTCGGTGTTTGTGACCAAGCCGCACATCGACAACAAACGCATGCGCCCGCTGGTGGTGACCACCAGCAAACGGTCGCCAGATTTGCCCGATGTGCCTACGCTGGCTGAAAGCGGCTTCGCCGGTTTTGAAGCCCCCGCTTGGTGGGCGGTGCTCGCCCCCGCCAAAACGCCAGCAGACATCATGGCCCGCATGAACGCCGAACTGGACAAACTCCTCAAACAGCCCGACCTCGCCAAACGCCTCGACAGCCAAGGTATCGATGTCGTCGGCGGCACGCGCGACCAAGCGCGGGTGTTTATCGAAAAGCAGATGGAGATTTGGGGCAAAGTGGTGCGGGAGAACAATATCAAGGCTGAATAAGCTTCAATCTTTCCCCGTAATCCCCAATGGCACCAGAATCCGCGCCACCATGTTGTAGGCGGCAATGGCGGTGGTGATCTCCACTATTTGCGTGGTGTCGAAATGGGTTTGCATTTTGGCAAACACGGCGTCGCTCACGCGCACGTCCAGCGTCACCTGCACGGCATATTCAATGACGGCGGCCTCAGGCGCAGCAAGCGCGGCCTCGGCAACGATGCCGCGCGGGTGGGCGCTGATGAAGCGGTTCAGCGCGTCCAGTTCGCCTTGATTGCCGCCTGCGGCCAGAAAATCCGGTGCGTGGTGTTTGTATTCGTAGTCGGCGCCGGTGCACAGCGCTACGGTCAGGATGCCCAACTCGCGCAGTTTGCGGCTGGTGGGCAGGGCGGTGCGCACAGCGCCCAGGTAAACGTTCCAGCCGCGCGCGATGGGCTCGCTCCAGAGCAGCACTCTGTCGAGTTCGATCAGTTCACCGCCCCGGCGTTTTTTGACGGCATCGACCAGGTCGAGCGGTTGGGGTTTGAGGTCGGCGGTCCAGTCTGGAATTCTCATCGCATGCTTTCAATTGGAATTAATGAAGATGCGCAGAGGATAAATGGATAATCCCCGGCATGAGGATCAAATTCACCAAAATGCAGGGCGCCGGCAATGATTTTGTGGTGCTCGACGAAACCCGCGCGCCGCTGAATTTGACGGCCGAGCACTACCGCTTCTTGGCAGACCGGCATTTTGGTGTGGGCGCAGACCAGATTTTGAGCGTGTTGCCCTCGCCGGCCGCTGGCGTCGATTTTCAATACAAAATCCACAATGCCGACGGTGGTGAAGTGCAGCAGTGCGGCAACGGCGCGCGCTGCTTTTTGAGCTTTGTGCGGCGCCATCAGCTCACGGCAAAAACCGCAGTCAAGGTACAAACCATGAACCGCCTGCTCGAGCTGCAATGGCAGCCTGACGGCCAGGTCACGGTGGATATGGAAGCGCCGGTGTTTGCATTGGCCAAGATTCCGTTTGTGCCGCCGGGGCTGTCGGGCCTGGGCGGAAACAGCGGCGACGGGGCTGATGACGATGCAAACGACCCCGCGAATGGCACTTTGCAGGTCTGGCCGCTGGTGCTCGAAGCGGGCGAGGCCGACCGCACCGGCGATACGATCACCTCGGTGGCGGTCGTCTCCATGGGCAACCCGCATGCGGTGCTCGAGGTCGAAGATGTCGACACCGCACTGGTCGAGGAACTGGGCCCGCGTGTGCAGCGCCACAGCGCGTTTCCAGAAGGCGTGAACGTCGGTTTCATGCAGGTGCTGGGGCGCTCCCACATCCGCCTGCGTGTGTACGAGCGTGGCGTGGGCGAGACGCTGGCCTGCGGCACCGGCGCCTGTGCTGCCGTGGTCTGCGGCATCCGCCTGGGGCTGCTGTCGGACACGGTGGACGTGCAGACGCGCGGCGGCCTGCTCACCATCCAATGGCCCGGCGGCGATGCGCCGGTGCTGATGACCGGCCCCGCAAACACGGTGTTTGAAGGCGAAATCGACCTGCCTGACAGCTTTTGAACCACTCAATTTGAACCCAAACCGCAGACCAGCATGACGCAACAACTCACCAACCCGATCACCGAAGACGACATCGCCAACTACCTGGTCAACACGCCTGATTTTTTTGAGCGCCACGCCGAGCTTTTGGCCAGCGTGCAACTGACCAGCCCGCACGGCAAACGCGCGGTGAGCCTGCAAGAACGCCAGGCCGAGATGCTGCGCGACAAGATCAAGGCCATCGAGCACCGCATGATGGACATGATCCGCAACGGCAATGAAAACACCATGTTGTCCGAGAAGCTGTTGGCCTGGACGCGCAGCCTGTTTCTGGCGGCAGACTCAGCCTCGATGCCCGAGCTGGTCGCCAATGAAATCCGCGACCATTTTCTCGTGCCGCAAGTTGCCATCAAGGTCTGGGGTGTCGAGCCCACATTGCAGGCCGCACCCTTTGCCAAAGGCGTCAGCGAAGACGCCAAAGTCTTCGCCTCCAGCCTGATGGAGCCGTTTTGCGGCCTCAATACCGGCTTTGAGGCGGTCAGTTGGCTGCCCGAGCCGCAAACCGCGCTGTCGTTGGCGCTGTTGCCGTTGCGCGTGGCCTCGGTCGGGCGCGTCACACCGGCCTTTGGCATGCTGGTGCTGGCCTCCAGCGACGCCCAGCGCTTCAACAGCGACATGGGCACAGATTTCCTGCAGCGCATCGCCGAGATTGCCAGCGCCGCGCTCTCAAGACTGAGGTAGCAATTGGGGTCAGATCGCAATTTTTCTGCGCAGCACCCGCAGGGTCGGCCAAAGGCCGAGAAAATTTGGGCTCTGACCCCAATTGCGGATAACCTGGCCCAGCGCTATCTCCAACACGTCCGCGTAGAAAAACGCCTAGCCCCCCGCACGGTCGAGCTGTACAGCCTCGACTTGCAAAAACTCACCGAATACGCCGCCAAAGCCCAGGTCGATCTGTTGCAGGTTCAAAACACCCACATCCGCCAATGGGTGGCGCGTATGCACGCCGGTGGCCGCAGCCCGCGCGGCATCGCGCTGATTTTGTCGGGTTGGCGCGGGTTTTACGCCTGGGCCGGGCGCGAAAGCCTGGTCACGAACAACCCGGTGGTCGACGTGCGCGCGCCCAAAGCGCCCAAGCCGCTACCCAAGGCGCTGAGCGTGGATGACGCCGTGCGGCTCGCCGGTTTCCAGCGCGAGGCAGCCAACCCCTGGCTGGAGGCGCGGGACGTGGCGATGGTCGAGCTGCTGTACGGCAGCGGCCTGCGCGTGGCTGAGCTCACGGGCCTGGACGTGGCCGCGAGCAAAGACGCACGCGGCTGGATCGACCTGGCTGCCGCTGAAGCCCACGTGTTGGGCAAAGGCGCCAAACGCCGCATAGCGCCGCTGGGTCAAAAGTCGGTTGAAGCGCTGCAGGCCTGGCTTGACGTGCGGGGCCAAGGGCTCGCCACATCGTCAGCCGCCCTGTTTATTGGCCGCAACGGCACGCGGCTCACCTCCCAGTCCATCTGGCAGCGCCTGCGCGCGCGCAGCCTGCAAGCGGGTTTGCCCATGCCGGTGCACCCGCACATGCTGCGCCACTCGTTCGCCAGCCACGTATTGCAATCGAGCAGCGACCTGCGCGCCGTGCAAGAGCTGCTGGGCCACGCCAACATCAGCACCACCCAGGTGTACACGCGCCTGGATTTTCAGCACCTGGCCAAAATCTACGATGCGGCGCATCCTCGGGCGAAGCTGAAACGCTGACGCGCCGCGCTGTGCAAAAAATGGGCTCCATTGACGGCTGAATCATTGTTGATAAGCAAGTTAACTTGATTATATAATAATCGTTTATTATTAAATAATTTAATATTATTGTAAATTTATTAAAAAATTTATATAAAATAACAATAGCAAAAATTATATAAATAACGTGGCCTAAAGCAAAATTTTGTCATTTATATATTGACAATTTAAATATTTAAATTAAATGAAATCCTTGCGCCTCAAACCCGGCAAAGAGCGTTCGCTCTTGCGCTGCGGCTCTGGTTGTAAAAATGTTGCTAAAAATGTTTGACCCGTCGACAGGATGACTCTATAAAATTGACCCATGGGTCTGCCACTACAAAAACCACTTCACTTGTTTGACTATCTGGCGTTTGACAACGCCAGCCAGGAGCGGCACGAATACGTCGGCGGTCGCATCCACGCCATGACCGGCGGCACGATGCGGCACAACCGGATTGCATTCAATGTTGCCCGCGTTTTAGGAGATCGCCTGGAAGGTGCCTCCTGCCAAGTCTTCATTAACGACATGAAGCTGCACGTGCAGGCCACGGACAGCGTGTATTACCCCGACGTGTTTGTGTACTGCGGCTCCAGCGTTGCCAATGACGACAAAGTCGCGCAAGACGCTACCTTAGTGGTGGAAGTGCTGAGTGAATCCACCGCCGCCATCGACCGCCGCGAAAAACTCGCCGCCTATCAAAAACTTCCCAGCCTGCGCGCCTACTGGATCATCAGCCAGACCGAGCAGCGGGTCGAAGTCCACAGCCGCGACGCAAGCGGCCAGTGGCAGGCCGTGGCCTACAGCGCGGGCGAGTCCATCGCGACAGACTGGCTGGGAACTGATGGCGTTGCAACGGCCCGCATGTATGCAGGGACGGATATCGCAGCTTGAGGTGGCTGGGTGCGCCAAGAACCGGGCGGCAAGAGCAGGCTGGTAGCTATTATTTGTATAGCTTATTACGTACATCTATAAAGGGCCGCTACCTGGTTGACCTCCAAAAGCGCCTCTACTAGCGGTTGCGCAGCAGATTGGCAAAGTCCAACAAAAGTTGTTGATCTTTTTCATTGACGTCCTGCATCATCATCAGCAGCTTTTGACGCTGGTCGTCGGGCAATTGGCGGCTTTGCGAGAGCAATTCAACCAAACTCACCTGCAAGGCCGCCGCAACCCGCAACAGGCGCCGCAACGAGGGCAACACTGCGCCCCTCTCGAAGCGTGAAATGGTTTCGGCATCAACTTCAATCATGCCCGCCAAGTCGTTCTGGCTCAAGCCAAGCGCCTTGCGCTGCGCTGCAATCGCCCGCCCGAGCGTGATCCCGATATCAACCTCACCTGATAGCTTCTTTTTGTCTTGCATGCCGAACGCCTTTGGATAAGCCCAAAGTGTTGACATCCGGCGTAATTTGTTGAATGATGTAATTTGTTGTAATAAACAACAAATAATGTTGATTTGACTGGCAAATCAATACGTCACCGCCTCTTTCACGGTAAAGCGGTGAATTGAAAAACACGGCGGACAGGTCGCCGAGACAACAAAATGGGAGGCGTGATGGGTCGCGTGCTTGAAATTTTGCGTGTGAACGGCAAGGTGGGTGTAGCTTTGCTTTCCTTGCTGGTACTTGCGTCGTGCGGAGGTGGGGGTGGTTCCAACGGGCAGGCAGGTGGGACGACAGCTACTACCCCCGTCACTGCCGCCAATTCGGGCGTTGTCGCGGTCATCAACCAAAATGTGAAGATTGTTCCGGATGCACAGGCGCAAGCGCTCATTGTGCTGTCCGACGAACAGATATCGCTGGTAAATACGCCGGTATATGCGACAGGCGATATTTTGGTTTTTCCAGATCGGTTGTTAATGGTTACTGCCATCGGCAATCCAACTGCGGATGGTCGCACCGTCTACTACGTGAAGAGAGCTGCGCTGGGTGATGCCTTTGATTTGTTGAGTATTTCTTCTGCGCCAAATGTCGCTACCAACAGCGCCGTTCCCCAGACGCACGCAAATGCCGCTGTTGACACTACTTCGACGGCTGCACTTGATCAGTGGACAACTGGCTTTTCACTCGAAAAAGGGCTTTTCATCGCTTCAAGTGATTGCACAGTCGCAACCAAGCCCAGTCAGTACACCAGAGCTGAAATCGTATTTAACGGAGGAACGCTGGATATGAAGTGCCTGTTCACTAACGCCAACGCAAATGGCAGTGCACTTATAGAGGGGGTCGTCGGAATCTTTGGTAAGTTTTCTGACTTGAATTTCAATCTCGATACAAATCATCTTGATGCAGCGTCTGCCCGAGTAACCTTTGAGGGAATAGCTCAGCGGATTGGGATCGTCAAAATTGTTCAAACAGGGTCGTTCAGTATTAAGGATAAAGAATTTTTGCTGGGTACGATAAAAATCCCATTCAGAATCCCGGTGCCTCCTGAGCCTTTCGCTGCGGCAGCGGCAGCGATCACAAACGGGGTACTCAAAGCTGCCCACGCAAACTGGGTCATTCCGTTAAAAATTGTTTTTACTGCCAATGGCGACGCGAGCGCGCAGTTCGATCTGAATACATCTCGAGTCGATTATTTCAAGGTTCAGTACAGCCAAGCCGCCGGTGCGCCAGCGAAAACGTCCAACACAAAACAAATTGACTCCCAAAGCGTCACGGCCAATTTTGTCGGCGATGCCAGTGTCGACATGTTTTCTGGCCTGCAAATGGGCGTATTTCTTCAGGAAGACGTCTACGGTGACAAATTTGACGGTTTGATTGGCATGCAAGTAACTGTCGGACCAAAGGTAGTCATTAAGTCCAACCTGATTGCCGGGTCTTTGAATCAGGGCGTTAGTTTTTCGTGCAGTGCAAAATGGCAGTTGCACGCATACCTTGAGGCCGTGCTGAAATTTGGTCTGGATTTCGATAAGCTATGGGCAATCTGGGCCGATTCGACTTCGTTGAGTGACATCCCGGGTTTTGAGCGAATTTGCAAGGTCTATCCACCAAACGCGAGTGCCACTGTGAAGGTGGCCAGGATTGGTAGTTACCCGCCACAGGCACTTAACGTCGCCGCAATCAATCCCATTCAAGTATTGGCGCTACCAAAATCCAAGAATGTGAATATCGATTTAGATGGGGGCACTTCGTCTGCCGGTGGCGCATCTACGCTGAAATACGAGTGGTCTACCAGCAAGCCTGCTGCCATTAAATTTATTGATCCCTCGGCCAGCGTGACAAGTGCGACTGTAGATTGCCTGGGTAGTTGTGCAGCTCAAGAAACTATCACGCTGAAGGTAACAACGGCGCAGGTACCTCCCCAGGTATCAACGACGACTTTCAATATCTCATTTGACAACGCACCCGTGGCGGGCGGAACCGTCACGATTGACCAAGCTGGGAAGCTGAATCTCAATGGATTGGCATCCATTGACGACGGCGTCGCAGGGCGGACTACAAAGTTCACATGGACGTTCCCTGATGGAACTTCAACTTCTCTGTATGAGCCATCAGTTGGG
This sequence comes from Rhodoferax sp., assembly GCA_031365665.1. Lineage (GTDB taxonomy): Bacteria > Pseudomonadota > Gammaproteobacteria > Burkholderiales > Burkholderiaceae_C > JANYCG01. The sequence goes on along the minus strand of JANLYO010000249.1, from coordinate 766 downwards.
CTGGATGCCGGTGTGAAAAATGTGGCCAACGGGAATACTGTCCTGCTAAAGCTCACAGACCAGTTCAATCAAACAAATTCAAAGAACGTCTTGGTTTCCCGGCGAATCGAAAGCAGCACCACCCCAACTGTTAGCAGCATCTCATGCAAGCAACCGGTCTCGGGCCAGGCGATGGCTTGCAACATTATTGGGTTCAACCTCCCCGTTGGATTGGATTTTCAAGCGGCAGGTTGCAGCAACGCAGTCGAGAGTCCCCAGAGCAACCAAACGCAAAGAGTTTTTTCATGCGTGCCAGGGTCTGCTGGCGCATTGTCAATATCTGTAAGCGTTCCAGGTGGTGCGTTGCTTAAAACGGAGATCGTGACAGTCGCCCTGGCACCTGTCGCGGCTACCCCCGCCCCAGTGGTCAACACCGTCAGCCCGATTCAAGTTGTTGCGAACAACACTAGCCAGGTGCTCAGTATTTCGGGGGCAAATTTCCAAGTCGGCAACATCGTGCAATTCAAGTGGAGTATTGGCACGGGGGCGGGTGTTTGGACAACTGGTAAGCAGGTGCCTAGTATTGCGAGCGCCAGTTCGCTCAGCGTAAACTTCAACCCAGGTACGGTTGCCGATACGATCAACGTACGCGTTTGCAGGGCTAGCTTGGCGACGGCTGTTGCTGATTGTTCATCGGGGATCCACGCGATTGACATAACGCAAGTGGCAGTCGCACCGCTGGCATTTGTTTCCGCGGGTCTGGGGGAAATCAGTGTCACAACGGCGG
>JANLYO010000226.1:0-4921 GCA_031365665.1 Rhodoferax sp. | reverse complement strand
GCCATCGAACTGCCTCATTGCACACGCGCTCAGACCGTCTCAACCGACAAATTGCACGAATTCAAGCGGCAACTTCAAAAATACATTCCAAATCGCGCATCTGGATGCGGTCAAACTACTCTGCCGCCCAGACTCCTAGCTTGAACACGCCAGAGGTGTAAAAGGAAGCGACAAACTGTTCAAGCGATACCACGCCGTTCACATCAACACTGAAGCAGTCGGCATAGGCATCGGTGGCTTTGCAGGCGGCCAACAGCGCGCCTTCAGGCAATGGACAGGGTTGAACCGAGGCCAATGCTCAGGCCCGTGCATGCGGCGTGTCGCCACTTCCCAAATCCCAATACATCCCCGCCATCAGCCCCAGCGCCTCGCGCAACAGCGCGGGCGGCAGGTGCTCATTGGGTGCATGTTGCGAGCAGCCGGGGTAGCTGTGCGGCACCCAGATGGCCTTCAGGCCCAGGGTTTCGGTGAAGATATCGTTGGGCAGGCTGCCGCCCAGGTTGGGCAATACCGCAGGCTTCTGGCCGCTGGTTTGCGCCAGTGAATCCACCGCCCACTGCACCCACGGCTCGTCGGGGTCGATGCGGGTAGCCTGGAAGATTTCACCCTTGGGCACGTCGAGCTTGACCATGCGAAAGCCGTGCGCGTCCAGGTGGCGGCGCAGCGCGGGGATGATGTCGGCGGCGTCTATGCCCACCACAAAACGCAGCTGGCAACGCGCCCAGGCGCGCGGCGGGATGGCGTTGACGGGCGTCTCCGGGTTGCCGGTTTTGAAAGCCAGCACCTCAAAGCTGCACCAGCCGAACACGCGCTCGGCGGGGCTCAAGCCTGGCTCGCCCCATGCAGTTTCGACCACTGGACCATCGGCGCCACCATCCACCTCACAGTCGGCCAGCGCGCGGCGCACGGTATCCGGCAAGTGCGACGGCTTCCACTCGGGAATCAGGATCGCGCCTGTGGGTGAGGTGATCGATGCAATCGCATGCGCGAGCTGGATGCCGGGGTTGGAGATCAGCCCGCCCCAGTTGCCCGAGTGGTGGCCGCCAGCGCGCGCTTCGATGCTCAGGTCAAAATTGATGCAGCCGCGCGAGCCGAGGAACAGCGTGGGCCGGTCGGCGCGCAAGCGCGGCCCGTCAGAGGCGATCATCACGTCGGCCTTGAACAGTTCCTTGTGCTGTGCACACAGCGCCTGCAGGCCCGGCGACGTGACCTCCTCGCCCATTTCGATCAAGTATTTGGCATTGAAACCCAGCCTGCCGCGCACCGCCAGCACACTGGCCATGGCCTGCATGTTCACGCTGTGCTGGCCCTTGTTGTCGGCAATGCCACGGCCATACCAGTGGCCGCCCTGCTCGGTCAGTTGCCAAGGTGATAGGCCGGGCTTCCATTCCTTGTCGAGCCCGCGGATCACGTCGCCATGGCCGTAGCCAAAGACGGTCGGCAAGGCCGCGTCTTCAACGCGCTGGGCAAACAGGAAAGGCGCTTTCGCGTCTGGGTGGGTCAGCGTCTGGCAGTTGAAGCCCATGGCCTCGAAGGCGGGCTGGATCTCCTGGTGCAGGTAAGCGGCCAGCTCAGGCGCACGCGCCGGGTTTTGGCTTTCGGTGGCAACGGCGATGCGCCGGGCCAGCACGTCGCGAAAGGCGCCGCTGTCGAATTCGGCCTGGGCGTGGCCGATGGCCAAAGCTCTTGTTGGAGTGAGTGTCATGGTGGCATCCATCATAATCACCGACGCACGTCTTGCAGCACCCTTATTCACCTGCCCACCAGGATCCGCCATGCACCCCAACGCCGAACTGATCACCCGTTTCTACACGGCCCTCTCGCGGCTTGACGGCGCGGCCATGGCGGCGTGTTACGCCCCGGACGCGACGTTTTCAGACGCGGTGTTCCAGGGCTTGAAGAATGGTGAACCCGGCAAGATGTGGCGCATGCTGACCTCACGCGGCAAAGACATGACGGTAGTCTTTGACGGTATTGAAGCCGATGACAAAACTGGCCAAGCGCACTGGGTGGCGACCTGCACGTTTTCGGCCACCGGGCGGCGTGTGGTGAACGACATCCAGGCAAAGTTCTCCTTTGAAAACGGCAAAATCAAGACGCACCAGGACTCGTTTGACCTGCACAGATGGATGAGCCAGGCGCTGGGCCTCAAGGGCGTACTGCTGGGCTGGCTGCCGCCAGTGCAGGCCAAGCTGCGGGCGACCGCGCGGGCCGGGTTGGATGGATTTAAGGGTTAATAATTTATTTTTTTATTCACTAAAATATATTTGGCAACTAGCCCTCATATTAAATAGATTTAATGCTATTAATTTAGTTATAATTTTGTTTAATATTTATACATATATATATGTTAAATCAACAAATAAAACTCGGCATCATCATGCACGGCGTGACCGGGCGCATGGGGCTGAACCAGCATTTGATCCGCTCCATCCTGGCCATCCGCCAGCAGGGTGGCGTGACTTTGTCGAACGGCAAAAAGGTCATGCCCGACCCGATTTTGATTGGCCGCAACGCCGACAAAATCGAGGCGTTGGCCAAAGCCCACGGCATCACCCGCTGGGGCAGCGACCTTGACGCCGCTCTGGTCAACAAGGACGACACCGTCTTCTTCGACGCCGGCACCACCCAAATGCGCCCGGCCCAGCTGGCCAAGGCCATCCGCGCCGGCAAACACGAGTATTGCGAAAAGCCCATCGCGACCAACTTGAACGAGGCGGTGGAGACGGTGCGCCTGGCGCAGGAGGCCAGCAAAAAGTCGGGCCTGAAACACGGTGTCGTGCAGGACAAGCTCTTCCTGCCCGGCCTGCGCAAACTCGACATGCTGCGCCGTGCCGGTTTCTTTGGCCGCATGTTGTCGGTGCGCCTGGAGTTTGGTTACTGGGTGTTTGAGGGCGACCTGCAACCCATACAGCGCCCGAGCTGGAACTACCGCGAGGAAGACGGCGGCGGCATGATCCTGGACATGATGTGCCACTGGCGTTATGTGCTGGACAACCTGTTTGGCGAGGTCAAGGCTGTGTCCTGCCTGGGCGCCACCCACATCCCCCAGCGCTGGGACGAGGCAGGCAAGCCCTACACCGCCACGGCCGACGACGCCGCCTACGCCACCGCAGAACTCACCGGCCACAACGGCGAGTTGGTGATCGCGCAGATGAACATGTCCTGGGCCACCCGCGTGCGCCGCGATGATCTGGTCACCTTCCATGTGGACGGCACGCACGGCTCGGCAGTCGCGGGCCTGAGCACTTGCCGCGCGCAGAGCCGCGTCAACACGCCACGCCCCATCTGGAACCCCGACGAAAAGCAAATGATGCCTTTCTTTGACCAGTGGGCCGAAGTGCCGGATACGCAGGTGTATGACAACGGCTTCAAGATCCAGTGGGAAGACTTCATCCGCCATGTGGTGGAAGATGCACCATGGAAATACACACTGCCTGAAGGTGCCAAGGGCGTGCAACTGGTAGAGGCCGCGCTGCAATCGTGGAAGGAGCGGCGCTGGGTCGATGTGAAGCCGCTACATATTTAGTAGCGTATTGTGTATATTCCACGAGAGCCACAACCCCTTTTTTGGGAGCTATATATTTAACTAGCCAAAATACTTGACTAGCCTTAAATTGTGGCTATAATTGCATCTAACTAGCCAATGGATGCAATCATGGACAAGCCAGAAATCATCAGCCTTTACGAGCTTTTCAAGAAATTCCCGGATGAGGAGTCCGCCAGAATTTACTTTGAAGAGCGCCGCTGGACTGCCGGAAAATACTGCCCCCATTGTGGCAGCTACGGCGTGTCAGAGTGCAAAGACCACAAGCCTATGGCTTACCGCTGCAAGGACTGCCGCAAGCACTTTAGCGTCAGGACTGGCACCGTACTTGAAGAGTCTCGCCTTCCCCTGCAAAAATGGCTGATGGCGATCTACATGATGACCACGGCCCGCAAGGGCATCCCGTCTACGCAGATGGCTAAAGAGCTTGGCATCACGCAAAAATCAGCTTGGTTCCTTGCCCAGCGTATCCGTGAGGCATGGCTTTCAAAAGATCAGGGCAGCACTAACGGCGGCGGTCAACTTGACGGCACGGTTTAAGTTGATGAAACTTTTATCGGCGGCAAAGAAAAAAACAAGCATGCCAGCAAGAAGCTGCATTGGGGCCGTGGCGCTGTTGGCAAAGCAATTGTTGTAGGCGCAAAACAGCGCGGCGGCTGGGTTGTGGCAAAAACAGTCCCAGACACTACCGCAAGGACATTGCAGGGCTTCATTGCAGAAAGTGTTGAAAGCGGCTCCATTGTGTACACCGACAACTTCAAGTCTTACAAAAAACTGACCGGCTACACCCACGGCTCCGTCAATCACTCAGTCGGCGAATATGTGAACCAGCAAGTCCACACCAATAGTATTGAGAGCTTCTGGGCGCTGCTGAAACGTGGCTACTATGGCATCTACCACCACATGAGCCATAAGCACCTTCACAGGTACGTGAACGAGTTTTCCTTTAGGCACAACACGGCATCCTATGGGACGTTGCAGTTCATTGATGCAACCGCCAAAGGGATGACCAACCACCGCCTGACCTACAAGGAGTTGACCAATGCCTAAGAAAACAGACCAGATCATCGAGCCGATTGCAGCCAGGTTTGATGACGCGGTAGATGCTGTTGTAAACCACACACATAGTAAAAACCCTGAGTCTCACATGTCAGCAAAATCATCAGGGAGTTTTCTTGTTCAAGGGACTGAGATTCATGTAATTTCGACGAACGAGGCAGACTACATCAGCCTCACGGATATGACTCAGAAATTTAGCGGCGCTGAACAATTAATCAAGAATTGGTTACAAAACAAGAACACCATCGATTTTTTGGGGGTATGGGAGAAGATAAATAACCCGAGTTTTAATTTGGTGGAATTCCACCAAATTAA
>JANLYO010000215.1:0-10765 GCA_031365665.1 Rhodoferax sp. | reverse complement strand
GCAAAACGGACTCAAGCAAAGTGACCTGCCTGAAATTGGCAGCCAGGGTGTGGTTTCTGAAATTTTGACCGGCAAGCGGGAACTCAATATCCGCCAGGTGAAGGCCTTGGGCACCCGTTTTGGTGTTGCTGCGGCGACGTTCGTGTGAATTGATCTAAAATTGGCTTAATTCACGTACACGTACACGTGTAAATAGAGGCCGTGCCATGCAACGCAAAATGACCATCACCCTCGACGAAGCGGTTTACGTCGGCCTGCACCAAGTGATTGGGCGCGGCAATATCAGCCAATTCCTGGAGAAACTGGCGCGGCCCCATGTGGTGAAGGAAGATTCCCTGGACGCTGGCTACCAAGCCATGGCAGCCGACGCTGCCCGTGAAGCTGAGGCGCAGGAATGGGGTGACGCGTTGGTCCAAGATGCCAACCCGGCCAATGCGGCGAACGAATTCCGCCAATGAACCGGGGCGAAGTGTGGTGGGTTGAGTTTGACCCGGCGGTTGGCAGCGAAATCCGCAAAACCCGTCCTGCCGTCATTGTCAGCAACGACACCTCCAACCGCCACCTTGCCCGCGTGCAGGTGATGCCGCTGTCCAGCAACATTGAGCGCATTTATCCCAGTGAAACCGTTGTCACGGTCAGTGGTCAAAAAAGCAAGGTCATGGCCGACCAGATCATGACGGCAGACAAACGCCGCCTGAAAACCTCCATGGGCAAGCTGAGTCAGGCCGACATGCAGGCGGTGGAACGAATTATCCGGTTGCAGTTGGGTTTGGGTTGAAAGAAGCCGATTTGCCCGAGATTGGCAGCCAAGTCATGGCGCATGATGTCTGCACCTAATCAAACCGCCCATGCAGATACCACGCCCCTGAGCCGGCGCTCAAACCTGCCTGTGAGCCCGGTCCCTCGCCCAGCCGCTCTTCCAAACGTCCACCCAAACGTTCCCCCAGACGCTCCCGAAAGACCCATAACAAGCCCGCTTGCTCGCTCTGGGCGATGAAATAGTCGCGCAGCGCGGTGTTGTGGCGGCCTTCCCACCAGCCCGCCTCCAGCCGCTCGGGCCCGGCCACCAGCGTGAGCGGCCCCTGGTAGTGCGGCATGCCGTGCAACACGGCCAGCGGCAGCGGCGGTTGTAAAAGCCAGGTGGGGTAGAGGGCGTCGGCTTGCAAAAGGGCGGCGAAAGGTTTAGAAAATTTATTTTTTACTAATGGTGATAAAAAATTAACGGCATTAACCCTCGCATTATTTTGCTTATTAGCTCCTTTTATTGGTATTTCAAATGATTTAAATTGATTCAGATTTTTAATTAAATTCCATTTTTGAAGAGTTTCAGGGCGATGATCCGCCCGGGTCTGCAGCTGCAACACGTTGTCTGCCCCGAGCCTGGCTGTCAGGCGCTCGACCATCTGGTGCAGGCTGTCGCCTTTTTGCGCTTCTTCGAGCAGCAGGGGCGCGCTTTGCAGGGCGAGCGGCTCGGTGCGCAGCGTGCGCAAGCTCACGTACAGCGCGGGCGCGGGCAGCGTGAGCCGTGCCAGGTTTTCGCCCAGCAGGCGCTGCAGGTGGGCGATGTCCTGCGTGGCCAGGGCCGTGCGCAGGGTCAGCGCCCCTTCGCGCGCGGTGTTGCGCCGCGCGTCCATGGTCCAGCCGAATTCCAGCGCGGCCACGCCTTCGTTGCGCAGCCGCAGCCAGAGCTGGAGCTGCCGCAGCAGGCGTTGCGCGCCAAACATCAGCGCGGGTGCGGTTTCCACCTGGGCGTGCAGTTCGATCTTCGCGGCAAACACTGAAGGCAGCGTAAGCCAGGGGTAGAGCTCGGGCTTTTGGCCGTAGGCGCGGTCCAGAGCGTCAAGCAAGTCGGCGCCAAAACGCCGCGCCACGCCATCACGCGGCAGCGCACGCACGTCGCCCCAGCAGGTGCAGCCGATGCGCGCCAGCATGGCCAGATGGGGGCGGGCCGCGGCGAGGGTGTGCAGGGGCAAAGAGGCGCGTTCACCCGCCCTTTGCAGCTTCGCGATTGCTACTAAAGATGTAGCTGCCTGGGTATATTTAACGGGAGCCAGCGCGCTGTTTTTTGTATAGATCAGGCGCAGCAGCGGCCCGCGCCCGCCAAACAGCCGCTCGCTGCCGGAGATCTCCATCACCAGCGCTTCGGCGGTTTCATCGAGCGCCACCCGCGCCACCTTGGGCGTGAACTGCAAGGCCTGCCAGGCCAAGGCAGCGAGCGGGTCGGCAACGCTGTGCTCCTCGCTTTGACCCTGCAAGGCATCAGGCAGTAGCTGCAATGCGATCCAGTGCATGCCTGAGCTCCTGCGGAAAAGTCAGCAATTCAGCGTCTGTTTGCGGGGCGAGTTGCAAAACATCGGCAGACTCAGCCTGAATGGGGCATGGCACTTTGCCAGTCTGGATATTGCCAGCCTGGGCATTGCCACGCCCCGGTTTGTTGGCCGCCATCAGCGCTCCCAGCCTCGCAGGCCGTGCCGTCAATGTGAGCACCTGCTCCAGCGGAGGGCCTCGCCGCTTGAGGAGTTGCACCTGCAGTGCGTCGCCCTGCAATACATCCGGCGCGTCCGAAGCTGCCTCAGGGCTGGAGGTGGCGGGTTTTGACATAGCGGGGTTGGACGTGATCACCCGCAACACGGCGGGCGAAGACTCATGCTGCGCACGCGCCGGACGCATCACAAACAGCAGCTTGTGGTGCTCGGCGGCAGCAATCTGCAGGCGGCGCAGGGCGTCTGCCCGCGCCTGCGGCAGCCAGGCCAGCACGGCGGCCACGTCTTTGCACCGCAGCGCCTGCTCGGCCGCCCACAGGCGGGCGGCGGGCGTGGCGGTGTTGACGCACAGCAGCCGCGTCGGGTCGAGCCCCTGGCCCGCCAACCCCGGTGCAAACGGCGCATGCGGCGCGCCCACCAGCACCAGCACGCCTGTCGTCTGGACAAGTGCAGGCAGCAACAGCCGCCAGTCGTTGTGCCCGGGGTGTGCCTGCAACACCTCCACCAGCGCCCCCACCGGCCAGCCGCTGCCCGGCAACTGGGCGTCCAACGCACGGCTGCCGGTTGGCACAGTTTGGCTCTGAGAGGTCGCCAACTCGTCAGCGCGCCAGATCTGGCTTTCACCTGCTATAGGCTTGATAGTTTTGATAAATAAGGGCTGCACGATGTTACTGTTTAAATTAACAGTATATCGTGCAGCCTGCAATTTAGAAAATTTTTTGTGCCCTGCCAAGGCAACTCACCTACCCCATGCGGCCGCACAAACGCCAAAACCCTTGGTATCCTATACTGTCAGAATGTATAATATTTCAGAAAGTAATACTATGCTTCAAGCCTCCAAACTTACCTCCAAATTCCAGACCACCGTGCCCACCCAAGTGCGCAAAGTGCTACAGCTCAAAGCCGGAGATCTGGTGGGGTTTGAGATTGTGGGGAACGAAGTCACACTCAAGCGGGCAACGCCGCTGGATCTGGCATTCGCCCAGGCGCTCGAGGGCACCTTGACCGAATGGAGCAGCCCGGCTGACGACCAAGCTTTCAAAGACTTGTGATGGCTGCAGTTTCACTCCCGGCGCACAGCCTTGAGGCGTTTGACATCGCCATCGTGCCCTTCCCCTTCACAGACCGCACCAGCAGCAAGCGCCGCCCAGCGCTCGTGCTCTCCAGCGCCGCGTTCAATCAGTCCGCGCAAAACGCCGTGATGGCCATGATCACCAGCGCCGGGCAATTCGCGTGGCCAGGGGACTGCCAGATTCAAGATTTAAGCGCCGCCGGGCTCAACACGCCTTGCCTGGTTCGGCTCAAGCTGTTCACCCTGGACGCCCGCCTGGTGATCCGAAAGGCCGGCGTCTTGGCCCCAGGAGATCAAAAAAAGCTCCAGCGTGCCTGGGGTAGCTTGCTGGCGATCTAATGTTGGCCACCAGCAGGTGCTGCCCACAACTCAAATAAAGCGCCTTGTTTTCACTGATCTGAGCTTGTTGATTTTCTTATCTGCCCTGCATTTGCCCCATCACAAAATCAATAAACCCCCGCTCCACATTGGTGGCAATCAGCTTCACGCGCACTTTGTCGCCCAAGCCCAGGCCGGCGGTGGTGGTCACCACTTTGCCTTCAGCGGGCGGGGAGAAGATGCGCACCCAGACGCCTTTGTCACTCGCACCGGTGACGACACCGTCAAAATACTGGCCGATGCGCGATTCGAGCACCAGCGCGGCTTCTGATTTGCGCATCTGGCGCTCGACTTTTTGCGCCGCGTCTTCCTGGCGCGTGCAGTGTTCGGCAAGCGCCGCCAGCTCGCTGTTGGCATAAGGCGGCGGCTGTTTGGCCAGGGCGGCTTTGACGAGCCGAGAGGTGATCAAGTCAGGAAAGCGCCGGTTCGGCGCGGTCGAATGGGTGTAGTCGCGCACGGCCAGACCAAAGTGGCCAATCGGCGGGCCACCGGGTGACTCCAGCACGTATTCGCCGCGCCCCATGAGTTTGACGATGACCAGCGACAGGTCCGGAAAACGCAGCGGGTCGGCCTTGCGGCGTTTGGCCAGGAAGGCCTCCAGCGCTTTCGAATCGGGTGCCTCGGGCAACACCTCGCCGTATTCTTTGGCCACATTCACGATGCGCAGCCAGCGCTCGGGCGAACGCACGACGCGGCGCAAAGAGGCCACGCCGCGGGCGGCCAGAAACCGCGCCGTGCAGCCATTGGTGGCGATCATCACTTCCTCGATCAACTGGCGCGCCCGGTTTTGCACCTGCTGGCGGATGTCCACCACCTGCTCGCCGTCAAACACGGCGCGCGGCTGGAAGGTCTGAAATTCCAGCGAACCCTCACTGCGGCGGCGGGCGCGCAACTGCTGGGCCAGCGAATCCTGCGTGCGCAGTTGCGTCTCCATGCCGGGAACCAAGGCAGCGGCTGGTGGCAGCGGCGCCTTGCCGTCGATCCACACGCTTACCGCGTCATACGCCAGCTTGGCCTGGTTGCGCACACGGGCGCGGTAGACAGTGGCGCCGGCCAGCGAGGCGTCGGCGTTGAAGACCATTTCGCTCACCATGGCAAGGCGCAGCACCTGCGGGTTGAGTGAGGTAAGGTCCGTGCTGAGGCGCTCGGGCAACATCGGAAAAATGCGCGCCGAGGTGTAGACCGACGTGGTATTGGCTTGCGCGTGGGTGTCGATGGCGGTGCCTTTTTTGACCAGCGCATCGACGTCGGCAATCGCCACCAGGAGTTTGAGCTTGCCATCCTTCAGCACCTCGCAAACGGTGAGTTGGTCCAGGTCTTCTGAATCGTCGTTGTCGATGGAACACCACAAAAGCGCGGTAAGGTCGGCAATCTCCTGCCCTGTTTCATTCCCTGAACCCTGGATGTGCTCGAGTTGACGTAAGGCCTGGGCAGAAAACTCCGGCTGCAGCCCGCGCTCCCGCATGGCTTGGGTGGCGATGCGGGCGAGGTCGGAGCGGTGATGCTGCTGCTTGTTTGTCATGGGGCCAATATACGCTTGTGCAAATTTGGCGCTGCAAAACCGGCCTGGCACCACCCGCCTGTTGTCATTGGCCGCCTGACGCCGTTTTTAAATTGCTATACTATATATAGCTGCAAAGTCATGTAATACGTGACCTAATGACCAATAATCTTCGTTATATCGGTGCAAACTCCGATTTTCGACTCAATAACCCCCAATTTGGGTATGATATTTGATGCCCAAACCTACTTAAGCGCCGCACCCAGGTTCCCCGCGTTCGCTCGCACGCCGGGCAGGGGCTCGAGCCCGAAGCGCTGGGTGATGAGCTTGAGGATCGAGGTGGTGTCGTAACTCGTCGAATCGATCGAACCACGGCGCACAGTGGGCCCGATCAACAGGGTTGGCACGCGGCTGCCCGGGCCCCAGCGGTCGCCCCAGCCGGGGCCGGTGGGCGGTGGCACGTGGTCCCAGTAGCCGCCGTTTTCGTCGTAGGTGACGATCACCAGCATGTCTTTCCACTGCGGGCTGGCGCGCAGTTTCTCCAGCACGTCGGCAATATGCGTGTCGCCGCGCTGGACGTTGGTGTAGGAGGGGTGCTGGTTGTCAGCGCCCGGCGGCTTGTAGAACGATACCGCCGGCAGGCTGCCGCTGGCAACGGCCGCCAGGAAGTCGTCGCCATCTTTCAAATGGCGAACCCGGTCGGGTGTGCCCGGTGCAAAACGCGCAAAGTAGTTGAAGGGCTGGTGGTGCGCCTGAAAGTTCGGCGATGGCGCTTCACGGTGGTAGATCACGTGGCGGGCCACCTCGGGCGCTTGCATGCCATCGGCCACGGCGGCATTCCAGGCACCTGCATACCAAGCCCAGCTGACGCCTTTGGCGCTCAACGTGTCACCCACCGTTTTGCCTGCTTGCGGCGGCACCGGCTCACCCAGATTGAACAGGCCAAGTTTGCCGCCCGCCGGATTGGCATGGGTGCGCAGGCCATTGGGTGCGGGCGCAATGCCGCTGGGCTGGTAGGTGGGCTGTGAGGTGTTGACTGAAAACCCGTCGGGAGTCACCTGGCCCCCCAAGCCATCGCTATGAATCTGCGCGGCACCGGCGTTGGCTGACGGCGAGCCCGGTTTCTTGAGCAATTTGCCGTTGGCGTCGAGCTTCACGCGCATTGACTCCGGCGCATTCGGGAAGATGGGCGTGCAGGCGCAGATCAGGTACTGGTGGTTCAGGTACGAGCCGCCAAACGCGCCTTGGAAAAAGTTGTCAGCCAGGGTGTACTCTTTGGCCCATTGCCACAGCTTGAAGTTGCTGCCGTTGGGGCCGCCGTCGTAATAACCCATGCTCCAGCCCCCGACGTTCGACATGGCAGCAAACATATTGTTTTTGCCGCCATTGATCTGCTCCTGGTGGTAGAAAAAGTCATGGATCGGGCTGGGCACGACCATCGACGTGGGCCGGTTCACCGGCGGCGCGTCGATGCGGAACGGGCCCTCCAGCGGGCCGTTGGGCATGCGCGGAAAGGCTGGGTCGGGCAGGCCGCGCGTGAAGGTAATCAGCTCTTTGAGCGGCGTGCCGTCATGGTCCAACTGCGTGACTTGCTCGGGCGTGGCGCGCATCACGCCATTGGCGCCGGGGAAGAGGCCGTACAGGTTGTCAAAACTGTGGTTCTCGGCGTAGATCACCACGATGTTCTGGAGACGTGCGATTTTCTCGGCATTCGGGTCGGGTGGCGCACTGGCGCAGGCGGCCAGGCTGGCAATCATCGCCAATGTTGACCATCTGCGCGGCGGCAGGCTCAGGGGGTGAAGCATGGCATCTCCTTTTTGTTAACTGGCTTTGCATATTGTCTGAAATTGGGATTATTTTGCCACCGGTGAGGCCTCTGGCGCCGGGCGCGCAGCGGCGGCCCGCCCAATCTCCGGCCAAGCCCGGTGTGCCAGCAGCCACGCAATGAGCGACACGGCCAGGATCGCCACCGACATCAGCGCCATCGCCCAAGTGGACTGCATCACCAAGGGCGCCAACACGCCGGCGGTGATGCTGTTGGCCATGGAGCCAATGAAAATTTGCAGCGACGAGGCCATGCCACGGCGCTCGGGATGCAAGTCCAGCAGCAAGAGCGTGAGCGCCGGTTGCATGGTCGCCCAGCCGATGCAATAGATGCACAAAGGCCAAAAGGCCCAGCTCCAGTGCGCCTTGAAGAAATAATTCGCAGTCAGGTTCACCGCAGACGCCGCCAGCATGACGAGGTAGCCCAGGCGAATTTGCCGCTTGGGCGCGATTTGGCCGGCCAAGCGCCCGCTGATCCAGGCACCCAACATCACGCCGCTGATGGTCACCAGGAAAAACCAAAAAAACTGCGTCGGCGCCAGGCCCAAGTGCTCGCCCAGAAACACGGGTGCCGACATCAAATACATGAAGGTGCCGTTGATTGGCACACCCACCGCCACCGCCAGCAGCAAAAAGCGCCGGTCGCGGCCCAGTTTCATATAAGCACGCAACAGGCTGACGGCATGGAACGGCTGGCGCAGCGAGGTGTGCAGCGTTTCCGGCAACAGGCGGTAGTTGACCAGCCATAAAGCGATGCCCAGCAGCGCCAGGAACCAGAACACGCTGCGCCAGCCCAGCCAGACAAACAGCCAGCCGCCGATCAGCGGCGCGAAGCCAATCGCAATGCCGAAGTAGATGGTCACCAGGCTCATCACCTGCTGGGCGTCGTGGGCCGGGTACATGTCACGCGGAATGGTGCGGGCAATCACGATGCAAGCGCCGGTTGAGAGGCCCTGCATGGCGCGAAAGGCGATCAGTTGGGCGATGTTTTGGGACACGGCGCAGCCCACCGTGGCCAGCGTGAAGATCGCCAGCCCCCACAGGATCATTGGCCGGCGGCCCACGCTGTCCGAGATCGCGCCGTGGAAGAGGCTCATCACGCCAAAACCAAACAAATACGCCGATAAGGTCTGCTGCAGCTGGACTTTGGAGGCGCCCAAACCCGCCTCTATGCCGGAAAACGCCGGGATGTAGGTGTCCACTGAAAAGGGCCCAAGCGTGCCCAAAAGCGCCAGCAGCAGGGCAAATGTCCAGCGTGGCGCGCGCCACAGCTCGTGTGCGTTCGGATTCATCTTAGGCCTCCATGATGCCAGCCTTTGCAACATCTGCTGGCTATCATGCAGGCATGGCGATCCACCCGGCCTCCATTTCTGCGCGCCCCAGCCTGGGCAGCGCCGTGCTGGCCTGGCTGGCCGGATGGCAGCGCGTCTTCCTGTTTGGCGCGATGGCCTGCGTCATGATGATGTCGCCCGCCACCTACGACGCGCAAAACCGCACCACCATTGCGCGCCAGATTTACACCACCACCTGGCGCATCCTGCCGTGGTTCACTTTTCTGGCCGGGCTGGTCAGCCTGGTGTTGGTCCGCGTGGTGTTGGTCACGGCGCTGAACTACGGGCTCTCCCGCATCGCGCTGGATCTGGTGGTGCGGGTGCTGGTGCTGGAGGTGATCCCGCTGTTGGCCGCTCTGTATGTGGCCATGCGCAGCGCTTTGGCCGTGAAACCAGCCTTGGCGGGCATTCATATTCCGGGCGACCTGGACGTGCTGGGCGGCGCCGAGACCGACCGCATCCGCGACGAGCTGGTGCCACGCGTCATCGCCTATGGCTTCTCCGTGTTGACGATGGTGGTCGTCAGCGGCTTGGTCACGCTCTTGATGGCCTACATGAGCATCTACGGTCTGTCGCGCTGGGGCTTTGGCGAGTTCACCCGCACCGTGAGCCTGGCCTTGAACAGCGAGGTGGCACTGGGCTTCGTGCTGAAGGTCGGGCTGTTCAGCCTGGCCGTGGCGGTAATCCCGATTGCCTCCAGCCTTTCAGCCAGCCTGAATGCACCCGACCGCAGCGATCAGTCGCCCATGCCCGTGGGCACGGTGCGCCTGGTGGTGACGCTGTGTGTGGTTGAAGGCCTGTCGCTGGCTTTGCTCTATGCGTAGCTTCAGGTAGCCGCAGCTGGGATAGTTGCTGAGACGGCCACCGGGACGACGTTGATCACACACGCGATGCACGCGGGGACTTTGGCGATTTAAGCGCGTCAAGGCGTCAACAAATCGACACGCAAAAGCCCAATTCCGGTCCGAACGGCAACGCATAATAGAGGCCAAATGACCGAACCCGAGGGATCCACCACGCCCGCAGCCCCCGACAAATCCGCGCTCGGCTTGCCCCCGGTGGCGTCGCCCCCCTCATCATCGAATGTGCCGCCGCCCGTGGCCCATCTGGAGTTCAAGGCCCTGCTGCTGCTGGCCTTTGTCGCCACCCTGATCGTCGCCTTCATTGCCTACGTGATGGTGGCGCGCGGCGTGTTTGAAAAGACCCAAAACCTGGTGCTGCTGGCCGATGATTCCGAAGGCATTCTGGTCGGCATGGATTTGACCTTCTCAGGTTTCCCGATCGGCCGCGTCGGCCGCATTGACCTGGACCCCAATGGCAAAGTGCGCATCATTGTGGACGTGCCCGCCAAAGACGCAAAATGGTTGCGCACCTCGAGCATTTTCACGATGGAAAAAGGCGTGGTCGGGGACACCAAAATCCGCGCCTTCAGCGGCGTCTTGACCGACCCGCCTTTGCCACCCGACGCCGAGCGCACGGTGCTGCGCGGCGATTCGAGCAGCGAGATTCCACGCCTGATGGCCACCGCGCGCAGCCTCCTTGAAAACGTCGAGCGCATCACCGCCACTGACTCCAGCCTGAACACCAGCTTCAGTAACATGCAGACCATCACTGGCAACCTGAGCACCAGCCTGGCCGGCAAATACGGCGTGTTGGGCACGGCGCTCGGCGGTGACGCCAACGCCCAACGCGTGATCGCTGCACTCGACCAAACCAACGCGCTCTTGGCCAAGGCCGACCAGCGCGTGTTTGGCGACAAAGGCGTGATGAACGACACGCAGGCCTCGATCCAGCAGCTCAACGCCCTCCTGGCGGAGGCGCGCAACAGCCTGAAGAAGGTTGACGCGGTGCTGGCCGAAGCCCAGGCCACCGCGGTCGAATACAAAGGTGTCGCGGTGCAGGCGCAGGGCGTGGCCAGCGAGGCGCGCGGCGTGGTCAGCAATGTGCGCAGCGCCACCACCGATCTGGGCGTGTTGCGCACCGAGGTGGACGCCAGCCTGCGCAAGATCAACAGCATGGTCGATGAACTCAACCGCAAATGGCCGTTTGCGCGCGAGGCGCTGCCGATCAAACTGCCCTAGACATATGTATACCCCCACGCTGCGCCGCTTCGCGGGTCGCTGCCCCCCGAGGGGGCTAATTTCCCTTGGGGCGGCCCTGCGGGAAATTGTTACCC
>JANLYO010000214.1:0-10200 GCA_031365665.1 Rhodoferax sp. | reverse complement strand
GATTTAGCACATACAAGTCAGCACCACGGGTGCAGTCCAGATCTCTGATAGACCGTCAGAACCGCCATTTTTTGTCCCCACCCCCCTGAACCGGGGATGGCGAACGCCGCAACCCCTGCCGATACTTCCCGCTTCACCAATCCCAGGGAGTATCCAAATGATCGTTCGACATCTTATTCAGTCGTTTTCACCGGAATCATTGATATCACCAGCCTGCTGACCTTCAACATGACAACCGACAGCGACGCCGAAAAAGCCAAAATCAAGATTGACAGCACTGCCAAGACCGCCACGTTCACCAATGTGCTGCTGAAGTCCAATGAAAACCCGGCCAACAAGGCCAAGATCAACGGCACGCTGGCTTTTATCGGCAGCGCCACGGCGGCCTGCGGCACCTGATTCGTCCTGGCTCCCCGCACGGCCACGGCACGGCCTTGAAGCACAGGCCTGCTGGCAGCGGGCTTTCGCTTGGTGTACCCTGTGGGCTCAGCAATCACACTGCCGGGAGCCAGGGGATGAGCCAGCATCAGCACAACGATCACGATCACAACCATCCGCATACCCATTCCGATGGCGACAACGCATCGATACCGGCCAAGTGGCGCAACGACGGCGTGAGGGTGATCCCCGGTGGTCAGCTGGACGGCAACACCGCCCAAACGCCGGGCATGGACCGCAAAGCGGCGATCAACTTCGCCCGCGTGGGCGCTCAAAAACTCTGGGCCGGCACGGTCACGATCCATGCCAACGCCAAAACCGGCGCGCATCACCACGGGCATCTGGAGAGCGTGATTTACGTGGTGCGGGGCCGCGCCCGCATGCGCTGGGGCGAGGCGCTGGAATTCGTCGCCGAGGCCGGGCCGGGTGACTTCATTTACGTGCCGCCGTACGTGCCGCATCAGGAGATCAACGCCAGCCCCACGGAATTGCTCGAATGTGTTTTGTGTCGCAGCGACGGTGAGGCCGTGGCAGTGAACCTGGGGCTGACGCCGGTCGAGCAACCCGAAAACGTGTTGTGGATCGACCCCACCCACCCGCAAGGCGGTGTTTGAGTCCATTGGCAAGCCATTGCGTTGACGCCTGGCAGCCCATGATTCCGCAGCGGCGTATTGTTGTCTCGCCTGAGCGTGGCATTGATGTGAGCCTGCGTTAACGGCAAATCAGAGCATGGCCAACGTCAAATTGCCCGTTTTTTCGCGCCAGTACACGCTGGCATTGGTGCTGGTGGGCCTGGTGTCGGCAGCCGGCGCGTACCTGGCGGTGTCATGGGTGGTCAGCGGTCGCATCGCCGACCAGCGCGTGGGGCTTAGCCGTGCGCTGGATTACACCGTTGATGCATTGCAAGTCGAAGCCAGCGGCGCGGCGGCGATAGGCGCAGCGATGCTGATGGGGCTCAATGAATGGCCGCTGAAGTCGGCAGCGCTGGGCCACCTGCCGCCGGATGCCTCGCATCCGATGGAAAAACTGGCCGTAGCCCGCGCCTTGTTTGACGCCGACGGCGCATACGTGATCTCGGCTGCGGGTGTGATCGTGGCGCATTCGACCAAGGGCAAAAGCTCCACCGGCACAAATGTCAGTTTCCGGCCGTATTTCAAAACCGCCCTGCAAGGCACGGCCAATGTGTATGCCGCCGTGGGCACGGTGTCGGATGAACGCGGACTGTATTACGCTGCGCCTGTGCGCCGCGACACCCGCCAGACGGGCGAGGTGATTGGCGTCGTCATGCTGAAAATGCCCAGCACCAAGATCGACCAGGTGCTGCGTTTTGCAGGCGGCGATACGGTCTTGCTTTCGCCGCAAGGCGTGGTGTTTGCCAGCACGCGGGAACCCTGGCTGCTGCAATTGACTCCGCCGGCGGACGCCCAGCGCATCGCCGAGATCCGCGCGCTCAAACAGTTTGGCAGCCGCTTCAACGCGCAAACACCTCAAATGCTGCCGTTTGACCCCAACGCGGCAGAAGTGGCGCTGGGCGGTCGGCCTTACCTCGTGCTCAAAAAAACCGTGGAGTGGAACGACTCGGCAGGGCCATGGCAGGCGGTGTCCCTGCACAACACCGGCACGCTGGTCTCCGGGTTTGAGCGCTGGGCCGTCGGTTTTGCGGCGTTCGCGGCGCTCGCGCTCTTGGGGCTGCTCTTGGCGCAGGTGCTGGTGGAGCGCAGGCGCAGCGCAGCCGCCAGGGCGCGTTACAACATGATGGGCGCGGCGCTGGACGTGAGCCCGCTGTCGGTGGTCATCACCAATGTGGAGGGGTACATCCAATGGGCCAATCCGCAATTTGAAAAAGACACGGGCTATTCAGCCCAAGAGTTGGAGCGCCGCCATATCAGCCTGGTGGCAGACGCCAAAAAGCAGGGCCAAGACTTCATGGCCATGGCCCAGGTGGTGTTGGCTGGCAAGGCCTGGCGCGGCGATTTGTTCAACAAGCGCAAAGATGGCAGTTATTTTCCGGGCCACACCCTGATCTCCCCGATCGTCGGGCAAAAGGGGAATATCACCGGTTTTGTCGGTTTGCAGGAAGACACGACTCAGGCCGTCGCCCTGCAGGAGCAATTGGTGCAGGCCAAGGAGGCGGCAGATGCTGCCAATCGTTTCAAGGGCAGTTTCCTGGCCAACATGAGCCATGAAATCCGCACGCCCATGAACGCCATCATCGGCATGGCCTACCTGGTGCGCCAGACGGATTTGAACCCCCGCCAGGTGGACTACGTCAGCAAGATCCAGCAGTCTGGGCAACACCTGCTGGCCATCATCGACGACATCCTGGATGTCTCCAAAGTTGAGGCCGGCAAGCTCCGGCTGGAACGTATTCCGTTTGAACTCTCCAATGTGCTCGATCAAGTGGTGAATGTGGTGGGTGGCAAAGCCGAGGCCAAGGGCTTGGCTTTGGCTTGTTCTGTTTCGCCGGAGGTGCCGCACCGGTTGGTGGGCGACCCGCTGCGTCTGGGCCAAATCCTCATCAACTATGCCAACAACGCCATCAAATTCACGCCTATGGGCAGCATCAGCATCCAAGTGGCGCTGCAGCAACGCCTGGGTTTGGAGGTGCTGGCCAGGTTCTCGGTTGTCGATACAGGCATTGGGCTCACAGACGAGCAAATGCGCCGCTTGTTCCAGAGTTTTGAGCAGGCCGACACCTCCACCACGCGGGAATATGGCGGCACGGGCTTGGGCCTGGCGATCAGCAAGGGGCTGGCGACCCTGATGGGCGGCGAGGTCGGTGTCAGCAGCCAACCGGGCAAAGGCGCGACATTTTGGTTCACGGCGCGATTGGGTTTGGCTAAACCGTCGGCAGAAGGCTCGCCAGGCGGGCTCGAAGGACGAGCGGACGGCGACGATTTCGTCAGCACCCAGCCGGATTTGATGGACGCCTTGTTGCCGCTGGGGGGCGCGCGGATTTTGCTGGTGGAAGACAACGACATCAACCAGCAGGTGGCGGGAGAATTGCTGCGCGCAGCAGGGTTTGAAGTGGATATTGCCGACAACGGCCTGATCGGCGCGCAACGTGTGGCTGCGATGAACGACGCGCAAACGCCGTTTGACCTGGTGCTGATGGATGTGCAGATGCCGGTCATGGATGGGATTGCCGCCACGGCAGAAATCCGCTCCGACCCGCGCAACCTTGCTTTGCCTATCGCAGCCATGACCGCCAATGCCATGCAGCGGGACAAAGACCGTTGCCTGCAAGCCGGCATGCAGGGCTTTGTCACCAAACCCATCGACCCTGACGAGTTGTGGCGCCTGCTCGCCTACATGATCCAGCCGCGGGCAGGCTTGGGGGTCGCCAACACCAAATTCCCCGTCAAAGCGGACGCCGATGCTTCGCGGACTGAAGTCCGGCCAGGCGAATGGCTGCCAGCCCTGGTGATCGAGGGCCTGGACACTCGGTTGGGACTGCGCCGCGTCATGGGCAAGCAAGACCTTTACGGGTCGCTTCTGCGCAAATTCAGCACCTCGCAGGCTGGGGCCATGGCGCGCCTTCGCGCCGCATTGGACGCAGGGGATCACGCATTGGCCGAGCGCGTGGCGCACACGCTGAAGGGCGTCGCGGGCAGCATTGGCGCCGTCACGCTGGAAGCGGATGCCGCCGCGCTTGAAGCCGCCATCCGCGACGGCCTTGGCAAAGAAGCCATCGAACATTTGATCGACAAACCTCAAAGCCGGCTGGACGCCTTGATTCACGCGCTTGAGGCCAATCTGCCGATGCAAGTGGCAGAAACACCCATCAACTCGACGGCGGATGAGCTGGAGGCCAAGTGCCAGCGCCTGGCAGCCCTGCTGGCGCAACAGGATTTCGATGCCGACGACTTTTTCGCCAAAAACCGAAATATCTTCCAGGCTGCGTTTGGCCGCGACTGTGAGCCCATCAAACTGGCGATCGACCGTTTCAATTTCGAGCAGGCTTTGCTTGAGCTGCGGCGTGTCTGCGCACAAAAGGCGATCAGTCTGGGTGCCGGACTTGTGTCATAGTGGCGTTCCACCCACCACCTTGAGGGCTCCATGCCGATGGATTTGCCTTTGCCAATCGAACGCGCCACCGTGCTTGTGGTGGACGATACGCCCAATGACCTCTCGCTGATTGCCAGCCTGTTGAAGTCGGATTACCGCGTGCAAGTGGCCAATGGGGGCGACGCCTGCATTGCAGTGGCCAATTCGAGCCAGCCGCCCGACCTGATCCTGCTGGACATCATGATGCCCGACCTGGACGGTTACGAGGTCTGCCGCAAGCTCAAGGCACACCTCACCACCCGGTCGATTCCGGTCATATTTTTGACCGGCAAAAACAGCGTGGCCGATGAGCAAATGGGTTTTGAGCTCGGCGCGGTGGATTACATCACCAAACCGGTGAGCCCGCCCCTGGTGTTGGCCCGTGTCGCGACCCATCTCGCGCTCAAGGCCAGCGCGGATTTTCTGCGCAACAAGAACGCGTTTCTCGAACACGAAATCGCCAAACGCGACCGCCAGATGACGGCCATCCAAGACGTCACCATTCTGACCATGGCCTCGATGGCCGAAACACGCGATACCGAAACCGGCAACCATATCCGGCGCACCCAGCATTACGTGAAAGCGCTGGCGGAGCACCTCAAGCCCAACCCGCGCTTCAGCAAGTTTCTGACGGAAGACAACATCGACATGTTGTTCAAATCCGCGCCCTTGCATGACATTGGCAAAGTGGGCATTCCCGACCGGATTTTGCTCAAACCAGGCAAACTCACGCCAGAAGAGTTCGAGATCATGAAAACCCACACCACGCTGGGGTGGGACGCCATCAACAACGCCGAAAAGTCATTGGGCACGCAGGCCGAGTTTTTGACGATGGCCAAAGACATCGCCCTGTTCCACCAGGAAAAATGGGACGGCAGCGGCTACCCGCAGGGGCGCAAGGGTGATGACATCCCGGTGTCGGCGCGCCTGATGGCTGTGGCCGACGTGTATGACGCACTGATCAGCCGCCGCGTCTACAAAGCCGGCATGTCCCACGAGGCCGCAGTGGCGATCATCCTGCAAGGCAAAGGCCAGCACTTCGACCCCGATTTGGTCAACGCGTTTTTTGATATCCAGGGGGAGTTCCGCGCGATTGCCCAGCGCTACGCAGATACTGAAGCCGAGCTCAAGCAAAAAGTCGAATACATCCGCGACGCCTACGTGAAAACCATGCCAGGTGGCTTGAACACTTGAGCCGGCGGCCAGGTCGACGGTGGCGTCAACGGCTGCGTTAGCGGCTGAGCAAAACAGCCCGCGCCACTTCTGCAAAACCAGCGCCCCGTTTGTTTTGGGTGACATAAGCCGGCTTGAATGCCAACTGCGGCAAAAACCGCGCGATATTCGCGACGCCCACGCTGTGCAAAAAGTGCTGGAACATCGCCTGGTCATTGCCCGAATCGCCCACAAACACCCAGGCGTCCAGCGCGCGGGCCAGATCCACGCCCCACAGTTCACGCGCTACCCAGCAGGCGCCGCGCCATTTATCGAACTCGCCAAAACAACCGTGGATGTGAATGCTGCTCACCGAAGTGAACATGCCCTCGCTCTGCAAAATGGCAACGATGCGCTGCACTGTGGCAGGCGGCAAATTCGCATGTTCGTTGTAGTCAAACGCCAGATCGGTTTCGCGCCCGCCGCTGTCGCGCGACAACGCCGCTTCGGGCACGTCATGCTGGACGCGCGCCGCCACCTGTTGCATGCGGTGGGCATTTTTGCTGCGGGTCAGTGCATCCTGTTGGTATAATTTTAATAGCAAACTATTGCCATTTGACGTGGCCTGAATGCCATTTTTTTCCTTAACAAGTGTCACAGAACCGTTTTCGGCCACTATCGTACCCAATTTGGGGTTTTTTTGAATGAGCGCTTCACACCAACCGACCGGCCGCCCCGTGATCGCGACGACGCGCAGGCCTGCCGCCTGCAAGTCGGCCAGCGCCTGCAAGGCGTCTGGCGTGATCGCGCCCTCGGTCGTCAAGGTGTCGTCGATGTCGGTGAACACGCCCGTGATGTTGCGGCGCTGTTTTACTGGCCAGTCGGCAAGCGGCAACATTGGGGTCTCCCTACCGTTCGCCCTGAGCCCTTCGGCTCAGCTCAGGACAGGCTTGTCGAAGGGCCCTTCGGCCAAGCTCAGTGCAGGCTTCGACAGGCTCAGCCCGAACGGGACAAAGATCAGCCCGAACGGAACATGGCTCAGCCAGCATTTTGCAAGGCCAGACCCGCATGTTCCCGCAGCGGGTGAAAATGAATCTTCGGGAAACGCTCCTGCGCCAGCCGCACGTCATACGGCGAGGTGCACAAAAACGCCAATGTGTCGGCCGCGTCACGCGCCATGCGCATCGGGTAGGCCTCGACAAACGTTTTCAGCTCGGTGGGTGTATCCGCCGTGATCCAGCGCGCGCCGGTGTATTGGCTGTTTTCAAGCCGGATGTCAGCGTCGTATTCACCCTTGAGGCGGTGCTGCACCACCTCAAACTGCAATTGACCCACAGCGCCCAGCAGCATGTTGCCGCCGACTTCCGGGCGGAACACCTGGATCGCGCCTTCTTCGCCCAGTTGCGCCAGGCCCTGCTGCAACTGCTTGGTGCGCAAGGGGTTTTTGAGAATCACCGTGGTGAACAGTTCGGGCGCGAAGAAGGGCAGGCCGGTGAATTGCAGGTTGACGGAGCCGTCGGTGATGGTGTCGCCCAGCTGCACGCCGCCGTGGGTGGTGAAGCCCACAATGTCGCCCGCATAAGCCTCGCTGACCGCCTCGCGGCGCTGGCTCATGAAAGTCACCACACTGGTTGGGCGCAACTCTTTGTTGCTGCGCATCACCTTGAGTTTCATGCCCGGCGTATATTTGCCCGAAGCCATGCGCACAAAGGCGATGCGGTCGCGGTGGTTGGCGTCCATATTGGCCTGCACTTTGAACACCACGCCTGAAAACGCCGTGTCGTCAGGTTGCACTTGCCGGATCACCGGCTGCTTGTTGACCACAAAAGAACTGGTCCGCGACTGCGGCGAAGGCGCCAGATCCACCAAGGCGTCCAGCACCTCCATCACGCCAAAATTGTTGACACCCGAGCCAAAGAAAACCGGCGTCTGCTTGCCGGCGAGGAAGGCCGCGTGATCCCAGGCGGGCGATGCGCCGGTGGCCAGTTCCATGCTGTCGTGCGCCATTTCGAACTCGTGGCCAAAGCGTTTGAGCAGGGCGGCCTGATCGGCCAGGGGGATCGTTGTGAAATCTTTCGGCCCCCGGTCGCCGCCAGCCTCAAACACCGTCATCGCCTTGGTGCGCAGGTTGATGATGCCGCCAAAGGTCTTGCCCTGGCCCACCGGCCAGGTCATGGGCACGCAGGGCATGCCCAGCTCGCGCTCGATCTCGTCCAGGATGTCGAGCGGCTCGCGCACCTCGCGGTCCATCTTGTTGACGAAGGTGATGATGGGGGTGTCGCGCTGGCGGCAGACTTCAATCAGGCGGCGGGTCTGCGCCTCCACACCGTTGGCGGCGTCAATCACCATCAGCGCCGAGTCCACGGCGGTCAACACGCGGTAGGTGTCTTCGCTGAAGTCCTTGTGGCCGGGGGTGTCGAGCAAATTGACAACATGGTCGCGGTAGGCCATCTGCATCACGCTGGAGGCGACCGAAATGCCGCGTTGCTTTTCAATCTCCATCCAGTCGGATGTGGCGTGGCGCGTGGCCTTGCGCGCCTTGACGGATCCGGCAATCTGGATCGCGCCGGAGAACAACAACAGCTTTTCCGTCAGCGTGGTTTTGCCGGCGTCCGGGTGGGAGATGATGGCAAAGGTGCGGCGGCGGCGGGTTTCGGAGGTGAAAGACAAGATGAGGACTCAAAAAATCAGTTGCCAAGATGGATTGGAATGTTTGACGACTGGTGTAAAACGCGAACGACTTGAATTGCGTCAACGCGTTCCAGGTAAAAAACTGCGTACGGAAATTTCTTCAAGGTCCAAAACCGAAGGACATCGCCGCTCAAGGATTGGTGATAACGCGGCGAGCCAGTGCCTGGATGCGATGCAATGTGGTTGAGCGCTTGGTCGTACTCTTCCAGCACCCTGCTGGCCACCGAAGTGTCAGCAACTTCGAGGTAGTGGGAGATCACATTCTCGATGTCCTCTGAAGCTTCCGTGCTTCGGAGAATATGTTTCACGCAGCTTTACGGGACAGCGACTGCCGCGCCGTTTCAATCCTTCGGGTTATGGAAGCCTTGTGCTCCTCCCAGGTCCTTGGATCAATGGGAGAATCAAGGCCGGCTTGGATCAGTTGCTGAAACTGCTCCTCTTTGAGCTTCTCTTCATCCCGTCGCAAAAGATCACGCACATATTCGCTGGACGAGCTGTAGCCCCGTGACTTAACCCGCGTGTCCACAAACGCCTTTAAGTCGTCCGTGAGCGAAATATTCATGGTGACGGTCGTCATGGGGATCATTTTAGCCTCGTTGGCAAAGATTGCCAAGATGGACAATCCCGGCACTTCAACGCTACAATTCAGGCTTCCGAGGAGCGATGCAGTTCAATCCCCACCAGGCGGTATGAACGAGGCTCGGACGGCGCAAAACGACCGAAGGCTGAAAAGCCCCGCAGTCAGATTGCCGCATCAACCGCGCTCACCCACTGTTCTGTGAGGTGAGTCCCCCCCAAAAGACCCCCGCAGCAGTGGCTTTTTTCAAAATTACTTTTGGAGTGAGCTGATGAACGCCGTATTGAAACCGATCAAAAACCAAGACTACGCTATTGCCGATCTGTCTCTGGCCGCCTGGGGCCGCAAAGAGCTGAACATCGCCCAGACCGAGATGCCCGGCCTGATGGCCAT
The DNA here is from genome assembly GCA_031365665.1 of Rhodoferax sp. Taxonomy (GTDB): domain Bacteria; phylum Pseudomonadota; class Gammaproteobacteria; order Burkholderiales; family Burkholderiaceae_C; genus JANYCG01. Next base: position 902 of record JANLYO010000214.1, on the reverse strand, counting down.
CCGCGAAGAATTCGCCAAGGCGCAGCCACTCAAAGGCGCGCGTATCACCGGTTCGCTGCACATGACCATTCAAACGGCGGTGTTGGTCGAAACCCTGCAAGCCCTGGGCGCTGATGTGCGCTGGGCCTCTTGCAACATTTTCTCCACCCAAGACCATGCCGCCGCCGCTTTGGTGGCCGCCGGCACGCCGGTGTTTGCCTACAAGGGTGAGAACCTGGTGGATTATTGGGACTACACGCACCGCATCTTCGAATTCGGCCCCAAAGGCTCGAAAACTGAAGGCCCCAACATGATCCTGGACGACGGTGGTGATGCCACTTTGCTGATGCATTTGGGCACGCGCGCCGAAAAAGACCTGAAAGTCCTCTCCAAACCCACCAGCGAAGAAGAAGTCTGCCTGTTCAACGCCATCAAGGCCAAACTGAAGCTTGACCCGACCTGGTACAGCCGCCGGCTGAAAAACATCATCGGCGTGACCGAAGAGACCACCACCGGTGTGTTGCGTTTGAACGAAATGTCCGCCAAAGGCACACTCGCCTTGCGTGCCATCAACGTGAACGACTCGGTGACCAAATCCAAATTTGACAATCTCTACGGTTGCCGCGAGTCGCTGGTGGACGCCATCAAACGCGCCACCGACGTGATGATTGCCGGCAAAGTGGCCCTGGTGGCCGGTTACGGCGACGTGGGCAAGGGTTCCGCCCAAGCATTGCGCGCCTTGAGCGCCCAGGTCTGGGTGACCGAAGTGGATCCAATCAACGCGCTGCAAGCCGCGATGGAAGGCTACAAAGTCGTCACGATGGAATACGCCGCTGACAAGGCCGACATCTTCGTGTCGGCCACGGGCAACAAAAACGTCATCACCTACAAACACATGGCGGCCATGAAAGACCAGGCCATCG
>JANLYO010000170.1:0-6527 GCA_031365665.1 Rhodoferax sp. | reverse complement strand
GACGGGCAATGATGCGGTGCGACTGAGGGCCCCCGCGACGGCAGAAAACGTGCTGGCGGCTTTGCAGCGGTGATGGCATCGGATCGAATATTATGTTAACACCCATGTTAATTATTACAGCAAAAAACCGCTTCCGAAACGCATTCATAATCTTTTAAGCATCCAGGCCACGTAGTATATGAATATTATGCTCCTATAAAGATAGCAAATGGAACCCTCCCATCTGAGCTGAAGTTTGCTTGCGCTATCTCACCGATGACAATACCGGGCTTTTTGCGCAACTGCTGGCATGCGGGACCTCGCCGCGTGCCGGTTGCTGGCCTTCAGAGCTGATATTCCCTGAGTGAACCTTGTCGTTTCCATGGAATCTACCAATACCAACTGGCGTCCCTGCCACGGCGCGGCAACACCACTTCATGCTGTGGATTCCTGCGCCAACGATGCAACTCCTGCTCCTCACGCCGGTCGTCGCGGTGGTTGAGGCTGCGCCGGTACCAGCGTGGTGCGCTGGCGTGGCTGTAGTCACCAAATCCAGCATCGCTGTGGTAACGGGCCAGGTCTTTGCGGCCTTTGGCGCTGTGCGGGTCAACTTGAATGGGCTGCAAGGATCCATTGACCCAGCGGTAATCGCGAAGCACCCAATAGAGGCCAAACGTGGCGGCGCGCCGTCTGCGAGTTCGAGACATGATTTTCTCCTGTGATGTAAAAACTATTTCATGTCAGACTCCTTTGGATTGATGGGCAAGGGGAGGCAGTATTCAGGGCAGCACCGGCTGTGTCAATCGAGTGCCGACAATGAGGTGCCTTTCGTGACGGGTTCACCACAAATTGGCAGACTCTGGTCAGACTTGCTCAAAAAAAGCTTCGAAGTCTATCGCCGCCAGGCCAACGGCAGTGACTGGCTGCTGACACCGGGGCGACCCGGGGAAGGCCTTGTGTTGCAAGGTGTAGAACTGACGATCCCGGCTGATTTGCTGTTTGAGGACGCATAGCGCTGTTGCTGCGCCGTCAATGACTCTGCGGGACGCGCAGGGCCAAGGCTCATTTTCTGAGCCTGCTGCAAGTTGATCTGTTGCCATGTTCAACAACACCGTCCCCGTCCATCACCCCGCCCAGCCCCAGCCAGGCGGTACAATGCCGACGTGCGTAGTTCTTACTAGGTAATACGCCCACTCACAGCCGGCAAGAAGGGGCAGCAGCATGTATTCAACGATGACAAGCAAGGGCCAGGTCACCATACCTGCGGCGCTGCGACACAGCTTCGGGTTTCGGGAGGGCGCTGCGGTTGAATTTTTCGCCAACGGCACGTTTGTCGGCGTCCGTCCGGTTGCCACCACCCAGCCCGGCGCCAAAAGCGGGTTTGGCCTGGTGAAGTCCAAACGGAAACACGCGCCCGCCGATTTTGACGTTGCCAGCCTGCTTGCCAAAAAGGCCTGAGCATGATCGGGCTGGACACCAACATCCTGGCACGTTATTACGTGCAGGCCACCGAAGGCCTGGACGGCCCCGCCACGTTTAGGCAATGCGAAGCCGCCCGGGCCCTGGTGGACAGCGGCAAGCGCCTGATGGTCAGCAAAACTGTGGTGCTTGAGCTTGAATGGGTGCTGCGGGGCCGGTATGAGCTGACCGCCCGGCAAGTCCTGAAGGTCATGTCCCACCTGCTGGGGATAGCCCATGTCGAACTGGAAGACAGGGTAGCGGTGCAGGCCGCCACAGAGGCTCTTGCGCACGGCCTGGACTTTGCCGATGCCCTGCACCACGCCAGCTGCCGGGCTTGTGCTTCAATGGCCACGTTTGACGACAGGGGCTTTGCCCGCAAGGCAAAAAGGGCGGGGCTCAAACCTCCCGTTGCGCTGCTGGGCATCTGACTGTCAGTGCCGATTGAATATTGACCCAGGGCGGGTTGCTTGTTTTTAGTTGTCTCCTTGCCTTTGATTGCGCGCGGGGGATAGGCTGCCCGTGCAACTGGCTGTGCCTTCGACGGCGGAGAATGTGTTGAGGGCGTTGGAGGCCGATTGACCTGTTGCAAGGCGTGATCACGATGCGAAAAGTGATGGCTCGTTTTATGAGTCCGCTCAGGGTTAGGCTGTAGCCATGTCCAACAGCCCCCTCCCCGATTCATCACACTACCCAGTCCAAATCACAAAACTGAATCGCATCCCCGTCTTCTACACACCGCTCATGGTGGCCGACGCCGACAGCTTTTCACCCAGCGCATCCAAGCCAGCTGCCGTGGTCGAGTCCTGGCGCAAGCTGGACATTCCCCTTGACATCATCGCGCCTGAGCCAGCCAGCGCTGAAGACCTGGCACGGGCCCACCTGCCGGCCTATGTGGACGCCGTGTTGTCGTGCCGCGTCGCCAACGGCTTTGGCAACCGCAGGGAGGCGGTGGCGAAGTCTTTGCCCTACACCAGCGGCGCCATGCTGGCGGCGGCGCGCGAGGCCCTGCGCAATGGCCGCGTGGCGGTGGCGCCCTGCTCCGGTTTTCACCATGCGGGTTATTCACACGGCGCCGGGTTCTGCACCTTCAACGGCCTGATGGTCACCGCCATGGCCCTGCACTCGTCAGGTGAAGCCAGGCGCGTGGGCATACTGGACTTTGACCAGCACTACGGCGACGGCACCGACCACATCATAGACCGCCTGTGCGTGGACTGGATCACCCACTATTCAGCCGGGCAGCACTACCACTTTGCGGTGGAAGCCGAACCCTTCCTCGCTTCCATCCCCGCCCTGGTGGCGAGCATGAAAGGCTGCGACGTGATGCTGTACCAGGCCGGTGCCGACCCGCATATCGACGACCCGCTGGGCGGCTGGCTCACTACGCGGCAGTTGTTTGAACGTGACCGGCTTGTGTTTGAGGCGGCGGCAGAGTTGGGGATTCCGGTGGCCTGGAATCTGGCGGGCGGGTATCAGACGCCGCTGCGCAGGGTGTCTTTGATTCATGACGGTACGATGAGGGCGTGTGCGGGGGTACATTTTGAATCAGTTGGACGCTAAGCCCGACGCTGCAGGTAAACCGCCCAAAAACCCGTTTCAAAAAACTCTCATGTCGCGATATTTCAACCTCAACATCAAGCATCCGCTATTCGACTCAATGATGAACGAGGAAACAACAAGAATCGGTACAGCCGCGCATTGGCTCGACAAGAACAGCAAAGCGGTCGTCTACTTTGGCTTGGAGACTGTCCAATCTATAAAAAAGGCCAAAAAACCAATTGAAGCATTCAACTTCATACAGCTCGGCGAAAACACGGCTGAGTGGTTAACGAGTTTCATTGTCACGATTCAAAACGGACACATCTGGATTTTCAATCCCGTCGGGCAGGTAGAGGACGGCGATGAGATTTCTTTCAAAAGACCGAAGAGTGATAAAACTGAGACAGACATCCTGAAAATAATGCCCATCAAAGTCCTGCCTGGGTTTCCCAAAAAGGTGTCTCAGGTTCCATTGATTTTGGCGAGTATGAGAGTCAACCAAGCCTTTTCCAGAAACACTTTCCGCGAAATTGATGCTGAGAAATACAAAGGCAACATCGCCGCTATTCAATCCGTAATTCAAGGTAAAGATTGGCAAACAGGATTCAAAGTCGATCCACTCGAATGCCTGTCCAGCATAGAACTCGAAACCTTGGTTGCCAAGTTATTTGAAGCGCATGGGTGTTTTGTTCCCGCTTATAAAGGTGGCTTCTTGGCCGACGTGGATCTGTTTGTAACACCCAGATCGCGAGTTGATTTAGCCGGTACTTGCCTAGACCCCACAAATTGCGACAGCGACGAAAGAACGTGGAGTATTCAAATAAAACTCACCGAAGAAAAGGACAAACGACTTGACGATTGGCTGCAGAGCAAAAGACATTTGCTGGTCACATTGAGTGAGTCCGTCGATATGCGTCAGCCATCATATTCAAGTCGCCATTTGAGCCGAAAATGGTTTCGAGATGCTTTGGCTCAGACGCCCTCAGTAAATGAATGGCTGAAGGAGTCTCTCGCTTGGCTTCCAATGGGCCGTCAACATCCACCACTGACTCCATTTGAGGACGAGCGCTAATCTAAGAAGGACCCCAATCCCTAATTCCGCCCGAAGAAAAACAGCCAGTCATCAATATCCAGCTTGACCCGCGCTTCCGGGTTGGCCGCAAGCACCTGCTGCCAGCCGTCGAACTGCTGAAGTTGCTGGGTATGGTGGCCGAGCTTCTCCAGGCATTCGCTCAGGTCTTTTTGCAGATCGTTACGCACCATCACCTGCGAGCCCTGGTTCCAGTCGCGCGACTTGGGGTTGCGGAACTCAGCACAATCTTTTCGTCAATCTCAAGCCCCTCGGCACGGATGGTGGTCATCACCTCCAGCCGCTTGGCTTTCCACCATTCAAGCCGCTCCTGATGAAAGGCCTTTTTTTGGTCGGCAGCCTCGGCCAGCTTTGTGGCGGTGTAGTCAAAACCCCAGTCTTGTCTGAGCATGAAAATCTTCCTGTTCGTTTCCGTCAAAATCAACGTTCAGAAAGTGTCGCTTCTGGCTGGCTCATAATTTGAGCCTGTCACCGGAGACAATGGCTTTGTCGACAAAGAAAGGCAACCCGTGAACATTGAAATTGCAGATTCAACCGGTGGCGTGCTCACCATCACAACAGAGGTGCTGGATGTGGCGTTTGGTGCCACGGCATGCTCTGCACACGCGGATGGGTTAACGGTGCTCAGTGGAATGGTTGGACGGCGGATGCCTCGGGCAGAACTCGAATTGGCTTGCCAGCAGAGCATCGAACGAGACGAGGTTTGCATCCTGCCTGCAAATGCATCACCTGTCACGCGCGTCATGATTGTTCCGAATGCCGGCGCACTGGATGTTGCGGGAAGGCAGAAAGCAGCAGCCTTGATGATGGATTTGTTTCGTGCGACGCAAGCCGCAGGTGTTGCAACCGCGTCGCTATTGATCAGACACTTTGGCGTCGCGCAACGCTATCCCCAAGCCCATGTATTGGGGATTTGCGACGCGATCCACGAATTGAAGCGTCAGTCATTTCTGGGACTGAGGGTTCTTGGCTTTGAAGTCCATGCACCGATCAGCACTGAGTTCGAGCGAGGCATCACTGATGCTTTGACTCCAAGGTAATCACGGGCCGTGCCCAAGGTTATGGCGTTGCAGCCTTATCGCCATATTGATCCACCGCCCGCCTCAACCCCGCAAGCAGCCTGTCGCGCAATGCCTTGGGTGATACCACGCGCACATCGGCCCCATGGCGCTGGATGTCCATCAGCAGTTCGGCATCGTGGGTGTACGGCAGCTTCAATTCCAGTGACCCATCCGGCAGTTGGCGCGACTTCTGATCAGGGTGCCATTGCTCCGGCGCCACCCAGACAGCCGACAGGGGTGTAAACACCAGCGTGGCCCATTGCAGCTTTTCGCCGTGGTAGATGCCATAACCTTGGTCCAGGGTTTTCTCGACGGTGGCCAGCGCAAGTTCTTTGGCGGGCTCGTTCAGAATGAGCGCTTCCCGAATCGCGTCCAGCGCAAAGCGTTGAAGTGCCTTGCGGGTGTGGCACCAGGCGTCCAGATACCAGGTGTTGCGGTGATGCACCAGCCGCTGGGGTGACAGAGTACGTTCGCTGGTCTCATTGCGGCTGCGGGTGAAGTAGGTAATACGCAGCCTGCGGCGCTGCGTCAGCGCCAGGCCCACCAGTTCAAAGAACTGGCTCGGCACATCACGCCGCGCCGCGCTGATGATGCGCACCCGGCGTTGCAGTTCCTGTGCCTGCATATGGCTGCTGCCCAGCATGGTGTTGAGCCGCTGCAAGATGGGTTGCAAGTGGCGCTGCAACATGCCCGCCGTGTCCAGCCCCACGATGAGCTGGTACATGGTGAGCAGGGCCACGATTTCCTGCGGGTTGAACCAGACGCCGGGCAACTCCTGCCGCTGGGTTCCGGTTTTAGCCCTGTCAGGCGGCTGGCTGATGGCGTAGGTGTTTGAATAGCGGTCATACGCCACCGGCACATTCATGCGGTCGCGCAGCACTTCCAGATACCGCTTCAGCGTGGCGCGGGAGATTTCCAGTTTTTCAAGCAGCGCTTCGCGGCCCAGCGGCTGGCGGCTGAGCAGCAGGCGTTCAAGCTGGTAGAGGCGGTCGAGCTGGTTCATAAAGGGATATTGTTGCAGGTCGTGGGGGGATGGTGCGCTACGGATACCATATGCAAAAGCAGTGGCCGCCTGTGGCATTGTGAAAACCCCCTGAGGCAAGCCATGGAAGTCTCATTCACCAAAGAAATCAAATCCCTCGCCCTCGGCGCGGGCGACACCTTCCATGGCGAAGGCATTCTGGCCATCACCAAGGCGTTGCTGCAATCGGGCGTGGCCTATGTGGGCGGCTACCAGGGCGCACCGGTGTCGCACTTGCTGGACGTGATGGTGCAGGCCAAGGATTACATGGACGAACTGGGCGTGCACGTTGAAGCGTGCAGCAACGAAGCCTCTGCGGCGGCGATGCTGGGCGCGTCCATCCACTACCCGTTGCGCGGTGCGGTGACCTGGAAAT
>JANLYO010000166.1:0-15686 GCA_031365665.1 Rhodoferax sp. | reverse complement strand
CGTCTGGAAGACGCGGCGGGGCGTTACATCGAGTTCTGCAAAAGCACTTTTCCGAATGACTTGTCCCTGAAGGGTTTGAAGATTGTGGTGGACGGCGCCCACGGCGCCGGCTACCAGGTGGCGCCCAAGGTGTTCCACGAGTTGGGTGCGGAGGTGGTCGCCATCGGCTGCGCGCCGGATGGTTTGAACATCAACCTCGACGTGGGTGCGACCCACCCACAGGCGCTGGTGGAGGCGGTCAAAACACACAGGGCCGATTACGGCATCGCGCTCGATGGCGACGCCGACCGGCTGCAGGTGGTCGACGCTCAGGGGCGTTTGTTCAACGGCGATGAGATTCTGTATCTGATGGCCAAGGAGCGCCTCTCGCGCGGCGGCAAAAACGGCAGCAAACGCGCCAGTGAAGCCGTGCCGGGCGTGGTCGGCACCTTGATGACCAACATGGCCGTGGAGCTTGCGCTGAAAGCCAGAGGCGTCGAGCTGGTGCGCGCCAAGGTGGGGGACCGCTACGTGCTGGAGGAACTGGAGGCACGCGGCTGGCTGTTGGGCGGGGAGGGCTCGGGCCACCTGCTGGCGCTGGACAAACACACCACAGGTGACGGCCTGGTCTCGGCCTTGCAGGTGCTGCAGGCCTGTATCCGTGGCCAGCAGACATTGGCGCAGTTGCTGGCCGATGTCACGCTGTTCCCGCAGGTGCTGATCAACGTGCGGCTCAAGCCGGGGCAGGATTGGAAATCGAATGCAGCCATGACGGCTGAGACCCAAAAGGTCGAAACCGAGCTGGGCAACACCGGGCGGGTGCTGATTCGCGCCAGTGGCACCGAGCCGCTGGTACGCGTGATGGTTGAGGCGCGTGACGCGGCGCAGGCGCAAAGTTGTGCGCAGCGCATTGCAGACTGTTTGAGCCACTGAACATGACCGTATCAGAGGCTCTCCAGGATGCCAAGGCGGCGGTACGGGTGTGCCGCGCCAACTACGCGGACAAAACGCACGCTACAGCACTGGCCAGCCTGCTCGACATGTACGCGCGCGACCCCATGGGCGGCGGCCACGCCTTGAGCCAATTTGCGCGCGACAACCTCGCCGCCGAGCTGGCCAAACGCCCACAGGCCTTCAGTGTTTTGGCTTTTGTAGGTGATCAGGCGGTGGGCCTGGTCAACTGCATCGAAGGTTTTTCGACTTTCGCCTGCAAGCCGCTGGTGAATGTGCACGACGTGGCCGTGCACCCGCAATACCGCAAGCTGGGTGTCGCGCAGAAGATGATGGACTTGGTCGAGGTCATCGCCCGCGAGCGCGGCGCCTGCAAATTGACGCTCGAAGTGCTGCAAGGCAATGCAAGGGCGATACGCCTGTATGAACGTGTCGGTTTTGCCGCCTTCCAACTCGACCCAGCAATGGGGCGGGCGATGTTTCTGCAAAAATTGTTGGCCTGAATTGAATGGGTTTGTGTTTGCGCCTGATCTTGGCCTGAAAATGGCCCTCACATGACCGATTCGGCGTCCAACTCCAAACCGCCTGATCCGGCGCCTGAACCTGTGTCCGGTGCGCCCGTGCCGCAGGCAGCGGTGCGCGCCTCCACCTGGAGCACGTTGCGGCATCGGCAGTTCAAGGCGCTGTGGGCCAGCGGCGGCATCTATTTCATCGGCAACGCCATGCAGACCATGGCGGCCAGCTGGATGATGGTGCAAATCTCCGACTCATCGTTTCTGGCAGCGCTGGTTCAAACGGCGGTGTTTTTGCCGATGTTTTTGCTCTCGCTGCCGGCGGGCGTGTGGGCTGACATCACCGACAGGCGCAGGCTCATCCTTGTGGCGCTGGCCGTGCAGGCGGTTTTTGGCACGCTGCTCACGCTGCTGATGCTGCTCAAAGTGGGCGGGCCGGGCACTTTGCTTTTCATGATTTTCATCTGCGGCAGTTGCACGGCTTTGTTGTCGCCCGCCTGGAACTCCAGCGTGAGCGATTCAGTGCCGCGCGCTGAGTTGCCGCAGGCCATCAATGTGATCTCAATCGTTTACAACGCTGCGCGCGCCTTGGGGCCCGCCTTGGCAGGCCTGATCTTTGCGCTCTTGGGAGGTGCCTGGAATTTTGCCCTGGCGGTGTTCAGCACGCTGGTGATGATCGTGGCGATACGCCGCTTTCCACCCAAGCCGCACCCGCCCTCGCGCTTGCCGCCCGAGCGTCTGTGGGGCGGCATGGTCAGTGCGGTGCGTTTTGCCCGGCACTCGCAAACCGTGCTGGCGCAACTGGTGCGCACCATGGCGTTCAGTTCTGCCGGCTGCGCCCTGTGGGCACTGCTGCCGGCGATTGGCAAACAGCAGTTGGAACTGGAGGCCAGCGGGTTTGGCCTGCTGATGGGCTGCCTGGGTGGCGGCGCTGTGGTGGCCGGATTTTTCATTGGGCGTTTGCGGGCGGCTTACGGCCTGGAAACCGTGGTGGGCAGCGCCTGTGTGGCGTATGCATTGATGATGCTGGTGGCCGCATTTTCACGCTGGGACTGGCCGGTGTACCCGGCTTTGGCGATCGCCGGCGCCTCCTGGATGTCCGCGATGTCCACCTACAACATCGCCACACAAACCAGCGTGCCGCCTTGGGTGCGCGCTCGTGCGGTGGCCATGCACACACTCACGGCGCTGGGCTCGTTTGCCTTGGGCTCGGCGTTTTGGGGTGCTTTGGCGGACTTGGTGGGCCTGCCTTCCGCATTGTGTGCGGCGGCAGTTTGTATGTTGGCGGGCCTGCTCCTGGCCAAACCTTTCCCGCTGCGCATGGGTGAAACCGGCGAAGTGACGCAGGCCAATAACTGGGAAGACCTCTTCATCACCCACGAGCCGCCGCCTGAAAAGGGCCCGATCGCGGTTGAGTCGGTTTACCGGATCAACCCGGACGACGCCAAAGCCTTTCTCGAAACCATCACCCAACTGCGTGCCACCCGCCGACGCGACGGCGCGACCTTTTGGCGGGTGTACAGCGACCTGTCCGACCCGACGCGGTTTATCGAACGGTTCATCGTCACCTCCTGGCCCGATTACCTGCACCAGCGCGCACGTTTGACGCTGGCCGACCAGGAGCTTGAGGCCCAGGTGCGGGCTTTTCAGGTCGAAGGTGTGCCGGTGTTGATGCAGCACTTTTTGGCCGAAAGCTGATGGAATTTAGCTGTGATTGCGAAAAAGCCGCATCATTCTTATGCTATATTAATTATAGCTATTTAGTCATTAAATACGTGGCCTAAGACCCTAAAAAAACATCAGACTTCTCCGCAGAGCACCACTCATACCCAAATTAGGTATGACAAGCGGCAGATTCGTCGAATCGCGCAGGCCAGCCCAGCGCCTCACCAGCTATTGCGCAACTCCCGCAATTTGGTGAACACGGTTTTAGCATCGGGGTTTGCGGCAAAGTCTGGAAACTGTTCACGCAGCTTGTCGATGATCTCTTGTTGCCCCAGGCGCATGAAGGTGTTGATCGTCAGCTCCTGCGCGAGCGTCGTGACGACCGATGTGGCTGGGTCGTGCCCAGTGACTGAGGGCAAAAGCGCCCGTGCGGCCGCGTTGCCCGGCTCGCGGGAAAGCGTGAACTTCAGGTTGTTTTCGATGTAATCATGTCCGGGGAAAATACGCGTGTTGGGCGGCAATTGGGCGAGTTGGCCGGCGAAGGTGTTGAACATGTCATGCACGTTGCCGCCGTTGTGGACGTTGCCCGCGCCCGCGTTGAACAGGGTGTCGCCCGAGAACAGCGCAGGCTGCTCGGAGTGCGACAGCAGGCAGATGTGGCACATCGTGTGGCCGGGCGTGTCCAGGCACTCCAGCTCAACGGTTTTGCCGACCTTGATCACGTCGCCGGCTTTCACGCCACGGTCCATGCCCGCGATTTTGCCACCCGCTTTGTGGTGCGCGATGACTTTGGCGCCGGTGGCAGCCACCACGGCCGCGTTGCCACCGGTGTGGTCGTGGTGCTCATGGGTGTTGAGAATCTGCGTGATCTGCCAGCCTTTAACCCCGGCCGTGTTGAGCGTTTTCTCAGAATCCAGCGGGTCGATGGCCAAGGCTTCACCGGTTTGCGGGCAGGCCACCAGATAGTTGTAGTTGCGGTACGAGTTGCCAGTCCAGATGCGTTCGACGATCATGTGTTTTCCTTGGGGTTTCCCGCTTAAATCATACCTTCGAGGCGAAAAGCCCAGAATTTCTCAATTCGGCACACAAAGAAACCCTAGGCTGCCCCACATCGTCTTTGAAGTGGCGCTGCGCTGTGGTTGAATGCTTGCCTGATGGCAGTCAGCTGCCCATTTTTTGCACAAAACTACTTTGAATTGACGGAGACAAACATGCAAACAAAATCCAGCGCCAGCAGGGGAACGTCTGTGCCAGACCGGCCTGCGCCGTCGGCAGTTGTCATCGCAATCCTGGCCCTGATGGGCCTGCCCGGACACGCCCAGACGCTCAAAGACGTGGTCGTGTCCGCCTCGCGCGCTGAGCAAAAAAGTTTCGATGTGCCAGCAGCCGTGCAGTCGATTGACGCCGAGACGATTCGGGGTGCCGGGCCGCAGGTCAATTTGTCGGAAGCCCTGAACCGCGTGCCGGGCCTGACGATCTTGAATCGCCAGAACTACGCGCAAGATTTGCAATTGTCGATTCGCGGGTTTGGCGCGCGTTCGGCTTTTGGCATTCGCGGCATCCGGTTGCTGGTGGACGGCATTCCGGCGACCACGCCCGACGGGCAGGGCCAGGGCTCGTCGGTCAGCCTCACATCAACGGACCGCATGGAAGTGCTGCGCGGCCCCTTGGCCCAGCTCTACGGCAACTCCTCGGGCGGCGTGATCCAGGCTTTCACCCGCAGTGCGCCGGATGAACCTGAAATCGGCGCGCAGTACTACGTCGGCTCCTTTGGCATGCACCGGTCTAACTGGCAATACGCCGGCAAACTCGGCTCGGCAGCCGATGGCAAAGGCGGCGTCGGACTGGTCGCAGACTTCAGCACGTTTGACATCGGCGGCTACCGCGCCAACAGCAACACCGAGCGCAAGCAGTTCAACAGCAAGCTGAGTTTTGGCCCCAGTGAAGCCACCAAGGTGGATGTGATTTTCAACCGATTTGACATGCCCTTGGCACAAGACCCCCTGGGTTTGACCGCTGCGCAACTGGCGGCCAACCCCGAGCAGGCGGGTACGAATGCCATCGCCCGCAACGTGCGCAAAGCGGTGTTGCAAAACCAGTTGGGCACGACGCTGAACCACAGCCTGGACAAAGACAGCACACTCACCGCCCGCCTGTATTACGGCACCCGCGAAAACCTGCAGTATCAAGTGGGCGTGGCCGGCACGGCGACGGCTCTGGGCGGCTGGGTCGGGCTGAACCGTGAGTATTACGGCACCGGCTTGCAGTACAACGCGCAGTCCAAGCTGGGTGGCCTGCCGGTCAATTGGGTGGCTGGTTACGAGTTTGACCGCTCGCAGGAGCGCCGCCAGGGCGGGGCCGCCGCTCTGGGCCAGAAGACGACCACCACCCGCAACGAAGTCAACCGTGCCGACAACAGTGACTTTTTCGGCCAGGGCACCGTGTTGCTGAATGAGAGTTTTTCAGTGGTCGCCGGTGTGCGCCACAGCACCGTCAAGATGGACAGCGCGGACGAATATTTGATCGATGGCAACGGTTCCGGCAACATCAGTTACCAAGCCACCAACCCGGTGCTCGGTGTGACCTGGCATGCCAGCAACAAGCTGAACCTGTACGCCAATTTTGGCCGGGGTTTCGAGAGCCCGACACTGGCGGAAATGGCCTACAACGGCGCTGGCGTGCCCGCCTTCAACACGACGTTGAACGCAGCGGCCAGCCGCCATTTTGAAATTGGCGCCAAGTGGACGCCCACGCCGCAATCGCGCATGGATTTCACCGTCTACCAAATCGAAACGACCGACGAGATCGTGGTCGCCAGCAGCACGGGCGGCAACTCAACGTTCAAAAATGCGCCGGGCACCCAGCGCAATGGCTGGGAGCTGGCTGGCAGCGCGCTCTTCGCGCCCAATTGGCGGGGCAGCCTGTCAGCCGCGCAAATTGACGCGAGTTTCTCCAAAACCTTCACCACTGTGAGCGGCGCGCCACCGGCGGCGACTACCGTTTTGGCGGGCAACAAGATTCCGGGCATTCCGCAAAGCTCGCTGTTTGCTGAACTATTGTGGGCCAATCAAATGCCCACGGCACGCAACAGCGCTTTGTCGCTGGGAACGCAGTTGGGGCTGGAGTTTTTGCAATCCGGCAAACTGTTTGCCAATGACACCAACACCGTGGCGGCCGATGGTTATTCGACCTGGGCGCTCAAGGCGAGCCACGGGTTTGCGATTGGCAGGGGCAGTTTGACCACCTACGCGCGTGTGGACAACCTCGCCGACGAACGTTATGTGGGTTCCGTCATCGTGAACCAGGCGAACTTGCAGTATTTTGAGCCGGCACCGGGCCGCAACTGGACGCTGGGATTCAGGTTCGTCCTGCCGCTGTAAACAATTTAATTGGAATCTGCCCCCAATTAATTTCAGGTGGGCAGGCGCACGGGCAGGTAGGTGATGCCGCGCACAAAATTCGACAGGAGACGCTTGGGTTCACCCATGACTTCGATCTTGTCGAAACGCTTGAGCATTTCTTCCCACAGGATCTTGAGCTGCATCTCGGCCAGGCGGTTGCCCACGCAGCGGTGGATGCCGAAACCAAAAGACAAATGCTCGCGCGGGCGCGGGCGGTCGATGATGAAGTCGTTGGGCTTGTGGATCACTTCTTCGTCGCGGTTGCCCGAGTAGTACCACATCACGACTTTGTCGCCTTTTTTGATCTGCTTGCCGCCCAGCTCGGTGTCTTGCAGGGCGGTGCGGCGCATCATCGGCAACGGGGTTTGCCAGCGGATGATCTCAGGCACCATGCTGTCGATCAGTTTCGGGTTGGCGCGCAGTTTGGCCCACTCTTCCGGGAACTTGCTCATTGCCAGAATGCCGCCGCTCATGGAATTGCGCGTGGTGTCGTTGCCGCCGACGATCAGCAGCACCAGATTGCCCATGTACTCCAACGGGCCCATGTTGCGCGTGGCCGGGTTGTGGGCGAGCATGGACACCAGGTCATTGGCCGGCGGCGCGTTCACGCGTTGGTTCCACAGCTTGGTGAAGTACACCAGCATTTTGCCGAGCTCGGCCTGGCGCGCCTCTTGCGATTCAACCAGGCCGTCGAGTTCCGGCACCGACGTGGCCACGTCAGACCACCAGGTCAGCAGTTTGCGGTCTTCCATGGGGAAGTCGAAGAGCGTGGCCAGCATCATCGTGGTGAGCTCGATGGAAACCCTTTCAACCCAGTTGAAAGTCTCGTCGCGCGGCAGGCCGTCCAGCACCCGGCAGGTGCGCTCGCGAATGGTGGCTTCCATGGTCGCCAGATTGCCGGGCGCGACGATGGGGCTGACGGCCTTGCGCTGCACGTCGTGTTTGGGTTGGTCCATGGCGATGAACATCTGCAGACGCTGGTCCAGCGGCAGGTTCATCAGGGAAATGCCGCCCTGCGTCCAATCGCTCGAATAAGTGCCGTGGTTGGTGTCCACCGCCATGATGTCTTTGTATTTGGTGACCGACCAAAACGGGCCATAACGCTGGTTCTCGATGTAGTGCACCGGATCGTCGCGGCGCAGGCGCTCGAAAAAGTGGCCGGCGGTGTCGTTCTGGAACCAGTAGGCGTTGCTCACGTCGATGTCTTCGACAGGCATGGAAAAAGCCTCTTTGCGGCCGTAGTCGCGGTGTTCAGGGAGGAAAGTTGCAGACACGGTGTTCTCCTTTCAATTCAAATTGTTGGTCGAATGCGCGCTCAGTGTTGTCCGTCCGGCATGGTCACCACCAAACCGTCGAGGGCGTCGGTGATTTCGATTTGGCAGGCCAGCCGGGAATTCGGTTTGGTTTCCGCCGCAAAGTCCAGCATGGCGATTTCCATGTCGGCTTGCGTGCCGGTTTTGGCCTGCCAGTCCGGCGTGATGTAGACGTGGCAGGTGGCGCAAGCGCAGTTGCCGCCGCAATCGGCGTCTATGCCGGGCACGTTGTTGTCAATGGCGGCGCGCATCAAGGAGAGGCCGTTTTGCGCGCTGACGGTGTGGGCGGTGCCGCTGAATTCGATAAAGGTGACTTGGGGCATGTGTGGGTGCTGGAAGGTGTAGGGTTTTAGACGGGGTTGCGGGCTTGAAAATGATTGTATAGAGCACGGGCGGCGGCGGGCTGGCACATCGGGGACGCTTTTTTAGGCGACGCGTTCGACAAGCCCGCCCGAGCGCCTAATGAGGCCCGCTTGAGGCGCTTGGCGGGGAGACGCTTGGCACTTGGGGCGCCTGGGGTGCGGTCGCGGATTGTTCGATGCGGTCCACCATTAAATCCACGAAGTTCGCTCCTCCCAGCGCAATACGCACCCGCACCGGCAAAAATTGTAGGCTGGGGGCAAACCATAACTCTGCAGCAATAGGGCCACGCGGGTTTGCCAGAGGTCGGGGCCGCAGGCGAAAGGCCTGCACCGCGCCCAAGTTGGGGGTGTGCAGGGTTTCTTCTTCAACGATGTCGTAGATCCACAAATCCATGCCACCGGGCCGCGCCAGCCAGATCGAAATGACACCGCCCACTGCGAGCCGCGCACGCCCGGTGGAAAAGCGGTGGCTCAGCTCCACAAACTGGCTGGCGGTGTCTTGCACCTGAGGTGGCATCTCGGCCTGGCTGCCATCTTGAAACTTGACGTAGCCACCGCCAAAGGTGGCCCGGCGCAGGCCGTTGGGCAGGTTTTCCTCGTACACCTTCGGCATCAGGCTGCTGGCCGTGACCTCACCTTGGCTGGTCATGCTCATCAGCGTGATGCCGGTCGCGCCGAGGTCAAACCGCACCTGGTAACGCAGGGGAGCTTGGTCATGGGCCAATCCCATCGGCGCTTCACGCTGCCATTGCACGCGCGCGCTGCCATGCAAATCTCCCCGGAAAAAGCCAGACAAGTTGTAGCTCAAACGGGTATCTGGCGGCCAACTGTCGCGCGGGAGGTCGGCCAAAAGCGGCGATGCGGCGGTGGGCGGCTTCGTCTCTTGCAGCGGTGGCGGGTTGGCTTCTGCGGCGACACGCGTGGGTGGCGGTGGCTCGTGGGCTGAGTCGGGCGCCGCCGACTCCGTGGAAGGGGAAGAGAGGGCGATGATGGCGGTGTTTGGGGTCGGTGATGGTGTTGGCGGCGGCATCTGAAGCGCCTGCGCAGTCAGGTCGGCGGCCGGGTCTGGCGCGCCGGTTTGCGGCAGCGCGCTGCGGTCAATTTGCACGGCTGCCAACACGTTGCGGCGTACTTTGGGCGGCGCGGGGTGCTGTGCGGCCGGGCCTTGGGCCTGCGGGATCACAGGCGGCGCTGCCGGCGCCAGCAGACGCGTAAACAAGGGGTCTTTCATGGCCACAAGGGGCTGCGGCACAGGCAACAAAGATTGCAGCCACGCCAGACCGAACACATGCAGGCTGACGACTGCCGCGACCACCACCGCCATCCGGAAAGCTGCGTCGCTTGCCTGGGCGGGCTTCATGGCGCGCTTGGATCCTCCAGGCAGTGGGCCAGCCCCACGCCAATAACGGCGCCCACGGCCTGGGCAGCGACAAACCCCAGCGCGCTGGCCGGTGCGATGCCCGCAAAACTGTCGCTCATCATGCGGCCCAACACAGCCGCCGGGTTGGCAAACGAAGTGCTGGCCGTAAACCAGTAGGCCGCGCCGATGTAGCAGGCCACCAGCGCGCTGGCTTTCCCCGGCGGAGCGCGCAAAATGACGAATAACAAGCCGCCCGTGGCCACGCCTTCAGCCACCCATTGGCCCCAGCCGGTGAACTGGCCCGCCGCGTCAAAGCCCCCGCGAAGTTTGGCGCTCCACTGTAGCAGGGGCAAGTCAAACATCAGGTGGGCAAGCCATGCGCCTGCCGCCGCACCCAGCAGCTGAAATACTATAAAAAAAGTAGCTGCTTGAGCAGGTTTTGCGACACCCAGCTGCCCTTTTGACCACATGACCAAGGTCACCAGCGGGTTGAAATGCGCGCCGCTGATGGGGCCGAGTGTTTCAATCAGCGCGTACAGCGCAAACACGGTGGCCAGCGTGTTGGCCAGCAAGGCGATGCCGTCGCTGCCGCCACTCAAACGCTCGGCCATGATGCCCGAGCCGATCACGGCGCACAGGAGCGCTGTAGTGCCGAGGAACTCTGCCAGCAGTTTGTGTCGCAGTTGAGGCCGGGCGTTGTCGATCATGCTGTCACTCACGATGTCGATGCATTTTCACTAATGGGGGTGCTGACGGGGACGCTTCCAAAAGTGGTCAATTCACGTGCGCGCGTTTTCAAAGTCTCTTTGTCCGCCGGTTCTGCGGACAGTTTTACCCATTGATCGAGTCGGGCGTGAATGGCATTTAGTGTCTGGCCGAAGGCGGCGAGCCGCTCGGCGTCTGAACCTTTCACCTCTGACGGGTCGGCAAACCCCCAATGCGCGGTGGCCGGGTGGCCGGGCCAGAAGGGGCAGACCTCACCGGCGGCGTTGTCGCAGACGGTGATGACCAAGTCCATCACCGGCCCGCCGTGCGCGGCGAATTCGTCCCAGCTTTTGCTGCGCAAACCGTCGGTGGAAATGCCCGCCGCCCGTAAAACCCGCAAACCCAGCGGATTGGGCTGTTGGTTGGGGCGCGGGCTGCTGCCGGCTGAAAACGCTTTGAATCGACCTTGGCCGAGGTGGTTGAGCAGCGCTTCAGCCAGGATGCTGCGGGCCGAGTTGTGGGTGCACAGAAACAGGATGTTCATAGATCTTCAGGGAATTCGCGGGTTCAGGGAAGGGGAATTATCAACAGGCACAGCTCGGCGTCGCCACGTCCAGAGGCAATTCGACGCGCGGCACCACAAGAACAGGTGAAAAGCCACCGCCCGGCGTGCGGAAATTGGTGGTCTGGCCCTGGTAGGTGCGGGCGGTCAACAGTTGAATTTTGCCTTGATAGGTATAGGCCCGGACATCGTATTTGAGTTCGGTCGAGACCCCTTCAACGTTGACGACGCGCACTCCCGGCGGCACGACGGTTTGCGCCACAAAGTCGCCTTCGAGAACCTGCGCCCAGGCCCCTTTGGTCAGTTTGTCGCCCCGGAAGGCGGCTTTTCCGCCGTAACCGGCAACTGGCTTGAAAAACAGTTGGCGACGTTTCGCCCACAAGGACTCCGCATCATTTTTGCTGACGGTGCGTGTCGCGGGAATAGTGTTCTCGAGCACTTGGCGATCCCCCTGGGGGACGCTCCATTCGAAGAGCAGAGCGGCATCTGATAACGTGACCAGGTTGCGTTTGTTCGCCCGCAGGGCGTGCGCGTGCGGGTGCGGCGTGAGCACCACGGCCTGCGCCAAATAAGCCTCACGCAAAGCCAGGTGGGCCGGGCTTGACAGGTCAAAATCGGTCAGGCGGTTGTAGACCAAATCAATCGCCTGTCGGCTGTCTGGCGTGATTTGGCCCTGCGCAGGCGCTTGGGGTTCAAGCCACAAAACACCGTCGCACCATTGGAGCGCCTCGGGCGACGCGATGGAAGCGCGAACGCCGCGCGCTTCAAACATCTGGCGGAACAATGCGAATTCAGGCGCGAGGTATTGCGCCTCGGGCGTGTCGTCAACGATGGCCACATGCCGCAAAGGCTGATCGCCCCGCTGCGAACGCCACTCGTTTTGGAACATGGCAAACCAGACGTCGTGCAGACGCGCGAGCTGTTGGTTGTAGTCCAGCCCGGCAGCGGCAGGTTGGCAACACAGAATTTGGGAGCGGGCCAGCGCCGCGCTGAGCATGGCGCCGCCCGCATTGGTGTTGATTTCGATGAGTTGGGGGCGGTTTTGCGTTTTTCCTGCGGCGTCAACATTGGCGTTAATGTGAAAGTCGTAGCCCATCATCACGCCACTGGGGCCGAAGCTGAACTGCGCGATCCCAGGGGCGTCCTGCAAGGTGTGGCCGACGTATTCGGGCATGGCCATGACGCGCTCGATGCAGGCAATCGATTCGGCAATGGCCTCATACGATTTGGTCGAAATAAACACCATGCTGTTGGAGAACAAATGCGGGTGTGTTTGCTGCAAGCTGCCGGCCAGGCCTTGCACTGCCGGGTCACGCTCGAGTTCGACTTGCAGGCGCACGCGGTCCAGCGTGACACATTGGCAGGATTGGTTGAGCGTGGCGTCGAGTTGCATGGCGTTGAAGGACTTGAGTAGACGTAAGTTAAGTTTAAAAAATTCGTCTATAAAATAATATAATAAAATAAAATGACTAAAATAAAGTCAAAAAATAAGCAAAATATATAGCAATAAATATCATAAATATGAGAACAAAATTTTAATATAGTTCAAATGAATATTTTTAAAAAATAAATTTAAACATTTTCTGAAGAAGCAACACAGCAAACCAATGCCGTGTTGACCGCACAATCCGCCCCTGCGCAGCAATGCTCGGTCAGGTAACCCAAAAGTGCGTTCATCTGGGTGAAGTTGGCGCGATAAATCAAATTGCGACCGCGCGGCTCGCAACTCACCATGTCGGCGTACACCAATTCCTTGAGATGGAATGACAGGGCGCTGTTGGAGGTTCCTATACGTTCGGCGATGACGCTGGGCGTCAAGCCGTTTGCGCCTGCGGCCACTAACGCACGGAACGTCTCCAGGCGATGCGCCTGCGCCAGCGCTGCCAGGGATCGAACAGCCAGTTGTTGATCCAAAGCTTGATCCAAGGATTTCAATTCCATATTTAAAGAATATTTGAATTGATGAAGTATAGCTTGAAATACGACGGCAAAAGGCGGCCTTATCTGACAATTCAAACGCCGTGAGCGGTCACAAATTCGTCACAATCGAATTTGACAATGCCGCATGAACAAAAGCAGCACCGATGCGCCCGCCAACCAGACGGAACCCGAAGTCATCACGCCTCCCTTCGCGCTTGAAAACCTTCCCTTGCTCGATCGGGACCGCAGCATCCTGGCGTTCAACGAACGTGTGCTCGACTGGGCCTGCCGCGACGACGTGCCGCTCATGGAGCGCCTGCGCTTCCTGTGTATCGTGTCCAGCAATCTGGACGAGTTTTTTGAGGTCCGAGCGGAGCCGCACCTGGAAGGCTGGCGCGCGGGCGACGCCAAGGGCGACGGCACCGTGGACTCCTTTTTGCGCGTCGCTGACACGGCCCACAAGCTCGTCGAGCGCCAATACGCGCTGTACAACGATATCCTGACGCCTGCGTTTGCCAAACGAAATATCCAGGTGATCTCGCACGGGGAGCGCAACGCCGAGCAGCGCCAATGGGTGAAGGCCTATTTCGAACGGGAAGTGCAGCCGCTGCTGATCCCGGTCGGGCTGGATCCGGCGCACCCTTTTCCGCAGGTGGCCAACAAGTCGCTGAACTTCATCGTCCACCTGGGCGGCACCGATGCATTCGGCCGCAGCAACGAAATCGCCATCGTCAAGGTTCCGCGCGTGTTGCCGCGCCTGATTGCCATGCCCAAAGGCATTTCCGGGTCAAAACGCGTGTTTGTTTCGCTTTCCAGCGTCATCCGCGCCCACCTGTCGGAGTTGTTTGAAGGCCGCGAAGTGGGGCAGTTTTCGCAGTTCCGCGTAACGCGGCATTCCGATCTGGCGGTGGACGAAGAAGAGGTGAAAAATCTGCGCACCGCTTTGCGCCAGGGCCTGCAACACCGCCACTACGGCCAGGCCGTGCGCCTGGAAGTGTCGGCCGGCTGCTCGCCGTTTCTGGCAGATTTTCTGCTTCAGCAGTTTGAGCTGCCCGAACTCTCCCTGTACCGCGTTCATGGGCCGGTCAACCTGGTCCGCTTGTCGCAACTGATCGATCTGGTGGCTGACGCGGCGCTGTGTTTTGAACCCTACAAGTCTTCCTACCCGACCCAATGGGTGCGCGGCCAGCCGGTTTTCGAGCAACTCAAGACCCGCGACATCGTGCTGCACCAGCCCTTTGAAAGTTTTGACGGTGTGCTGGATTTCCTGCGTGAAGCCGTGCGGGACCCGAACGTTCTAGCGATCAAACAGACGATTTACCGCACAGGCCCGGATTCGGCGCTGATGGACTTGCTGCGCGAGGCCATCCGTCGCGGCAAGGAGGTGACGGTGGTGCTGGAGCTCAAAGCGCGTTTTGACGAAGAGGCCAACATCAACTGGGCCGATAAGTTGGAAGCAATCGGCGCGCAGGTGCTATACGGCATCGTTGGGCTCAAAACCCATGCCAAGATGATGCTGGTGACGCGCCGGGAAGGCAATCACCTCAAGCGTTATGGCCACCTGTCTACCGGCAACTACAACCCGCGCACGGCGCGCCTATACACCGATATCAGCCATCTGACGGCTGACAGTGCGCTTACGCAGGACATGGACCATGTGTTCAGCCACTTGGCCAGCCAGAGCCGCCTGCCGCGCCTTAAAAAGCTGTGGCTGGCGCCCATTGATCTGCAGCGCAAGCTGATTCGCCAGATTGATGCGCTCGCGGCGGCTGCCAGCGCGGGCAAACCCGCGCGCCTGATCGCCAAGATGAACGCGCTGACCGACGAAACCATCATCCGCGCGCTCATCAAGGCCGGCCAGGCCGGCGTGAAAATTGACCTGATTGTGCGCGGCGCCTGCATGTTGCCGCCGGGCGTGCCGGGCGCGACCGACAACATCCGCGTACGTTCCATCATTGGCCGCCTGCTTGAACATTCCAGGGTGTTTTATTTCCGCGTGGAAGATGGCGAGCAGCTTTACCTTTCCAGCGCCGACTGGATGAACCGCAACATGCTGCGCCGCATCGAACTGGCCTGGCCGGTGACTGACATCGCGCAGCGTCAGCGCATCGTGGACGAATGCCTGGTCGCTTACCTGAACGACGGTGTTGACGCCTGGAACCTCCTGCCTGACGGCACTTACACCAAGATCGGTGCAGACAAAAAACTCAAAGGGCGCAAGCGCGCCGCCTCAGGCGCGCAGAGCGCCCTGATGTTGCGCTACGGCGCAGGCCGCAACGAGCGGGAAGCGCGCTGATGGATCTGATCCTGTGGCGTCACGCCGAGGCGAAGGATCCGGACGAAAGCCAGGAGGACTTGAGCCGGGCGCTGACCCACCGGGGTGAAAAACAGGCGGCCCGTATGGCCAAATGGCTGGATCGCCAGTTGCCGGAAGCCACCCGCATCATGGTGAGCCCCGCCGTGCGATGCGAGCAGACGGCGCTGGCTTTGTCGCGCAAATACAAAATCAGGGATGAACTGGCACCCGGGCGCACAGTTGCAGATTTGCTCGAAGTGGCGCAATGGCCGGATTCAAAAAGTCCGGTCTTGGTGATCGGGCACCAACCCCTGCTGGGGCAGGTCATCGCCCAATTGTTGGGCGCGTGGCAGAGTGATTCCGTGGTGAGGCGCGGCGCCGTCTGGTGGCTGCGCGGGCGCGAGCGGGATGGTCAGGGGCAGACCCTCATCGTCACGGTTCAATCACCCGAAATGCTATAGTAAACGTAGCAAACTATGCTTTATTTGCTTGACCTAAGGGTCTATAACGCCAAAAAAATCGTAACTACTCAGCCCCCTCTTGACGCGCTATTAAAAGCAGAGCGACAATTGGAACCGTGCAAAGCCCGCCAGATCTAAGCCAACTGAGCCATGCGCAGAAGGACGAACTGATTCTGTATCTTTGGGGCCAAGTACAGGA
>JANLYO010000146.1:0-39443 GCA_031365665.1 Rhodoferax sp. | reverse complement strand
GACCAGATCGACAACAGCGACCCGGCCTGGATGGAGCGCCTTTGGTACACCGGCCACCCTTTGCCCGCGGGTGATGTGATTTTTGACATCGGGCTGGGGTACCACCCCAATCGCAATGTGATGGACGCTTTCGCCGGCGTGGCGGTGCCGGGGCGGCAGTGGAACTTTCGCGCCTCGCGCCAGTTGCGGCCTGACCCGCTGACGACCAGCGTGGGGCCGCTGTCCATCACCGTTCTGGAGGGTTTGCGAAAACACCGCTTGGTGCTGGCACCGAACGATTCGGGCATCTGTTTTGAGCTTGAGTTTCACGGCACGATGAACCCGCACGAAGAGAAGGCGCATTTGCGCCGACGCGATGGCCGTGTGACGGAAAACATGGCGCGGGGCCAGCAGTTCGGGCGCTACAGCGGCTGGATCGAGTTTGACGGGCGGCGCATCGAGGTGACGCCCGAAACCTGGCTGGGCCAGCGTGACCACTCCTGGGGCGTCCGGGCCGAAATGCGCACCGACGAAACCAGCCCGCCGCTGACCTTCTACCCCCCCTTCTTCTACTGTTGGACGACGGCGCAATTCAAAAACCGGGGCCTGCACATCTTCTTCAAGGAGCGGGCGCCGGGCGACAAGATTTATCTTTCCGGTGAAGAAGTGTTCACGTTGGGACACCGGGTTTCCGGTCGCAACCAGCTGATCGACGTGCAGCATGCGGTGCAGTGGCATGACGACCCGCACGGGCAGTCCATGGCGTCGGCAGAGTTGGACCTGCGTTTCGCCGATGGCAATGCGCGCAAGGTGTCGGTGCGCGTCTTGCCCACCCGGTATTACCTCAAGGGCGGCCTGTATGGCGGGCTTGATAGCTGGTTCCACGGCGACAGCAAAGGCAAACTATTCACCGCCCATGAGGCCTGGGACCTGACCGACCCGGCTACCCGCGCCAAGGTGCGCACACTGGCCGACCAGGTGATCGAGGTGCGCGACGGCGACGACGTCGGCTACGGCATCATTGAATATGGCGTGGGCAAGGGTTACGCGAAATACGATTCGGTACAGGCACAACCACCGATTTGATTTGCAGGTGGTATTTGCGACAAAATAAATGATATGTTAATCATAGCATAACATCCATATAAAACGTGGCCTAGAGATCGGTAAATTGATAATTTTACACTTGAAAAGTAAAAATTAACTTACAAGTTAATTTTCTAAAATTTGCGCTCTTGCGTCAATTTTCCTGACCGCTGGACATTTGCGCAAACAGGGGTTTAGGCGAATTTTTGAGGTCTATATCCACCTCTGCGCGCATCGCTGTGCGCAAAAGCGCTTCGATCCCGATTCGGGTTTCGGGCGCGATTTGCGGCTGCGACGTATCCAGCCATTTGAACAAATCTCCAACGCTCTGGTTGCCTGCGTCGCGCTGCGCCAGCAACTCGGCAATGGGCGTGACCGCCGCCTTTGGCCCCAGGCGCGATGGCGGCGCAAGTGTCTCGGCGGCGCTGCCCCGCAACAATTCCGCCACGCCCTCAAGCGCGGCACGCTGCGCCTCAACCTGCTGCAATAGGAACCCGGCTGACCAGTCGGCGCGCAACTTGAAGGTGTTAAGAAGATTGATCACGCCATACACCTGGCCGCGCGCGAATTCATCGTCCAGCCGGGTCAGAACTTCGGCGCGCAAGGTGGCGCACATGCCGTCAATGAGGCGGGGGAAAGAGTTGTTCATACGGTATCAATTATCTTGGCCATCTGCCGCAAACAGGTGGCGATCTGGCTGCCCATGGCGGGCATGCGCATGTCGTTGAAGCGCCCTTCTTCAAAGCAGCGCGCCGCCGCCATATGGGTGGCTGCCAATTTCAGCAACGAAAGCGCCTGGTAATAACGCACCGATTCCATCGAGACGGCAAAGCCGGCTTTCTCGCCGTAACGCGCATAAAACCAGTCGGGCTCCGCCAGGCGGCTGATCAGCTTGCTGCCGCCCATGTACATCGGCAAACTGGCCCAGCCCAGGTCTTCATGCGGGTCGCCCAGGTGCACCAGTTCCCAGTCGAGGATGGCGGTGTTCGTGCCATCCTGTTCCAGGAAATTGCCGGTGCGGTAGTCGCCATGCGCGATGGCGACAAAGGGCGCAACAGGCGCGTTTTGGCGCAGCCAGCGGATGCCCACTGGGCCAGCGGGTAGGGGCGCATGGCCCAACGGTCGATCTGCTGCTCCCAATAGGCCACGTTGTGCAAAGCCGCATTCTGCGGCGTGACGCCATCTCAAACCTCGTCAGATCGCAAATAGCTCTGCAGATTGGCCTTGATGGCCCCCAATGCGCCTGCCGTGGCTTCGAGCTGGGCATCGTCAAGCCCCGCAAGGATTTGCAGGTTCATCTTGTGGTTGACCTTGCGCATCTTGGCGATCAACTGTTTGCTTTTGGGTTCTAAAAATACGCGGTTCACGCGGCGGTCGCTGGCGTCGGCCTCACGGCGCAGGAATTCGGCTTTTTCCAGGCGGTCAATCAGGCCGCCGACCGCCACTTTGCCGATATCCAGCTCCTCGGCCAGTTGCGACTGCGTCATGCCGTCCTGGCGCGAAAGGTAGGCCAGCACCCACCATTGCGAGCGGGTGACGTTCAGCGGTTTCATGCAACGGTCAAAAGCGCTGCGGCGCAGGCGTGACACGTCGTGGATCAAATAACCGAGGCGCAACTCCCAATCAATGCTGTGTGTCTCGGCTGCCATAGTGGGGGTATCCGCGCTTTCTGGCCGCTAAGGCCGAACAAATACTTTGCACCAGTGTATCAATTGGCCCATCGCCATGCCCTGCGGAACCGAGGCGGAACTGCGGCTCGCCACAGACATGTTTTACGGGCATACTTTATAGTTAGCTAGTGTATCATCCGTCACCGTATGAACCTTGATGAGAAACGTCAACCCTGAACACTGGTGGATTCCGATGCGAGGCATCAAAGGCAAAACAGCCATCGTCACAGGCGCTGGCAGCGGCATAGGCCGCGCCATCGCGCTGCGGCTGGCAGCAGGGGGCGTCACCGTTGGCGTGTTTGACATCCGGGCGGATGCAGCCGGTCAAACCGCTGCCGACATTCAGGCTGCGGGCGGCACGGCGATTGCCGTAACCTGCGACATCACCGACTACGCAGGTGTTGTCAAAGGCGTCGCAGAATTTGAAACCGCCAGCGGCCAAGGCTGCGGCATCCTGGTCAACAACGCCGGCTGGGATTCACCCATGCCCTTCCTGAAAACCGACGAGGCGTTCTGGAAAAAAGTCACAGCGATCAATTGGTTTGGCCCGCTGCACATGACCCATGCGGTCGCCCAGGGCATGGCCGTGCGAAAAAGCGGCCGCATCATCAATATCGCCTCCGACGCTGGGCGCGTGGGTTCCACCGGCGAGGTGGTGTACTCTGGTTGCAAAGGCGCCACCATTGCCTTTGCCAAGGCCCTTGCGCGCGAAGTGGCGCGCAGCAATGTGACCGTCAACACCATCTGCCCCGGCCCCACCGACACACCGGCCATGGACGCTTTTGTCGGCACGGGTGAGCAGGGCCAGAAAATCCGCGACGCGATGGTGCGCGGCGTGCCTCTGGGCCGCATTGGGGTGCCTGACGACTACCCCGGGCTGGTGGCGTTTCTGGCCAGCGACGATGCCGCATACATGACCGGCCAGACCATCAGCGTCTCGGGCGGCCTGTCGATGCATGGATAGATTCATAACCACAGGACCCGACCATGAGCCAACCCTACAAAGACATCACCTACGAAGTGCGGGAAGGCGTGGCGCGCGTCACCATCAACCGCCCCGAGGTTTACAACGCCTTTCGCAACCAGACGCTCGAAGAGCTGATTGATGCGCTGCGTCGCGCCGACGAAGAGCCCAGTGCCAACGTCATGGTGCTTTCAGGCGCCGGTGACAAGGCCTTTTGCACGGGTGGCGACCAGAAAGTGCATTTGAGCGAAGACGGGCTGTATGGCCCGCGCGGCACCGTCGGCATGCCGATCGAAGAGATGCAGACGGCCCTGCGTGACTTGCGAAAGGTCTCCATCGCCAAGGTCCAGGGTTTTGCGATTGGCGGTGGCAACGTGTTCGCCACCCTGTGTGACCTGACCATCGCCTCTGAGAAAGCCAGCTTCGGCCAAGTGGGCCCCAAAGTGGGCTCGGTCGATCCGGG
Organism: Rhodoferax sp.; assembly: GCA_031365665.1. GTDB lineage: Bacteria > Pseudomonadota > Gammaproteobacteria > Burkholderiales > Burkholderiaceae_C > JANYCG01. Next base: position 35,281 of record JANLYO010000146.1, on the reverse strand, counting down.
CTGGGGCACCGCTTATCTGGCGCGCATTGTGGGGGAAAAGAAGGCGCGTGAAATGTGGTTTTTGTGCCGCCGCTACAGCGCCACGGAAGCCGCCGCCATGGGTTTGGTCAACAAGGTCGTCCCGCACGGGCAGTTGGATGCCGAAGTGGATCAATGGTGCAAAGAGATCAACGAAATGAGCCCGACCGCATTGACCATCGCCAAGCGCTCCTTCAACGCCGACACTGAAAACATCCGTGGCATCGGCTTCCTTGGCATCCAGACCGTGAAGCACTATTACCAGACCGAAGAATCCAAAGAAGGGGTGCGCACGTTCAACGAGCGGCGCAAACCCGACTTCAAGAAATACGTCTCCTGAAGGCTTGCACATGACGTCTAACGGCGGGCTGCCAGCGCTGATACAGACGCAGTTGGAGCCCGACGGCGTGCTGTTGGCCACCATCGACATGCCGGGCCGCACCATGAACGTGTTCTCGGCGGATCTGATGGACGCGCTTGAGGCGCTGATGGATCAGGTGGAGGCCGACAGCGCCGTGAAAAGCGTGGTGCTCACCTCGGGCAAACCGAGTTTTCTCGCAGGCGCTGATTTGGCCATGGTGCGCGGGTACTGCGATGCTGCGCGCTCGCTGGATCACGACGCGATGTTCGCATTGTGCGGGCGCCTGGGCCGCCAATTTGTGCGCCTGGAGGCGAGCGCCAAACCCTGGGTGGCGGCCGTCAACGGCGTTGCGCTGGGCGGCGGACTGGAACTGGCCCTGGCGTGCCGCGTTCGCATCGTGGCCGAGACGCCCAACATTCAGTTGGGTGTGCCCGAGGTGAAGTTAGGGCTTCTGCCGGGCGCTGGTGGCACACAGCGTTTGCCGCGCCTGGTCGGTTTGGCTGCGGCGATGGATTTGCTGATCACCGGCCGCTCGCTGGCGCCGGCCGAGGCAGTTCGCCTGGGCCTGTTTGCAAGGGCCGTGCCCGCCGCTGCCTTGCTGGACGAAGCTCGACGCGTTGCCCGCAGCCTGCACGGCACGGGGTACAACGAGAAGATCAAATTCGCCCATCTCGGGCAAGTGGACGTGCCCGTTTGGGGCGGAGCCACTGCGCGCCTTCTCGTTTTGAAAGAAGGCGTCAGCGCCGAAGATTTCGCCATGTACCCGGCCTACAGCGCCATCGTCGACAGCGTGCTCAAAGGTGCCAGACTGCCGCTGGCCGAGGCGACCACGCTGGAGATGAACCAGTTTCTGCGGCTGATGTTCAATCCTGTGGCTGGGCGTATGGTGCGAACCCTGTTCCTGGAGCGCCTGCGCGGTGAACGGGAGCAGGCCGCCCCGCCCGCCACGCGCGTTGAGCGATTGGCTTACGGCGCCATCAGCCCAGGGTGTGAAGTCTGGCGGCAGGCCATTGACAAACTCAAACTTCCCAAATCCGCGGACGATACGCTGCCCGAAGACACGCTGGCGCTGTTCGACCAAAGCGGAGTGAGCCATCGCATCAGTCTGGGGGCGATACAGGGCAACATGGCGGCCAAGGTCGGCGGCTCCCTGGTGGTTCTGGCACCTGCCGGCCCCCACGGGCGTGTGCTCGAATTTGTCACTGGCGATCAGCGCGCTGCCGACGCCTTGGCCTGGCTAGCCGCGCGCCTATGGTGTCTGCCCTGGCGTACGTGCGGGCCCAAAAGCGTGTTGCAGCAGCTCAACGGCCAGCCGCTGGCGGTGCAGGCCCAAGTGGCATTGCGGTGCGCGGCGACCAGCGCTGGCCCAGGGCCATTTGCAGGTGCAGGTGACCTCGCCTATTTCGATGTGGCCGCCTGCTTGGGCGGTGTGACGCCGGCATGGACTGGCGGGCCGCTGACCTGGTTGTGGGCCGAACAAGACCAGCAGCGGCCAGGGTTCGATGCCGCCACGCAAGCCGCGTGGGTCACAGTGCACGGCGCTTTGGAACAGGCTTGCGCCTAAAAAGCAATTTGAAAGGGAAGTTAATTGCTATATTATATATAGCAACATAGCGCCATTTCACGTGGCCCAGAGGCCTAAAGTTCACAAACTTCTATGGGGCGGGCAGTTTCAAGACAATTAATTAACATGAGTGTTAACAAAAAAATTGCCGCCCGGCTGTTCAGTCTTGAGATAGCCGGATCAGGCGTTTGCCTAGATTTTCACCTCGGTACAAACCAGCAATGGCATCTGGCGCGTGTTCGATGCCGTCCAGGATTTCTTCCGCATAGTGAAGCTGGCCGGCACGTACCCACTGCATCAAGTCCTGGCGTGCGGCATCAAAATGCCCAGCATGGTCGAAGATGACAAAGCCCTGCATGCGCGCACGCTTGACCAAAAGATGCCGCTCCACACGCGGCCCCAGCGGGTGCGGGTCCCAATTGGATACCGAGGCTGTGCCGCAAATCACGACACGTGCCCCCGGATTGAGGTGGGCCATCACCGCATCGCTGATCGGGCCCGCCGTGTTGTCGAAATACACGTCCACCCCCGCAGCGCAGGCCTGCGCCAGCCGGGTTTTGAAATCATCCTGCTTGTAGTCCACGGCTGCATCAAAACCGAACTTTTCGAGGCACAGCCGCCGCTTTGCTTCGCCGCCGGCAATGCCCACCGTTTTGCAGCCGTGCAGCCGTGCGATCTGCCCCACACAGGAGCCTACCGCTCCAGCCGCCGTAGAGACCACCACGGTCTCGCCCGCGCGCGGCTGCCCTACCTGCAACAAGCCGTAGTGTGCGGTCAGGCCGTTCATGCCCAGCACGCCCAGGGCGGCCGAGAGTGGCAGGCCTGTCTGGAGGTCTGTTTCATCCTGGCATCGCTGGAGCACGCCGGGATCCACCGCCGCATAGTCTTGCCATCCCAACAGGCCCGTCACCGGCGTACCGACGGGCCAGTCGGCGTTGCCCGACAGCACAACGTGCCCAGCGGCAAACGAGCGCATCACCGCGCCAATCGCCACGGGCTCCGAGTAGTTGGCGGCGGCGCTCACCCAGCCCCGCATGGCGGGTTCGACCGACAAATACACGTTGCGCACCACCACCTGCCCGGCAGCGGGCACGGGCAGCGGCGTCTGGACGATTTCAAAATTCTCCGCCTGCGGGATCCCCAGGGGCCTGCTGCGCAAGACAACCTGGCGGTTCACGGCAGAAGCAATGGAAGTTGGCATTTTGAAAGAAGTCATGGGCAGCAGGCGCGGCGCGCTGGTTTGTCAAGAAAAATTGCGTTGTCTGATATATTACACATGTGTACCATGCACCACATTACTCTTTTTCAACAAGGAATGATTGATGGCCGGACTCTGGTTTGAACAATTCGCGGCAGGACAGACATTCGACCATGAAATCCGGCGCACCGTGCTGGAGAGCGACAACATGTGGTTCAGCAACGCCACCTGCAACCCGGCCGCGCTGCACATTGACGCCGAATACTGCAAGGGCACCGAGTTTGGCAAGCCGATTGTCAACAGCATTTTCACGCTCGGCCTGGTGATTGGCCTGTCGGTGCAGGAGACCACGCTGGGCACCACGATTGCCAACCTGGGCATGACGGATGTGCGTTTCCCCGCGCCTGTGTTCGCTGGCGACACCATCCGATCGCGCACCACGGTGAAAGAAAAGCGCGACAGCAAGTCGCGCCCCAACGCGGGCATCGTCACCTTTTTTCATCAGGGCATCAACCAGCGCGGCGAAGAAGTGTGCGTCTGCACGCGTCAGGCGCTGATGCTCAGAAAGCCCGTAGCATGAAATTGCGCTCATTGTTGTTTGTTCCGGCGGACAGCGAGCGAAAGCTGTCCAAGGCGTTGGGCAGCCCGGCAGACGCACTGATTCTGGACCTTGAAGACGCGGTTGCGCCCTCACGCAAAGCGGGCGCTCGGCATACCGCCGCCGAATTCATTACCGCGCATGCTGCATCGCTGACGACGCGGCTGTTTGTGCGCGTCAACCCGTTTGATACCGGCCTTGCCATGGGTGACCTCGCCGCCGTGGTGGTGCCGGGCCTGGCCGGCATCATGCTGCCCAAAATCAACAGCGCAGCAGACCTGGGGCGCCTGAGCCATTGCCTTGATGCCCTTGAGGCCCGCGCGGGCCTGGCCGCCGGCAGCGTTGCGACGTTGCCCGTGGCCACCGAGACGGCACAGGCCATGCTTAACATGGGCAGCTTTGCCAACGGTGCGCCCCTGCCACGCCTTGCGGCAGTCACCTGGGGCGCCGAAGATTTGTCCACCGCCATCGGGGCGATTGCGAACCGCGATGAAGACGGCCGTTATTCGCCGCTGTACGAATTGGCCGCTTCAATGTGCCTGTGTGCCGCCGCCGCAGCGGGTGTGCCAGCCATCGATACCGTGCATACCGATTTCCGCGACGCGGCTGGGCTGCTGGCGACCTGCCGCGTTTCGCGGCGGCGCGGCTTTCGCGGCCGCATGGCGATCCATCCGGACCAGGTGGCCACCATCAACGATGCCTATTTGCCGTCCGCTACTGAGCTGGCGCATGCTCAGCGCATCGTGGAAGCCTTTGCCGCCAACCCCGACGCCGGCGCCCTGAGCATCGACGGCGCGATGATCGACATACCGCATCTGGTGCAGGCACGCCGCACGCTGGCTTCGGTCGGATAAATACCGGGCAACATTTAAGCGCGATGGATTTTCCCTCAACCTGCTGATTACCCGGCCTCTTGCGGATACTGCCCACCGTCAAAAAACCACCATGTTCAAACGCGAGTTATTCAACGAGGAGCACGAAGCGTTTCGCGAAGCCGTGCGGCGCTTCATCGCCAAAGAGATTGCGCCTTCTCATGCAGCATGGGAAACCGCCGGCGTCGTTCCACGTGAACTCTGGACGAAGGCCGGTGCGGCGGGCATGTTGTGCTGCACGGTTCCCGAGATCTATGGCGGCATTGGCGCTGACTACCTGTTTGACGTGGTGGTGTTTGAAGAAATGGCCCGCTCGGGTTTCAGCGGCCCTGGCTTCATGATCCACTGCGATCTGGTCGCCACTTACGTCATGAGTTTTGGCTCCGACGCGCAGAAGAAGCAATGGCTGCCCAAAATGGTGGCCGGCGAGGCCATTGGCTCTCTCGCCATGACCGAGCCGCACGCGGGCTCTGACCTCAAGGCCATTCGCACCAAGGCTGTCCGCGATGGCGACAACTTCATCATCTCGGGCCAGAAGGTGTTCATCTCCAACGGGCAGTTGTGCGACGTGGTTGTGCTGGCCACCAAGACCGACAGCGCGACTGGTGCCAAAGGAGTCACGCTCTTTTTGCTGGACACCAGCTTGCCCGGTTTCCGGCGCGGCAAAAACTTGCACAAACTCGGCATGAAGGCGCAGGACACTTCGGAGCTGTTCTTTGACGAGATCCGCGTGCCGGCGTCAAGCATGCTGGGCGAAGAAGGCAAAGGCTTCGAGCTGATGATGACCAAGCTGGCGCAGGAGCGCCTGGCTCAAGCCATCCGCTCCGCCACCGTGGCCGAAACGGTGATCGACTACACCATCGAATACACCGCCCAGCGCAAAGCCTTTGGCCAGACGATTGGCGACTTCCAGAACACCCAGTTCAAAATGGCCGAACTCAAGACTGAAGCTGTGGTGGGCCGCCAGTTTGTCGACAAGTGCATTGCCAACTTCATCAAGGGCGAGCTCGACGCCACCGATGCGGCCATGGCCAAGATGTGGCTCTCCAACATGCACTGCAAGGTGGTGGACGAATGCCTGCAACTTTTTGGCGGCTGGGGCTACATGTGGGAGTACCCCATCGCACGTGCCTACGCAGACGCGCGCATCGTCAAGATCGCCGGCGGCTCGATTGAGATCATGAAACACATCATTGGCCGCCAGCTCTACGCCCACCACAAGCCGCGCCGGGCTGCCGCCAATGGCTTGGTGGGTGTCAACCCTGCCTGAGCCCGCTTCACCATGACACCCTCCACCTTTCGCGCCGACGTGCTGGCTGGCAAACGCATTCTCATCACCGGCGGCGGCACGGGTCTGGGCAAAGAGCTGGCGCGCCAGTTTATTGCCCAGGGCGCGGCGGTGCACATCTGCGGGCGGCGCGAGGGCGTGTTGCAGCAGGCTGTGGCCGAGCTACAGGCGGCAGCGCAACATGGTGGCAATGCCGGGTACCACATTTGCGACGTGCGTGATGCCGGGCAGATCGAAGCCATGGTCGAGCGCATCTGGCAAGGCGGCCCGCTGACAGGTCTGGTCAACAATGCCGCTGCCAACTTCATTGCGCCCTCCATCGACATCAGCCCGCGCGGCTTTGAAGCAGTGCGTTCGACGGTGATGGAGGCGCGTTGTTCTCCACGCTGGTCTGCGGCAAACGCTGGATCAAGGAAGGCCTGCCCGGCTCGGTGGTGAGCATGCTGGTCACCTGGGTGTGGACGGGCTCTGCTTACGTGTTGCCCTCGGCGATGGCCAAGACGGCTGTGCACGCGATGACCCTGTCGCTCGCCGTTGAATGGGGCAAACACAATATCCGCGTCAACGCCGTTGCCCCTGGCCCTTTCCCCACCGAGAGTGCCTGGGAAAAACTCGCACCCATCCCCAAAGCCAATGTGGGCGCAGCGTCCAAAGACGAAGTGCCGATGCAGCGCTTTGGCCGCATGCCGGAGCTGTGCAATTTGCTGACCTTCCTGCAGGCCGACGGTTGTGACTACCTCACCGGCCAGAACATTGCCATCGACGGCGGCCACCACCTGGCCGCGCCCAGCACCTTTGCCGCGCTTGGAAAGCTCACCCCTGAAGACTGGGCAGAGGCCAAAGCCGTAGTGCGTGCCCGGGCCGTGGACGAGAAGGCACAACGTCGTGCGGGCTGAGTTGTTGGCGAGCGCCCTGCCCCTATTTCAACGAGCCCTTGGATTCCGCATAACACCATGAAGCGCCGGACTTTCTTTGCCTTAACCGCTTCGTCGACCGCTTTGCCATTGGTCAACGCCTATGCGCAGTCCTTTCCAAACCGAGCCATCACCCTGATAGCACCCTCTGTCCCAGGAGGCTCAACCGATGTCGTCTGCCGCGCACTGGCTGAGGCTGTGTCACGCAAGCTGGGCGTGCCTGTCACCGTGGAGAACAAGGCAGGCGCAGGCGGATCCTTGGGGGCGCTGGCACTGGCCGGCGCCCGACCCGATGGTTATACCGTTGCCCTGCTGCCGCTGGGCGTGTTCCGCATCGCCTTGATGCAGAAAATGCAATTCGATCCCTTGCGCGACATTGCCTACGTCGCTGGATTGGGCGGCTTTGTCTTTGGTCTGGCAGTGCCAGCCCAGGCGCCTTATCGCAGCTTGGGTGAATTGATTGAGCACGCCCGCAAACGCCCTGGTGAGATCACTTACGGGCATTCGGGTATCGGATCTACGCCGCATCTGGCGGTTGAAGAGCTCGCTCAGAAAACGGGCATCCAACTGACTGCCGTGCCGTACAAAGGGTCCAACGAAGCGCTGCTCGCACTTTTGGGTGGTCAAATCGCCATGATGAGTGGTACGACTGAATTTATTCCGCATGTGCAGTCTGGCAAATTGCGTGTGCTGGCGACCATGGGGGCCAAACGCGCAATGGCATTTCCAGACGTGCCGACCTTACGCGAAGCAGGTGTGGACATCGTCAACGAGTCGCTTTTTGGCGTCGGCGTCAATCGCGGCACCGATGCGGCGAGCATCAAGGTCTTGCATGATGTTTTCCAGGCAGCGCTGGCTGACGCCGCTGTGCTCGCCGCCTTTGAGCGTTTCCAGCTTCCGGTTTTACCGATGAATTCGTCGGACTACGAAAGTTTTGCAAAACGCACCGTTGAGGCCGAACGCACCACCTTGGGAAGGCTGGGGTTGCTTCGGAAACACTAAGATCCCGAGGATATCTGCAAACAAAAACGCCCACTTTGAGTGGGCGTTTTTTGTGGTGGTTTACCACTATTTGTTTGGTTGCGCGAGAAGGATTTGAACCTCCGACCTTTGGGTTATGAGCCCAACGAGCTACCAAGCTGCTCCATCGCGCGGTAAGGGGCTTATTCTATCACACCGAGCTTGTTCGATGCCGCCTCGTAGCGAATTAAAAAGCTGATTAGCCTTTGATTTCTTCTGCAGCGGGCGCATCAGTTGGCTCTGGTCGATCCAAGAGCTCCACCAGCGCCATGGGTGCGTTGTCGCCCACACGAAACCCCATTTTGAGAATACGTGAATATCCGCCCGGACGAGTTTTGAACCGCGGGCCCAAATCGTTGAAGAGTTTGGTGACGCTGTCACGATCACGCAGCCTGTCGAAAGCCAAACGGCGATTGGCCAAGGTGGGGACTTTGGCGAGCGTAATCATTGGCTCTATCACGCGGCGCAGTTCCTTGGCCTTGGGCAGCGTGGTTTTGATGACTTCATGCGCAATGATGGAGTTCATCATGTTGCGCAACATGGCGAGGCGGTGCTCGCTGGTGCGGTTAAGTTTGCGTAGACCGTGTCCGTGGCGCATGGCATATTTCCTTACTTTATTGAACCGCGAGCCGTATCAGGTACTCCCGGGTTGCTTTCCCATTGCTTGGTGAAGGCGTCTTACCCCTTACAGGGTGAAATTTGCCACACCGTTGAATCGATGTGGCATTGAAATCGCAAATTAGCGTTTTTCCAGGGCGGCGGGTGGCCAACTCTCGAGCTTCATGCCCAAGGTCAAACCGCGCGATGCCAAAACTTCCTTGATCTCATTGAGCGATTTACGGCCCAGATTCGGTGTCTTGAGCAGCTCGTTTTCGGTGCGCTGGATCAGGTCACCGATATAGTAAATATTTTCAGCTTTGAGGCAATTGGCAGATCGCACCGTAAGCTCAAGCTCGTCAACAGGACGCAGCAAGATCGGGTCAAACTGGGTGTTGCCACGTGGTGCAGGGGCGTCAAAGGCGGCCAATTCACTGCCTTCGAGTTGCGCAAACACAGCCAACTGCTCTACCAAAATTTTGGCCGACGTACGGACGGCGTCTTCTGCTGAAATCGCACCATTGGTTTCGATTTCAACCACCAGTTTGTCCAAATCGGTACGTTGCTCGACACGCGCGCTTTCGACGGTGTAGCTGACACGCTTGACTGGGGAAAACGAGGCATCCAGGACAATTCGGCCAATCGACTTGGTGGCTTCATCGCCATGGCGACGCATGGTTCCCGGCACGTATCCGCGGCCCTTTTCAACCTTGATCTGCATGTCCAGCTTGCCGCCGTGCGACAAATTGGCAATGACATGTGCCGGGTTGATGATCTCAACGTCGTGCGGAGTTTGGATGTCGGCCGCCGTCACCACGCCTTCACCGTCTTTGCGAAGGCTCAATGTGACTTCTTCACGGTTGTGCAAGCGAAACACAACACCCTTCAAATTCAGCAGAATATTGACGACATCTTCCTGGACGCCATCAATGGACGAATACTCGTGCAAAACCCCAGCGATGGTCACCTCCGTCGCAGCATACCCCGGCATGGACGAGAGCAAAACCCGACGCAGGGCATTGCCGAGCGTGTGGCCATATCCACGTTCAAAAGGTTCCAGTTCAACTTTGGCGCGATTCAGGCCAAGTTGCTCGACATTGATTGCTTTGGGTTTTAGCAGATTTGATTGCATGCAGACTTCCTCTCAATACCCCCGGCTCGTTACACCGGTAAGGCTGGTGAAGCACCTGGCGGGCGTTGCCCACCTGCCAGGGACGGATTTTCGAATGAAAAACGATAAATACAACCCGTAAAAACGGATTGATGCGTTTTGCGTTGGTTTAGCGCGAATACAACTCGACGATCAGGGACTCATTGATATCTGATCCAAACTGGTCGCGATCAGGCACCTTTTTAAAAACGCCTTCTGCTTTGTCAGCATTGACATCGACCCACGCCGGCATGCCGACCTGCTGTGCCAATTGCAGCGCTTCAACCACACGGTTTTGCTTTTTGGACTTGTCGCGTATGGAGATTACGTCACCGGTTTTAACCATGTACGACGGAATATTCACAGACTTTCCGTTCACCGTGAGGGCCTTGTGGGATACCAACTGGCGGGCTTCAGCCCGAGTTGACCCGAAGCCCATGCGATAGACAACATTATCCAGTCGCGACTCCAAGAGGAACAACAGGTTGGCACCCGTGTTGCCTTTGCGGCGGTCAGCCTCTTCGAAGTAGCGGCGGAATTGTTTTTCCAACACGCCATACATGCGCTTGACCTTCTGTTTTTCACGCAATTGCAGACCGAAGTCAGACGTGCGCGCGCCAGAGGTGCGACCGTGTTGGCCTGGTTTGGATTCAAATTTGGCCTTGTCTCCGATTGAGCGACGCGCGCTTTTCAGGAACAGATCCGTGCCTTCACGGCGTGAGAGTTTGGCCTTGGGGCCGAGGTAACGTGCCACTTGAACTTCCTTTATGTCATCTTCCGCAACAAGTTGCGGGAGCCATCAACCTGGGGCGATGGCGGTGGGCTTGTTGAAAAATCAGATGCGGCGGCGTTTTTGTGGACGACAACCGTTGTGGGGGACTGGCGTGACATCGGCAATCATGTTGATTCGAATGCCCAAGGCCGCCAATGCGCGAACCGAAGACTCGCGGCCAGGGCCCGGGCCCTTGATCTCGACGTCAAGGTTCTTGATGCCCTGCTCAACCGCAGCGCGGCCCGCCACTTCGGATGCGACCTGCGCCGCAAACGGTGTGGACTTGCGAGAGCCTTTGAATCCCTGGCCACCCGAGGACGCCCAAGACAAGGCATTGCCTTGGCGATCGGTAATGGTGATGATCGTATTGTTGAATGAAGCGTGCACGTGCGCGATGCCGTCTGCAACGTTTTTGCGGACTTTTTTGCGAACGCGTTGCGCCGCTGTATTGACAGGAGCTTTTGCCATGTTGATCCTTCAGATCCTATTATTTTTTGAGCGCCGCTGCCGCCTTGCGGGGGCCTTTGCGCGTGCGTGCGTTGGTGCGTGTGCGTTGGCCGCGCATGGGCAGGCCACGACGATGGCGGAAACCGCGATAACAGCCAATGTCCATCAAACGCTTGATGTTCATGGTGGTTTCACGCCGTAGATCACCTTCGATCGTAATTTTGCCGATTTGATCGCGGATTTTTTCCAGATCACCATCGGTCAAATCTTTGACCTTCTTGGAATACGCAATGCCACATGCCTCGCAAATCTTGCGTGCGCGTGACCGACCGATTCCGAAAATGGCCGTCAAGCCAATTTCAGAATGCTGTTGCGGCGGGATATTGATGCCTGCGATACGTGCCATATTAGTCCTCTAAAACTCTTGCAATCAACCCTGGCGCTGCTTGTGGCGCGGATCCGTACAGATCACGCGAACAACGCCCTTGCGCCGGATAATTTTGCAGTTGCGGCAAATTTTCTTGACCGAAGCCGAAACTTTCATTTCTCTCTCCTAAAACTCAGTGGAGCAATTTCAAGAAGCCTTGAAATTTGCTTTTTTCAACAATGATTCATACTGTTGCGACATCATGTAGTTTTGCACTTGGGACATGAAATCCATGGTGACCACCACAATAATCAGCAAGGACGTGCCACCAAAGTAGAAGGGCACGTTGTATTTCAAAATAAGGAACTCAGGCAGCAAACACACCATCGTGATGTAGATGGCACCGGCGAATGTCAACCGAAGCAATATCTTGTCAATGTATTTGGCGGTCTGATCACCAGGCCGAATACCCGGGACAAACGCGCCACTTTTCTTTAAGTTGTCAGCCGTTTCACGGCTATTGAACACCAAAGCGGTATAGAAAAAGCAGAAAAACACAATCGCGGCCGTGTAAAACATGATGTAGATTGGCTGCCCTGGTGTCAGCGAACCTGCAATGTCTTTCAGCCAGCGCATGGATTCACCGGTGCTAAACCAGCCAACCACCGTCGCTGGCAGCAGGATGATCGAAGAGGCAAAGATTGGCGGAATCACACCCGCCATATTCAATTTCAACGGCAGGTGGGACGATTGGCCACCATAAACCTTGTTGCCGACCTGGCGCCTGGCGTAATTCACCAGAATCTTGCGTTGGCCACGCTCAATAAACACCACAAAATAGACGACCAGTACAACCAACACCGCGATAAAAAGCGCAATGATGATGCTCATCGCACCCGTCCGGATAAGCTCGAGCATGCCCCCCAGCGCGTTTGGCAAACCAGCTGCAATGCCACCGAATATCAAAATCGAGATGCCGTTGCCCAGGCCGCGCTCGGTAATCTGCTCACCCAGCCACATCAAAAACATGGTGCCGGCGGTCAACGTGAACACGGCTGTCAATCGGAAACCGAACCCAGGTGAAATCACCAGCCCAGCCGAGCTTTCAAGCGCGACTGCAATGCTCATCGATTGAAACAAGGCCAATCCCAAGGTTCCATACCGTGTGTATTGCGTAATCTTGCGGCGACCGGCTTCACCCTCTTTCTTCAATTGCTCAAAAGCAGGCAAGACATAGGTCAAGAGCTGCATGATGATCGACGCAGAAATATACGGCATGATCCCAAGCGCAAAAATCGTAAACCGAGACAGTGCGCCACCTGAAAAAACGTTGAACATTCCCAAGAGGCCGCTTTGCTGGCCCTTGAAGAACTGCTGCAACTGTGCCGGATCAATGCCAGGCACAGGGATATGAGCCCCAATGCGGTAAACCACCAACGCGAGCAACAAAAAGACCAGCCGACGACGTAGGTCGCCGAACTTGCCTGTTTTTGCCAGTTGATTCGCGTTGGTTGCCACTGCTATTTCCGCTTAACTTGTTAGATCGTCGATAGAACTACGCGACGCTGCCACCGACCGCTTCAATAGCAGCCTTGGCTCCTGCCGTTGCGCCAACACCAGTCACCTTGACAGGCTTGGTAATCACACCGGTCTTGATGATCTTGATGGTTTTTGCGCTTTCTTTGACAAGACCCGCTTGTTTGAGCGTCAGCATGTCTACTTCAGCCGCACCGAGCAGTTCCAGGGAAGTCAGAGTGACTTCGGCGTTGAATTGCAGTTGATGAGACTTGAATCCGCGCTTCGGCAAACGGCGCTGCAAGGGCATTTGACCACCCTCGAAACCGACCTTATGGTAGCCACCAGCGCGGGATTTTTGACCTTTGTGGCCGCGGCCGGCCGTCTTGCCAAGGCCAGAGCCGATGCCACGGCCCACACGACGCTTGTAATGCTTGGCGCCGTCCGCCGGCTTAATGCCATTGAGTTCCATCATCAACCCCTAAATTTCAAACACCCAGACAAAGCGCTCACAGCACCTTGACCAAATAACTGATCTTGTTAATCATGCCGCGAACTTCAGGTGTATCCACCAATTCGCGGGTGCTGCGGATTTTGCGCAGGCCCAAACCACGCACGGTGGCGCGGTGGTCTTCTTTACAGCCAATTGGGCTTTTGACCAATTGAACTTTTACGGTTTGTTGCGTTGCCATAAGTAAACTCCCGATCAAGCAAAGAGTTCTTCAACTGTTTTGCCGCGTTTCGCCGCGACTTCTGCAGGTGTCGAAGCGTGGGATAACGCATCCAGCGTTGCACGAACCATGTTGTAGGGGTTCGTCGAACCATGGCTCTTTGCCACGATGTCGGTAATGCCCATGACTTCAAAAACAGCACGCATAGGGCCGCCAGCAATGATGCCAGTGCCTTTGGGCGCTGGCGCCATCATCACGGCTGCTGCTCCGTGCTGACCCATTACCTTATGATGGATAGAACCATTTTTAAGTGACACTTTGGTCATATTACGACGGGCTTCTTCCATCGCCTTTTGAACGGCCGCAGGCACCTCTTTGGATTTGCCCTTGCCCATTCCCACTCGGCCATCACCGTCACCGACCACGGTCAGAGCGGCAAACCCCAGAATGCGACCACCCTTGACCACTTTGGTAACACGGTTGATCGCGATCATCTTCTCGCGCATGCCGTCCTCGGGACCCTCTGCCTTACCCTGCATTTTTGCTTGAACTTTTGCCATTCTCGATTCCGATCTGATTAGAACTGCAAGCCGGATTCACGTGCTGCATCGGCCAATGCTTTGACCCGACCGTGGTACGCAAAACCAGAGCGGTCAAACGCAACTTTGTCAACGCCAGCGGCCTTGGCCTTTTCAGCCACACGTTTGCCGATGGCCTGCGCCGCCGCAACGTTGCCGCCTTTGCCTGCGCCGCCCAAGGATTTGCGGACTTCGGCTTCGGCGGTGGAAGCAGAAGCCAACACCTTGGCGCCGTCGCCAGACATAACGCTGGCATAAATATGCAAGTTGGTGCGGGTAACGGTCAAACGCGCAACACCTTGCGTGGCGATGCGGATCCGAGTTTGTTTGGCCCGACGAAGTCGCTGCTCTTTTTTGGTCAACATAGTGCTGCCCCCTTACTTCTTCTTGGTTTCTTTGATCGTGATCTTTTCGTCCACGTAGCGGATGCCTTTGCCTTTGTAAGGTTCCGGGGGACGAATGGCACGAATTTCAGCGGCCACCTGGCCCACGCGCTGGCGGTCTGCGCCTTTGATCACAATTTCAGTCGGCGTCGGTGTTGCCACGGTGATGCCCGTAGGCATGACCTTGTCAACAGGATGCGAATAACCAACCGTCAAATTCAGTTTGACGCCTTGGGCTTGGGCCTTGTATCCCACGCCCACCAGGCTGAGTTTCTTTTCAAAGCCCTTGGTAACACCCACCACCATGTTGTTCACGAGCTGGCGCATCGTGCCGCTCATGGCATTGGCTTCGCGAGAGTCATTGGCTGGCTTGAAGCTGAGCTTGCCGCCTTCGCTGACCACCGTCACCAAAGCATTCTGGGTCAATGACAACATGCCACCCGTGCCCTTGACATTGATCTGATCTTCCTTGATTGACACATCCACTCCGGCGGGGACGGCAACCGGCATTTTTCCAATACGTGACATTTCTGTTTACTCCTCAATGCCACACGTCAAGCGACGTAACACAGCACTTCACCACCGACACCGGTAGCGCGCGCCTTTCGATCTGTCATCACGCCCTTAGGCGTTGTGACGATGGCGACACCCAAGCCGTTTTGCACCTGGGGGATGGCACCACTGCCACGGTAGACCCGCAGGCCAGGACGGCTCACGCGCTCAATACGCTCAATGACCGGACGGCCAGCGTAGTATTTCAAGGCAATTTCCAGTTCGGATTTGCCTTGGTCATTGGTTACTTTGAAACCGTCGATGTAACCTTCGTCTTTCAAGACTTGGGCTATCGCCACTTTTACTTTGGATGACGGAACTGAAACGGTCGTTTTTGCCACCATTTGGGCATTGCGGATGCGTGTCAGCAAGTCAGCGATGGGATCACTCATGCTCATATTTATTCTCCTGGCGCGTGCTTGGCCGGTTTACCAGCTGGCCTTGATAATGCCGGGGATTTCTCCAGCAAAAGCCATTTCGCGGATCTTTGCGCGGGCCAGACCGAAGTGCTGGAATGTGCCACGGGGGCGGCCAGTGATCGAGCAGCGGTTGCGCTGGCGCGTCGGGTTGGCGTTGCGCGGCAATTTTTGCAGCTCGAGACGGGCCTGGCCACGCTCCTCGTCGCTGCGTTTCGCGTCGTTGGCGATACCCTTGAGTTCCGCGTGTTTTTTCGCGTACTTCGCAACCAGATTGTCGCGCTTGAGCTCGCGCTGGATTAAAGCCATTTTTGCCACAGGTTACCTCAGTTCTTGAACGGGAAACGGAAACCAGCGAGGAGCGCCTTGCACTCTTCATCGGTCTTTGCAGTTGTGGTGATGCTGATATTGAGGCCGCGCAAGGCATCCACCTTGTCATACTCAATTTCAGGGAAAATAATTTGCTCTTTGACGCCGATGTTGTAATTGCCACGGCCATCAAACGCACGGCCCGAAATGCCACGGAAGTCGCGCACACGGGGCAAGGCCACCGTGACAAAACGATCCAAAAATTCGTACATCTGGACGCCACGCAATGTCACCATGCAGCCAATGGCTTGGCCTTCGCGGATTTTGAAGCCGGCGATAGCCTTTTTGGACTTGGTCACCACCGGTTTCTGGCCGGCGATTTTGGTCAAGTCGCCGACCGCGCTGTCCATCACCTTTTTATCGGCGACGGCCTCGCTCACACCCATGTTGAGCGTGATCTTGGACAAACGGGGAACTTGCATCACCGAGGTGTAGCCAAATTTGGCCATCAGCTCAGGAGCGACTTTTTCGCGATAGTGTTGTTGTAAACGTGCCATGATTAATTGCCTTCAACGTAATTGCCTTCAACGTAAAAGTTAGGCCACTTTGATTTCTTCGCCACTGGACTTGTAAACGCGCACGCGTTTGCCGTCAGCCAGAAGCTTGATGCCCACCCGGTCAGCCTTGCCCGTAGCGGCATTGAAAATGGCCACGTTGGACTGGTGGATTGGCATGGTTTTTTCGATGATACCGCCGGTCACACCCTTCATTGGGTTGGGCTTGGCGTGTTTTTTCACCAAATTGATGCCCTCGACCAGGACATGGCTGTCGTCTTTGCGCAGCGACACTTTGCCGCGTTTGCCCTTGTCACGCCCGGCCAGTACGATGACGTCGTCGCCTTTGCGAATCTTGTTCATGGCTACCTCGGAATCTTTCTACAAAACTTCAGGAGCCAGGGACACGATCTTCATGAACTTCTCGGTACGCAATTCACGCGTCACGGGCCCGAAGATGCGGGTGCCGATAGGCTCCAGCTTGGCATTGAGCAACACGGCTGCATTGCCATCAAACTTGACCAAAGAGCCATCCGTGCGGCGGATACCCTTGGCAGTGCGCACAACGACGGCGCTGTAAATTTCGCCCTTTTTGACGCGGCCACGGGGGGCGCATTCTTTGATGCTCACCTTGATCACGTCGCCAACACTTGCGTAACGCCGCTTCGAACCGCCCAGCACCTTGATGCACAGGACGGACTTCGCGCCGGTGTTGTCGGCAACTTCCAGTCGAGATTCAGTTTGGATCATTTCAATTTATTCCCAACTTGCACCAGGCATTTTTGTGAAGCCCCATCGGGGCAACCCAGAGAAATGCTCGATCAGTCTTGGGCCCGTCATCACTGAAGCAAACCACTTGCCGCAATGCTGTTGAGCAGACTTTTTTGCAGTACGACCTGCAAAAACCTTGGCTTTTTCAAGCGAAGCCCTCGATTATGCCAAGAAAATGGCCGCAGGTCAACCCAACGCAAAAAGAAATTAGTTGGGCAAGTCCAGGTAATGGCTGCAAAGTGCCTGGAACGGCTTGATTTCAGGGTCAATGCCCGTCTCCATTTGCAGAATTTCGCCCACCGCCAACGCAAGCTTGCCGGCTAGCCCGGCATCCAGAAACAAAAGCCGTGACCGGCGCGCCAACACGTCTTCAACCCGGCGGGCGTACTCAAAACGGGCGGCGAACCGCACCATTGACTCGGTCAATCCCGGCGCCAACTCGCGTTTCGCACCGGCCAAACCCACGACCTGCGCTTGTTCGGATCCGTAAGAGTGCAGACCTGGCGCTTCACAGATGGAGCGCCATTTTGATTTGCCGGAACCTGCACCTACAAGCATCAGGTGATCGGTAACGCCCGCCCTTTTGGCTTTTATCAATGATTTTTTGAGGCATTTCTCCAACACGTCCTCCGCCATGGCGCGGTAAGTGGTCCATTTACCGCCTGTGACGGTCACCAGTCCGCTTCGGCTGACCAGCACCGTATGCTCGCGGCTCAAGCCCTTGGTGTTGTCCCCATCGTCATCCAACGGCTTGACCAAAGGCCGCATGCCGACCCATACACTCTTGACATCACTGCGCGCGGGCGCTCGCGTCAAATACCGGGCGGATTCAGCCAGGATGAACTGGACCTCCTCTTTGAACGGTGCAGGCTCGCGCGGTAAATCGTCTCGGGGCGTGTCCGTCGTGCCCAAAATGACCTTGCCCAGCCACGGCACGGCAAACAAGACCCGGCCGTCGGCCGTTTTGGGCACCATCAGCCCTACGTCGGCCTGAAGGAACTCCCGATCCACGACCAAATGAACCCCTTGGCTGGGGGCCACCATGGCTTTTGTGGCACTGCGGCCATCGTTGGGATTGGCTTGGCCGTCTTTGTAGCGCAGCTCATCCACCCAGACCCCGGTGGCATTGATCACACAACCGGCGCGAATCTTGATCCGTTTCCCAGTTTCGGTGTCTTCGCCGACCAATCC
Organism: Rhodoferax sp.; assembly: GCA_031365665.1. Lineage (GTDB taxonomy): Bacteria > Pseudomonadota > Gammaproteobacteria > Burkholderiales > Burkholderiaceae_C > JANYCG01. The sequence continues at coordinate 17,175 of JANLYO010000146.1, read as the reverse complement.
CGCCACTTTGCCGCCGTCGAACAAAAGTTCAACCGCTTTGCAATAGTTCACCAAAAGTGCGCCCTTGGTCGCGGCAGTGCGCGCCAGCGCCAGCGCCAGCCGAGCGTCATTGAACTGCCCATCCCAATATTTCACACCGCCCTTGAGCCCGTTTGCAAGTGCGGTCGGCAGGTGTTGCAAGGTTTCGCTGCGGCTCAAAAACTCGGTCTTGCCAAGACCCGCCTTGCCCGCCAGCGCGTCGTACAGCTTGAGCCCAGCCCCATAAAACGGTGTCTCCCACCATTTGTAGCACGGCATGATGAAGGGCAGCGGCTGCGCCAGATGGGGCGCGTTATGCAGCAAGGTCGTTCGCTCGTGCAAAGCCTCGCGCACCAGCGCCACATTGCCCTGCGCCAAATATCGTACCCCGCCGTGCACCAACTTGGTGGCGCGTGACGAGGTGCCTTTGGCGAAATCATGGGATTCGATCAACACCACGCTGTAACCACGAGCTGCTGCGTCCAGCGCCACGCCCAGTCCCGTCGCGCCGCCGCCCACGATGGCCAGATCGTAGCTGCGCGGCGCGGCCAAGCGGGCCAGCAGGTCGGCGCGCGCTGTCGGCAACGGCTTGTCCGCCAATTGCGATTCATCCATGGGAGACCACCCGTCTTTCGTCATTTTTCGTCATCAATCCAGGGTCCAGCCGCGTGAGCGCTCAACCGCCTGCTGCCAGCGCGCCAGCTTGTGGGCACGTTGATCGGCGCCCATTGTGGGCTCAAATCGGCGATCAACCGCCCACTGCGACGCGACCTCATCGGCACCCGACCAAAACCCGGTCGCCATGCCGGCCAAGTAGGCCGCCCCCAGCGCGGTCGTCTCCGTCACCTGAGGTCGCACCACCGGCACACCCAGAAAATCGGCCTGCATCTGCATCAGCAAATTGTTGCGGCAGGCGCCACCGTCCACCCGCAGTTCGGAGAGGTCAATGCACGAGTCCAGCGCCATTGCGCCAAACACGTCAGCAGATTGCAGCGCTATTGATTCAAGAGCGGCTCTGGCAATATGGGCATGACCTGTACCCCGAGTCATACCTAAAAGTGCGCCGCGCGCATGGCCGTCCCAGTAGGGGGTGCCCAATCCTGCAAATGCAGGCACCAGATAGACGTCGCCAGTATCCGGCACACTGGCCGCCAAAGGCTCTACGTCGTGGGCACTCGCGATGATGCGCAGGCCATCACGCAGCCATTGAATCGTCGCCCCGGCCATGAATACGGAGCCTTCCAGCGCGTAACAGGTTGAAGTTGGCAGCGGGCCCGGCCCCATCCAGGCCACTGTGGTCAACAACTTGTATTGGCTCGAAACCGCTGCGGTGCCGGTGTTCATCAGCATGAAACAGCCCGTGCCGTAGGTGTTTTTGGCCATGCCGGGCGAATGGCAGGTTTGCCCAAAGGTGGCCGCCTGCTGGTCGCCTGCGATGCCGGCAATTTCGAGCGGCCCGCCAAACAGCGACTCCTCGGTCTCCCCCACGACGCCACTCGACGCCACGACCTGTGGCAACACACTTTCTGGAATATTGAAAATTTTCAGCAATTCCGCGTCCCAGCGCAGGGTGCGGATGTTGAACAAGAGCGTGCGCGACGCATTGCTCGCGTCCGTCACGTGCAAGCGCCCACCCGTAAGCTTCCAGATCAGCCAGGAATCCACCGTGCCAAAGGCCAATTCGCCACGCAGGGCGCGGGCGCGGGCGCCCGGCACGTTGTCGAGCAACCACTGCAGTTTGGTGCCGGAAAAATAGGCGTCCAGCATCAAACCGGTCTTCTTCTGGATTTTGTTGGCAAGCCCACGCGCCCTGAGCTCATCACATTGCGCCGCCGTGCGGCGGTCTTGCCAGACGATGGCGTTGGCCACGGGCTCCCCGGTCTTGCGGTCCCACAACACGGTGGTTTCGCGCTGGTTGGTGATGCCAATGGCCTCGACGTCTGCCGCGGCGACGCCGTTGTCTTTCAGCACCGCTGCCGCCACCGCGTATTGGGAGTCCCAAATCTCACGGGCGTCGTGCTCCACCCAGCCCGGCTTGGGGAAAATCTGGCGGAACTCTGCCTGCGCGGACGCTTTGATTTGGCCTGCGCGGTCAAACAACATGGCGCGCGAGCTGGTCGTGCCTTGATCAAGTGCCAGGATGTATTTCATGTGGGGGGTTCCATAAATCCAATGCTCGGGCGCATTGCCGCGTTGCAAATCCTCGCAATATTAGTGTATTGCTGCGGCCGAACCAGTGATGCACGCCTTGTACTGCATTCCGAGAATTGATTTTCTGGAAGCACCCATCCTGTCAAAAACCAGCGCGGCAACACTGCCACAATTCACTTTGGAGAATTATGGAGAGTCATTTGAACCAACACCTGGCGTTTATCGGCGGTGGCAATATGGCCAACGCCATCATCAATGGCCTGCTGCGACAGGGCTTTACGGCGGGCCAGATTGACGTCGTCGAGCCTTTTGACGAGGCGCGGCAGAAGCTGCACAGCGGTTTTGGCATTGCCGCGCAGGCTGCCGCTGGCCCGTTTTTGCAACGCGCCAGCATGGTGGTGTGGGCGGTCAAACCGCAAACCTTCAAGGAAGCCGCCTTGCAAAGCAGGGACTTCACCCCAGCCGCGCTGCACTTGAGCGTAGCCGCCGGCATTCCGAGCGACAGCATCGCCCGCTGGCTGGGCACTGAGCGCATCGTGCGCGCCATGCCCAACACCCCGGCGCTGATCGGCAAAGGCATTACCGGCCTTTTCCCGCGCGCCGCCGTGAGCAGCGCCGACCGAAGCCTGGTGGAGCAGGTGGTCAGCACCACCGGCGAATGCCTGTGGTTGTCAGCCGAGTCGCAACTCGATGCCGTCACCGCCATCTCTGGCTCTGGCCCGGCTTACGTGTTCTATTTTCTCGAAGCCATGGCCAAAGCCGGCGAAACGATGGGCCTGGCCCGCGCAGAAGCGCTGCAACTGGCGGTAAGCACCTTCATCGGTGCAGGCGAACTGGCCCGCGCCTCCAACGAGCCGCCTGAAATCCTGCGCCAGCGGGTCACGTCCAAGGGCGGCACGACCTATGCCGCGATCACCTCCATGGAGGACAACAAGGTCAAAGACTTGTTTGAACAGGCCCTGCTGGCCGCCGGTGCGCGCGCCAAGACGCTGGGCGAGGAATTTGGGGGAAATTGACCGGGTTTCCGGCACAGGCGCAGACGCTGCCAGCGGCGCACCCCACGCCCAGGTTTGCCGCCATTACCGTCCTTTACAACGCAATCACCGCTCAATCTGCCGCCGCCAGCTCAAGCTGTTTGAGCCTGAGCGTGATGCGTTCGACAAACTGCTGCGTGACGTGGGAGAGCGCGCGATGCGAGGGCGTCAAGATGCCGACTTCGATTTTGTTGATCTTGGCATTGGCCAGTGGGCGCCAGACGACTTCGCCACGCGCCAGTTCATGGGTAAAACCGATTTTTGAGAAGAAGGAGATGCCTTTGCCATCGACCAGCAGGCGCTTGACCATCGGGGTCGAATTGCAGGCAATCGCAGGGTTCATATCGTCCCAAAAACGGGAGAATTCCGGCACCACCACGTTGTGGATCGGCGAGAGGCGGCTGATTTGGATGAAGGCGTGGTTGCGGCAGTCGTCAAAGCTGATTTGGCGTTTTTTGGCCAGCGGGTGGCTGGGGGCCATCACCACACCGGGCGGGAAGGCCGCCTGGGCGACCACGTTGAGGCCCACCGGCAGTTTGCCCAGGTAACAAATGCCAATGTCGCTGTCGCCGTTCACCACTTTTTCGGGCACGTCGCTGGGCATGGCGGAGGTGATCGCGTAGGTCACGGCCGGGTAGGTTTCGGCGAAATTCTCTACGGCATCGGGCAGGAATTCGATCAACAAAGAGTCCATCGCGGCCACAGACACATGCCCTTTGCGTTCACCCTTCATCGCGTCCAGCTCGGTGCGCATCAGGTGGAAATCATGCAGCGTGCCGCGAATGTGCTGCTGTAGGCGCTCACCGGCGGCGTTCAGGCGGATGCCGGTGGGCACGCGGTCAAACAGCTCCGCGCCCAGTTCGTCTTCAAGACGCAGGATTTGCCGGTTCACCGCGCTGGAGGCGACAAACAGGTTCTGCGCCGCCTTGCGGATCGAGCCGCAGCGGGCGACTTCGAGGAAATATTTCAAAACAACCGCGTGCATGGTGTTTTAGGTAACTATAATATTAATAGCAAACTATCCATATAATATGTGGACTAGTTGCCAAAAAATCTCTCAGCTTCGTGATTTTGGCTTGGAAAACACAGTTTGTTAATACCCATGTTAATTTAATTTGCAGCACCATGCGGCGCGGGCTGCACAAACGCCGTCACGGCAGGGTGGTCAAACTGGCGGCTGGCCACGCCGTCTGCGCCGCCCGGTCGGCCCAGGCCACTGACCGATGGTTCAAAAAATTCACGGTTGATGGCGATGAAATGTTTCAAGTGCGGCGGGATTTCTTCATCCTCATGGATCGCCTCGGGCGGGCAGACCGAGACACAAATGCCGCAGCTGATGCACTCATCCGGCTGGATGTAATAAGTCCGCAGGCCTTCGTAGATGCAATCGACAGGGCAGCAGCTCACGCAGGTGGCGTCTTTGCAGTCGATGCAGCCATCAGCGATCACATAGGTCATGTTAGGCAAGTCATGGCAGCTAGCTCACGGGTGGACGGTTTTCATGGCTTTAAGTGCCAGTCCACACCGGTTTGCGTTTTTCCTGGAAGGCCTTCACGCCCTCCTGCGAATCGGCCGAATTCAAGGCGGCCACGAGCGCAGGCAGTCGCGTGGCCTGCGCCTGCGCGGGGGCGAGATGGCCGGTCATACGAACCACTTGTTTGATCGCCTTGAGCGACAGCGGCGCGCAGGCCAGGATGTCGTTGATCCACTGCTGCACCGCCGCGTCCAGCTGCGCGCGCGGCACTACCTCGTTGACCAGGCCCATCGCCAAAGCCTCGGCCGCTTTGATGCGTTTGCCGGTCAGCATCATGCCCATGGCTTTTCTGAACGGGATCTGCCGCTGCAACAGCGTCATGCCGCCGTCCAGCGGCAGGCGGCCCACCAGGGCTTCGGGCAGGCCGAAACTGGCCGCCTCGCAGGCCACCACGATGTCGCAGCCCAGCACCATCTCAAAGCCGCCGCCCAGGGCAAAACCATTCACGCGGGCGATCACCGGGATGTTGAGCGTCTCGCGCAGCGCAATGCCGCCAAAGCCGCCAGGGCGCGGCGCGGCCCAGTATTCGAGGCCTGTCACGGGTCGGTCTTGGCCTGAACTTTTCATGTCAGCGCCCGCGCAAAAGGCACGGTCACCCGCACCGGTGAGCACGATCACACGCACGTCGTGGCTCGCCTCCAGTTCGCTCCAGATGGCTTGCAGGCGCGCCTCGGTGGCCAGGTCAATGGCGTTCATCACCTCGGGCCGGTCGATGGTGACCGCGGCGACATGCCCTTCAACGCGCAGGTCTACGCTCACTTGGCCCCCGCAGGTTCAGCCAGCCTTGCCAGCACTTCATCGGTGTGCTGCCCCAGGCGGGGCGGCGCGCGGCGCAGCTTGACGGGCGCGCCCGACATTTGAATCGGGCTGGTGATGAAGCTCAGCGCCTGGCCTTCCCCTGCGCCTTTCATGATCATCTGGTTGTGCAGGGTTTGCGGATCGACCAGCGCCTCCCGCAGGTCGCGCACCGGCGCGCAGAGCAAATCCTGCTCCTCGAGTTTTGCCAGCCAATGGGCGCGCGTGTTGCTGGCGAATTTCTGCCGAAAGAGGCCGTGCAGCTCGGCCTTGTTGGCGAATTGTTGGGTGAGGTCGCTGTATTTGGCGTTTTTGGAGAGATCGGGCAGCCCCAAGGCCGTGCAAATATCCTGTAGCGGGTTGGCTTTGAAGGCACCCACCAGCACCAACACGCCATCTTGGCATTCAAACGTGCCCGAAAGCGGCATGGCGGCCCAGTTCACCTCGGAGTCTTTCATCATGATCATCGCCGCTTCCTGCATTTGCATCGACAACATCGAGTTGTACAGCGAGACGCTGATTTTTTGCCCCACACCGGTGCGGGCGCGCTGCAAAAGCGCGAGCAAAATGCCCTGCACCATGTGCATGCCGGCAGAATAATCGGCCAGCGCGGTGGGGTAAATCGAGACAGGGATGGCATCGTCGGCGCGGCGCGCCATCACGCCGGTCATGGCCTGCGCCAAGACGTCTTGCCCGCCCTTGTGCGCATACGGCCCGCTCTCGCCAAAACCCGTGCCCACCGCGTAAATGACGCGCGGGTTCAAGGCTTGGCAGTCGTCGTACCCCAGGCCCATACGGTCCATCACACCGGCGCGGAAGTTGTTGACGACGACATCGGCCTCGGCGATCAGCGCCTTGACTGCTGCCAGATGGCCCGCGTCCCGCAAGTCCAGCGCCACACTGCGTTTGTTGCGGTTCAGGCTGCAAAAGATCGGGTTATCGGCGCCCGCCACGGGTGCGAAGGTGGAGCGGCTCAAGTCGCCCGCGCCTTTGCGTTCGATCTTCACCACGTCAGCGCCATAGTCGGCCAGCATCTGCGTGCACACCGGGCCCATCATCACTTGGGTGAAGTCGATGACGCGGATGCCGCTCAGGGGCAGGTCGCCTACCGGCGCTTCAGCATTCAGTTCTTGGGGGCTCATGCAGTCTCCATGATTTTTTCACTGTGGGCGGCAACACTTGGGCCCAGCGGGTGCGCAATCGGTGGCACGTCGGGGTTCAGCCCCTTTTGGTCGCCGGGGTCGGCCCCTTGCGCACGCAGGGCTTTTTGCAGCGCCCGCACATCAACGTTGCGCGCGGTCACGTTGGCATGGAGTGCCAAGGCCGCTGCCACCCCAGCGGCCTCGCCCATCGCCATGCAGGGCGGGATTTCACGCGATATCTTCTGCGCCTGCGAGGTGACGGAATAGTGGCGCCCGGCCACCAGCAGGTTGTCCACCAGCTTGGGCAACAACACGCGGTAGGGCATGGTGTAGTCCCGCCCACGGGCAATGCTGTCGTCAAAACGGGTGCGGGCCGCCAGGTCTTCTTTGGTCAACACGTATTCGCCGTCCAACAGGCGGGTTTGCCGCACGCCGGTTTGCGGCGCCACGTCCACGACGTAACATTTCTCGAAACCCGGCAGTTTGCCGCGCACAAAATCCACCAGTGCGTGGATGTGTTTGCGGCCCTGCATTTCGGCGCGTGTGAGGTCTTCGACTTTCAGGCCATCGAGCCCCGCCATGTGCGGACAGTTGCACCAGACGATGCCGGGCAGCGGCGTTTTGAGCCACCAGTAGCCCCAAGAGCCGCCGAGGATTTTTTTGATCTGTTTGTCCAGCGCCGCAAACGCTTGGGGTTCCTGGTGTTCAAAAGCTTCTGCCGCATCGGTATCGACCCCGCCCAGGCGGAACACGGTGGTCATGATGTAGTTGCCGCCGATGTGGGGGGCGCCTGCGGACGCGGCCACGTCGAGGTCGCCGGTGGCGTCGATCACCATGTCGCCCAGAATCGCCTCACGCCCGGCTTTGCTTTCGCAGATCACGCCTTTGATTTTTCCGTCTTCCACCAGCGCTTCTGAAAACCAGGAATGCAGGCGCAGTTTGACCTTGTGCTCTTGCACCATTTCCAGCGACGCGCGTTTCCAGGCATCGGGGTCAAACGCTGCCGCAAAAACTATCGGGTGGGGCTGGTAAGTGGTATTGAAATCGAAAGTGCCCCAGCGTGACCAGCGGCGGATGCTGGCCGGCTCCGGGCCCCATTCATCCTGGCGCGGGAACTGCGCCAGGCCCATCGCCGACATGCGCTCCAGCAAGCTCATGCACACGCCGCGCACCGAGATTTCGTTCAGGTGGTTGTCCCACATGTCGTCGAGCACCAGCACCATGCCGCCGGAGGCCAGGCCACCCAGATGGGTATAGCGCTCCAGCAGGATGGTGTCTGCGCCATTGCGTGCAGCGGCCAGTGCGGCCGCGAAACCGGCTGGGCCGCCGCCGACCACCACCACGTCCGCTTTGGCAGCGACGCGCACGCCGCGCGCGGGGCGCTGGATCATGTCACCGATATTGTTCATAGTTACCTCAATTTCTCTTTCAATTCAATGCGAGATCAGGCGCACCGACGACGACAGTGCGCAAGCATCGGCTAGGAGGGGCAACGACATATCGCATTGAATTCAAAGAGAAATCAGTGCACTTGATCGGGCTGCCACTTCACTACGGCCCGCTCCACCAGCGCCACGATCAAAAAGAAGCTGCCGGAAAGCGATGCGCTCATCACAATCGCCGAATACAACAGCGCCGAATCGAAGTTGAAGGTCGCCTGGATGATCAAGGCGCCAATGCCCACGGTGGCGCCAATCCACTCGCCCACCACCGCGCCAATCACTGCCATCGAGGCTGAAATACGCAGCGCCGAAAACAAATACGGCAGCGAGCTGTACAGGCGCAGCTTGAAAAACACCTCGGTTTTGCTGGCGGACAAGACCCGCATCAATTCAAGCGCCTGCGGGTTCGGTGAATTGAGCCCCCGCACCATGTTCACCAAAGACGGGAAAAAACACACCAGTGCGGCAATGGCGATCTTGGGCTCCACGCCATTGCCCATCAAAAGCACCAGCACCGGGGCCTTGGCCACAACGGGAATGGAGTTGAACATCAGCGCCACCGGGAAAAAGACATCGTTCATGGTTTTGTTGTGCACAAAGATGGTCGCCATCACGATCGCGACAAAATTTCCCAGAAAGAATCCGCCAGCGGCTTCCAGCGCAGTAGGCACCAGGTTGCTCAACAAGACATGGCGCTTTTCAAACAGGGTTTGCAGCACCAACTGGGGCGAAGGCGCAATGAATGGGCGCACACTGAAACCCGTGACCACCGCCCACCACGCAAACAACAAAACCGCAATGCCGATCCCCGGCATCACCCGCTGGCGCCACAAGGCGCGGCGGCGGCTGGCCTTGTAGTCCAGGGTTTCAGCGTCGTCCACGGTGAGGGCCAAATCGGGGGCGGGCATCTCAGCAGACCTCCAACACGCGCCGCAAATACGCGGTAAGCGCGACAAATTCCGGCGTTTCGCGCACCGCCAGGGTGCGGTCTTCAGGCAGCTTGACGGGCACCATTTCCTGCACACGCCCAGGGTTGGCCGCCATCATCATCACACGCTGGCCCAGATACGCGGCTTCGTAGATGCTGTGCGTGACGAACATGATCGTCATGCCCAGCTCTTTCCAGACTTTGCGCAGCTCCTCGTTCAGGCGGTCGCGGGTAATCTCGTCCAAGGCCCCAAAAGGTTCGTCCGTCAACAAGACGCGCGGGTCGCTCACCAAGGCCCGCGCAATCGAAACCCGCTGGCGCATGCCACCCGACAGCTCATGCGGATAGGCGTTTTCCACGCCTTTCAGACCCACCAAATCCAGCAATTCGTTTGGCGTAGCCCTGGCTTTTTTGCCCCTCTTGACACGATCCCGTGCCACTTGCAGCGGCAATTCGACGTTTTGCAGCGCCGTGCGCCAGGGCAGCAAAGCCGCGTCCTGGAACACAAACCCGATGTCGCGGCGCAAACGGGCTTCAGAGGGGCTGACGCCCAATACGTCCAGCGAACCTTGGCTGGGTGAAATCAGATCTGCAACGACCCGCAACAGCGTGGATTTGCCGCAGCCTGAAGGGCCCAGCAAGGTGAGGAATTCTCCTTTGGCCACATCCACACTGAGGTTGTGCAGCGCCACCACGGAGCGGCGTTCAGTGAAAAACCGCACCGAAACGTTGCGGCAACTCACCGCAGTGCCCGGCTGGTCGTCTTGGCAAGGATCGGGTTGCGGCGCATTGCTGTCTGCGGGCAAACGCACACCTGCCGCTGCGCCCATGCGCGAGGGCGTCAACAGCGCTGACATGCCTGCGCTTTCAGGTGCCGGCAAAGGCTTTAAGGCGGTAGTCGCGCGTCGCGTTGAGGATGTCCAGCGTCATCACTTCATCAACCTTGGGCACCCGTTTGGTGAATTGCCCGAGCTCAGCGTATTGCGAAATCTGGTCTTGCCAGACCGCGCGATCCATCGCGCCCCAGCCATTGGCCTGCGTTTGTGCGTTGAAGGCGTAGCCTAGCTGCGTCTCCAGGGCCATTTTTTCGTCCGCCGCATTCAGGTTGGGATATTCCTTGAGCAGGTGATCCACCGCCGCATCGCGGTTTTTATTGGCAAACGCCCAGCCGCGTGTCGTGGCCCGCAAAAAGCGCTGCAACACTTCGGGTTTCTTTTGCAGGGTTTCAACAGTGGCGTAATACGGCAGCGCGTACAGGCGCACACCCGTGTCCCACAGGCGAAGATCCACGCGCTCGACGCCCAATGGTTTCAGCGCTGTGGTGTTGGTCTGCCAACCGGTGACGGAATCGACCTGGCCGGTGAGCAACGGTGTCATGTCATTGCCAATCGGGATGATGGTAAGGTCTTTTTCGTTGATCTTGTTTTTGGCCAACAAGGCGCGCAGCAGCACCATGCCCGTGGGCTGGATGCCGATCTTTTTGCCCACCATGTCTTGCGGCGTGCGGATCGGGTTTTTCTTGAGCGAAAAAAAAGTGTACGGATGCTGCTGCAGGCCGGTCGCGAAGACTTTGACCGGGATGTCCTGCGACACCGCCAGCATGTTCGACGGACTGCTGGAGACCTGGCCGACTTCAAAACGCCCCGCAGCCACGATGGCCACGCCGTCGATGCTCGGGCCGCCGGGCTGGATGGCAAAGTCGATGCCTTCCTGTTCGTAATACCCCAGTCGTTTGGCCACCACCTCACCCGTTTGGTTGCCACCGGTGATCCAGCCAAGTTGCAGGTTGATTTTTTCCTTGCCCTGGGCCAGCGCATTGACCGACAAGAAGGCGCCCGCGCTGGCCAGCCCGCCAGCGGCCACTGATGCGCCCAACAGGCTGCGCCGGGTTTGATTTACCGAATGATCCATGTGGGAAACTCCTTAAAAATCATTTGACGAAGCATTTGACAATGCACCTGCCAACACAACAAACCAACAGCGCCGACGCACGGCTTTCAAGGCCATTGTGAACCCGGCTGGGTGTCCCCGCCTGCATCGATTTTTTTCATGTGTGATGCCAAAATTAGCGCACACCGGCCTCCATCAAATCACGTCAATCCTTACGCTGTGACGGTGTAAACCCTAGTCTTTGTAGGTACAATTTTTCCCGCAACAACGCGTTGTTGTGAACGTTCCGAATTTCCCAATTCAAATTCATCCCTCACCCGTAGGACACAAGCCATGAAGAAATTGTTATCGATCCTGGTCAGCGCGGCGGTCATCGCCCTGCCCTTGGCAACCCTTTCCACGCCCGTGGCCGCCAAGCCGCTGATTCAGGCGCAAGCCGAGAAGAAAGCCGGTGAGAAATCCAAAGCTGCCAAAGGCAAAAAGGCTGGCAAAAAGAAAATGAGCAAGAAAAAAGCGGCTTAAGAGAACCAGCGAGCCTCGAGAAATCCTCTATCGCCTGCAAAGCCAGGTTCTGAAGGCTTGTGATGCAAATTTTGGGTCAATCGTATGCTGTTGGCCAAAAATCTCAAGCTCAATACAGCGCCCATGGGCGCTGGCGTCTGCGACAAAGTATCTTCAGGGACGCGCCAGATAGTCGTTGGCCATTTTGAGTTCGGGTCGGTCGGCGTCTGCCACGTTCAGAAGTCTGACAGTTGATGCGTAATGCAAGCGAGCCCTAGTGCGTTCACCCGCTAGCTCTGCCGCGCGTGCTGCGCCTACAGTGGCACCCAAGCGATTGGGCTCCTTTTTCAACACCCCTTCGAACTCGGTCAAGGCCTGTGCGGGCTGACCCACCTCCATCAGCATTTCCGCAAGCAGCTCACGCGCCGGTTTGATGGGGCCGGGTGTGACGACGTTCTTTTCCGTGCGATCCTCGTGATCTGCGGCATCTTTCATCATTTCAAGGCCTGCCGAATTTTTGCCTTCAGCGCGCAATGCCCAGGCCTCCACCGCCTTCAGTTGTATATCGGTCTGCTCAACCCAATAGAAGAGTTTCGCGGCAAGCATGTCCTGCTTGAGTTTTGCGAGTTGAGAAGCCTCCTGCCTGGCCGCCACGGCAGAACCGCTGCGTGCGGCACCAAGGCCCCGCGAAAACACCCGAACCGCATTGGCGTGCGGAAATGACGGCCACGAGTAATCCAAATCGTCCGGAAACGCTTTTAGCTGGGCGGCTTCCGCCCAGCGACCGCGTTCGACCAACAAACGCGCCGGAATGGCGGCCAATGCATAAGCGGTTGCCAGGGCAAGGTCGTCAATTTTGGGCATCGCCAAAATGTCTCGAACCAGTTTTTGAACGTTGGCATCTTGCCCGGTTTGTAGCCAGGCGTAGGCCATGTAGTCCATGGAGTGCATAACTGATCGGATTCCCTTGGTTGACCTCAAAACCGCTTGATTGGATGCAACCGAGTCTTGCCAGTGTCCCAGGCGGGTGAATATATGGGAAGGCATGTGCAGGGCGTGTGGCGCTGCCGGCGCCACGTCCCGATAACGCAGGGCCGCAGTTAGTCCGCGCTGTGCCAAGGGAGGATAGTCATAGGTGTGTATGAGGTAATGCACTGCCCCTGGGTGGTCGGGGTAGTCCTTATGAATACTTTCAAGTATGTCAGCGGCCTTGAATTGATTGGCATAGGACTTGTCATTGGGATCAAAATTTGCTGAAATTACCATGGCGTGCAGTATTTTTGCCTCAATGTCTTTGGCATGGTCGCGGGTCATTTTTTCCAGCGACAGCTCGTACTGCAACTGGCGCGTACGCGCTGGAATTTTTTCAGAATCCTTGAAGAACGCTTCGGCGGCGGCGACATAGTCGCGCTCACGTTGAGTCGATGGCCCTACAGCCTTGGCTTTTTCGACCTGGGCCAACCCTTCGGCAAGTGCCTTTCCGGTCAATGGCCATAGAAAAGTGTTGTCCATTGCGATCAGGCTCAACCCCCAATACGCCATGGCGCAAGAGGGTTCAGCCTGCGCTGCCGCGTTGAATGATTTAGCCGATTCCGCCCAATGGTAGGAATGGTATAGCGCGATGCCGCGGGTAAAGTGCCGCTGCGCCTCGGCTTTGCAAGAGATCGGGAAATCAACCGTGCCCAATTTTTCAGGCAGGCCCGCGAGGGGCGCCTGTTGGGCCGTTACCTGAGGACCGGTCAGCGTGGCGATCAATGCCAAGCCTGCCACTAGTTTGTTTTTTGAGCCGAGAATCATTGAGATACTCCCCTAAAGACAACAAATGCAAAAGCTTTCAACCCAAATACGCCAGAGCCAGTTTCACTATAGGCCTGATATCTGCTAGTTGCAAGTTAGGTTTTCGCGACGCTGAAACGGCATAGTGGTCGTGATCGCAGGGCGTCAATACAGCCCGATGCGAGACACCGCAAAATTGCCCCGACCCAGGCGGACTGGGTGTCGAGTCCGATAAAACCGACCGTCTTATTTCTTTATCGCCCGGCGATGCAAGGGTTCCCGGAAACTTTTTGATTGCGCTCTCAGGGTAACTTGGCAGTCCGTGTCACAGCGCAGAAGTCGGTTTGGCACTTGGGTCGCAGTTTTGGGATTTACCCCACCGCAAAGACGGCGACCACACCGGCAAACACCGTGAACCCGAGCCAATGGTTCAGCCGAAAGGCTTTGAAACAGCCATCGCGGGAACGGCTGTGGATCAGCTGCCAGTGCCACACAGCTTGCGCAGCGGCCATGCACAACGCTACTAATAAAATAGCTAACTGTGTTGAATTCACAAGACCCACGAGGCCAAAGAACCATATGGCCAGGTAAAACGCGTAACTTGCCATGACAAACGCGATGTCATAACGCCCCAAGGTAATGGCCGAGGTTTTCACGCCGATTTTCAGGTCATCGTCTCGGTCTACCATGGCGTATTCGGTGTCGTAGGCCAGCACCCAAAAAAGGTTGCCCAACAGCAGCAGCCAGGCCAGCGGCGGCACCTGGCCCAGGACGGCGCTGAACGCCATCGGAATGCCAAAACTGAAGGCCACCCCGAGCACCGCCTGCGGCATGGCCAGCACACGTTTGGCAAAGGGGTAAAGAATCGCGATGCCTAGCGCCGCGAACGACCAGGCCACTGTGGCGGTGTTGGTGGTGAGCACCAGGCCAAACGCCAACAGCGCGAGTACAGCGCCGAGCGCCAACGCCTCTTTGACCGACACCGCGCCGCGCGTCACAGGCCGGTTCGCGGTGCGTTTGACATGTTTGTCGAAGTCGCGGTCGGCGACGTCGTTGACGCAGCACCCGGCAGATCGCATCAAGATCGTGCCCAGCACGAACACACCCAACAGGTGCCAGCCGGGAAAGCCGCGCGCCGCGATCCACAACGCACTCAAAGACGGCCACAACAGCAGCAACCAACCCGCAGGACGGTTCCAGCGGATCAGATCGAGGTACAGCGCGAGGTTTTGCGCGAGGCGGGTGGGTGGCAGGGATGTCAAAATTATTTTATTTATTTTTGTTCAGAATTTATTAAAGGAAATAAATATGATTCAATCCACGTATAATATAAGTTATTTGCTATTTATTTTTATTGTAAATTGATTGATTTATGCTATTTTTATAAAGTAAATTCAATTAATTACTAATTTTTTATGAGTCGCATATTGGTGAGCAAAGCCCTGGGTCACGCCGCAAAACGCTACCGGCCAAGCCTCAAGACAGCCGTGCCACTCCTGGCAGCGCGCACGCGTAGACCGCATTGCGCAGTGCGGCAATAGCCTCATAACGCGTAAAACTGCGCCGCCACACCATGACAACGCGGCGCGTGGGCGGCGGCGCCCCGTTGGCGTCTTTGAACGGCAGATAACGCACCAGCGCCTGTTCGTTTTTTTTGCGCGAAGGTTTGTCGGTCAAGGCCTCAGCGGGGATCGACAGGCGCGGCACCAGGGTCACACCCATGCCAGCGGCCACCATGTGGCGGATGGTCTCCAGTGAGGAGCCCTCAAAGGAGCGCGAGATGCCTTCCGCGTGGCTGGAAAAATGCGCAAACTCGGGGCACACCTCCAGCACATGGTCACGAAAACAATGGCCCGCGCCCAGGAGCAGCATGGTCTCTTTTTTCAGCGCGTCGCTGGTCACGCTGGTCTGCGCCGCCAAAGGGTGGTGGGCGGGCACGGCGGCCATGAAAGGCTCGTCATACAGCGCTGCCGTGGCCAAGCCCGTGTCGGGGAAGGGCTCGGCCAGGATGGCGCAGTCGATCTCGCCGTTGCGCAGCATCTCCAGCAGCTTCACGGTGAAGTTCTCGTGCAGCATCAGCGGCATCTGCGGCGTCTTTTTGATCATCTGGCGCACCAGGTCAGGCAGCAAATACGGGCCGATGGTGTAGATCACGCCCAGCTTCAAGACGCCCGCCAGCGGGTCTTTGCCGCGTTTGGCGATGTCGCGGATCAGGTTGGCCTGCTCGATCACGCTTTGCGCCTGGCGCACGATCTCTTCGCCCAACGGCGTCACCGTCACCTCATTGGCGCTGCGTTC
This sequence comes from Rhodoferax sp., assembly GCA_031365665.1. GTDB lineage: Bacteria > Pseudomonadota > Gammaproteobacteria > Burkholderiales > Burkholderiaceae_C > JANYCG01. Next base: position 1,666 of record JANLYO010000146.1, on the reverse strand, counting down.
AAAAAGTTTCACCTCCAGCTCGTCTTCGAGCTTTTTCACTGCCACCGACAAGGTGGGCTGTGAGACAAAACAGGCGTCCGCAGCGTGCCCAAAATGCCGCTCGCGGGCGACGGCGACGATGTATTTGAGTTCGGTGAGCGTCATGTGCCTGATTTTGGCCGATTCGCGCGGGGTGGGCTGAAACCATCAACCCGGCATCGCCACGCCACACTGCCAACACAGATCGAAGCCGCCCTCCACCAGCTCGCCACATACGCATAGCCAGCGGCGCTGCGGCACATGGCGCAGGTGGTAGAGCATCTCCCGCGCGCGGGCTTCCTGCTCGGCGTGGCGGATCCAGACCTCAGGCAGGCACTGGTCGGGCGGCAACTCGCCCGCCACACCCGCCAAATACTGCCGCTGCACGCTGGCTTCAATCCCCCCCGACGTGATGGCATCGGCCCACAGCGTGGCGATGGCGAGGTTGGGGGCTTGGGTGAGGCGGGGCATGGGCGGAGTCTTCTAAGGCTTTCCGATTTTGCGCCGTTCTACGCCGGCCTACCCGAATCTTTATACTGGCCACATGACCGCCATCATCGATTTATTCTGGTCGTTTCGCAGCCCCTACTCCTACCTCGCGATGCCTGGCGCGGCGCGGCTGGAGCGGGACTTCAAGGTGCAAGTCGTGTTCCGCCCGGTGCTGCCGCTGGCGGTGCGCGACCCGGCGTTTTTCAGCCCCGACAACCTCAAACGTGCGCGTTACATCGGGCTGGATTGGGTGCGCCGCGCCGACATGCTGGGCATGCCGCACCACTGGCCCTCGCCCGACCCGATCGTGCAAGACATGCAGACCTACCGCATCGCGCCTGACCAGCCCTACATCCACCGCCTGACCTGCCTGGGCGTGGAGGCGCAGCGCCAGGGGCATGGCGTGGCCTTCGCCCTGGAAGTTTCTGCGCTGATATTTGGCGGTACCCGCGACTGGCATCTGGGTGAGCACCTGGCGCAAGCGGCGGCGCGTGCGGGACTCGATTTGGCAGCGATGGACACCGCCATTGCCACGCCGAATTCCCATCATGCGCAGATCGAGGCAAATCAGACGGCTCTTGCAGCAGCAGGCCACTGGGGCGTGCCGACCTTTGTTTTCGAAGGTGAACCGTTTTTTGGCGAAGACCGGATTGACACCTTGCGCTGGCGGCTCGGGCAAAAAAAACTACAGAAAACCTGATTTATAGGCGCATTCCATTTCCAAATCATTCGTGAAGTAGACGCACCGACGCAGACAGTGCGCAGGCATCGGCCAGGAGGTGCAAGGACCTGCACGGATGATTTGGAAGTGGAATCAGGCTTTTAAAAACTCGGCCTTGCCTCCCAGCCAACGGTTCACGTGTTTTTCAGCCATTTCGGGATATTGGTCCAGCATCTTGGGTGCCGCAGCGCGAGCCCAATCGAGCAATGCCGTGTCGGTGGCCAAATCGGCAAAACGCAACAGCGCATCACCAGACTGGCGCGCGCCCAGAAACTCGCCGGGTCCGCGAATCTCCAGGTCGCGCCGGGCGATTTCAAACCCGTCGTTGGTTTGCACCATGGCCTTGAGGCGCTCTTTGGCCATGTCACCCAAACGTGGCGCGTCACCTGTGGAATAGATCAGCACGCAGGCCGACGCCGCTGAACCGCGCCCCACACG
>JANLYO010000144.1:0-8564 GCA_031365665.1 Rhodoferax sp. | reverse complement strand
GATCGATTTCAGACTGTTTGATGCGCTGGTAATAGCTCAGAAACGCCGGGCCAAAGCCTTGTGCGGCGTGCGCGTAAACCTGATCTGCCCGCAACGCGGCGAGCGCTTCATCTAAGCTCGCGGGCAGTTTTTGCGCCTTGTCGGCATACGGCGCTGCCGTGGCAGGCGGCGCGGCAAGCTGGCGCTGCAGGCCGTCCAGCCCCGAAAGAATTTGCGATGCGATGTAGAGATAGGGGTTGGCGGCAGGCTCCCCGATGCGATTTTCGATGTGGGTGGCGGCATCGCCCGCTGCGCCCACCACACGCAACATCGCACCCCGGTTGTCGCGGCCCCAGCAGATCGACTGCGGTGCCATCGCATTGGGGCGGAAACGCTCGAAGCCGTTGAGGGTGGGCACCGCCAGTGCTGCCATGCCGCTGGCATGCGCCAGCAGGCCCGCCAGGTAGTGCGCACCGGTGTCGCTGAGGCTGAAACGTGCGTCGTCTTCGTTCATATCCGGCGCTGCACGCGTGCGCGCAAAGGCGTTCGCGCCGGTGGCTGCTTGCACCAGTGACTGGTGTGGACTGTTGAGTTGCACCAAGGATTGGTGCAGGTGCCACCCGCTGGACATGATGTTGGGAAACGGCGGGCGGCACATGAACGTGGCGTGGTAGCCCGCACGGCGCAGGGCTTGGGTCACGCCGCTTCTAAACAGCACCATGTTGTCGGCTGCGCTCAGTGCGTCCGTCACGCCAAATACGGCTTCGACTTGGCTGGGGCCGAGTTCGATTTCGAGCGAGGTCAGCGGCAGGCCCAGCGCCTGGGCGGTGCGCTGCACGATGGCAAGCGGCTCGTGGCACAGGTCGCCCCAGGATTCGCTCAGCAGCTGGTAGCCCGGATGGATCATCTGCACCGCCGGCGGCTCACCCGGCCAGGCGGCACGTTCGGGATCCAGCGCGCCGTGCCAGCCGGCTTCTGTGATCTTGTAGATGTGAAACTCAAGCTCCAGCCCGCAGTGCATGCCGAAACCCGCTTGCTTCAGATGATGCAGCGCACCCTGCAACACGCGCCGAGTGTCCAGCAGCACGGGGTCGCCCGATTGAAACCAAGCCTGACAACGCAGCCAGCCGCTGCTTTGGGCCCAAGGCAAAACCTTGAAACTGCAGGGGTCGGGCAACAGCACCAGGTTGCTGGCGGCTTCAAAACCCGGCAAGTCGGCCACGCCGCCTGCCTCAAACACTTTGTAGACGGTGCGGTCGGAGCTGTCTTTGAGCAAGATCGTGCTGACCATGCCGATGCCGTTGGCGAACGCATCCTCCAAGGCTGGGGCCATCAGCGTTTTGCCGCGCAACTGGCCGTGTTGGTCGCACCAACTCAGACGGATTTGCTGGATGCCGCTGGCCTCGACAAGACGCAGCACCTGTGCCACGGCTTGTTGCCGGTCTGGGTTGCCGGCGCCACATCGGGCGGCAAAATTGGCGGCAAAACTCATCGCATCACCCTCGCATCGCCTTTAACTGCCGCTGGTTGGCGCTGCCGCTTGCAGCCAAGGCGCGGCGGCGCGTTTCGCGGCAGCGGCATCGCGCCAAAACGTGTCCCATGCGCCAGTAGGCGCAATGCCATCGACCGTGTCAGGGCCACCGGTGACGGCGGCGGCGGTGGCTGCGTGGGCCAGGCCAGGCGGCGTTTGCCCGGCTTGCACAGCTTCAATGGCTTTGACCAAGCTGCGCCGGTTGGCGATGATGGCGCGGTCGCTGGCGCCCAGATGCTCGCGCGTGCGGTCGGCAATCGCGCCCATGCTCTCGCAGGCCCACTGGTCATGCACGTTGATGTCGTCGTCGCCCATGCCCAAAAAAGTTTTGTTTTGCTGCTCGGCGGCGTTGAAGCCCCACTGGTTGTGGCGGCCCGACACGGGCAGAAAGGCCGGCATCGGGTTGGCCTTAAGCCGCTGGTCGCGCATGGCGGTCTGGTCCAGCGGCCCCGCGAAGCTGGTGAAGATCGAAAACCAATAGGTGTGGGTGTCATCCACCGGCAGGTGGAACTGCGTGATCGTCGAGGTTTCTGAGAGCGGAATGACAAAAGTGTGCGGAAAAATCGAGTTCGTGACCCGCACGTGGGTGAGCTCTGGCGTCATTTTGCGCAGCGCCGTCAGGCGCATGCCGATGTCGGTTGTCTCGACGCTGATCTCGGGCTGGTTGAACTCGCGCATGATGCGCGACATCGGCCAACGTTCTCCGTCCACCGCACCGGCAGAACCCGAGCGGAACTGCCGCCCGGCCTTGTTGTCGCCGGTTTGATTGAGCGCCTCGTCTTCAAAAAACACGTGCAAAAACGAAGGGTGCGCCGGGTCGATCCCCACTTCAAAGGCCTGTAGCCAATTGCAGCTCCACAGGCCTTTGAAGGCAAAGCTGTGGCTGGCTGGGGCCTGAAAGCAGTCAAAAGCGGGGAAGGGCGGCGGCGTGTCGCCGGGCTCCCCCATCCAGGCGAACAACACGCCCGCCTGTTCCGCAAGCGGGTAGCTGCGCTGTTTGATGCCGTCGCAAAGTTTGCTTCCCGCAGGTTCGGCGGGCGTTTGCAGGCACTGGCCGTTGGGCGCAAATTTCCAGCCGTGAAAGGGGCAGCGCAAGCCGCCGCCCTGCGCCAGCGGCTCGCGTCGGCCAAATGACAGATCGGCACCCCGGTGCGGGCAGTCGCGGTCCAGCAGGCCAAATTCGCCAGACGCGTCTTTGAACAAAACCAGATCTTGCCCGAGCACACGCAGGGCTTTCACGGGGCGGATGCCCATGGCCGAATCCAGCGCCGCATCAAACTCATCCAAGAGGGCGACGGGTTGCCAGTAGCGGCGCATCAATTGGCCGCAGGGTGTGCCGGGGCCGATGCGTGTGATGAGTTCGTTTTGTTCGGCGCGCATGGTAGGGAGCGGTCAGGGGATGGTCAAGGGATGCTGGAATCCAAAAGCGTAACAATAGCAGCTAATTCAAGCCCGCCAGTGATGGACTCACACACCCTGCGCTCTTTGCCCCTGTTCCCTTTGGGATCCGTCTTGTTTCCGGGCGGCATGCTGCCACTGCGCATCTTCGAAGTGCGGTATTTGGACATGATCGGCAAGTGCCACAAGGCAGGTGCGCCTTTTGGCGTGGTCTCGCTCACCAGCGGCTCGGAAGCGCAAAAGCCAGCGCCGCCTGATGCCGCAGATGACGCCGCCCAAGACGCGGGCAGCGGTGCGGCAGGTCGCGGATCACCCGGCGCTTTTGCAAGCGAATCGTTCCACGCCGTTGGCACTTTGGCCACCATTGCCGAGTTTTCGGCACCGCAGCCCGGTTTTATGGTGATTCGCTGCATCGGCACGCAGCGATTCGAGATTGCCCGCCAAGAGCGGCTGAAATATGGCTTGTGGATTGCCGATGTGAACCGCATCCCGGATGACGCGGCGTTGGCGGTGCCGGACGATCTGAAGGGCGCTGCGCTCGCGCTGGGCAAGTTGCACACCAGCCTGCGGGCACGCGGCGTGCCGCAAGACCAACTGCCGTTTGGCCCGCCCTTTAGGCTGGACGATTGCGCCTGGGTGGCCAACCGCTGGTGCGAACTTTTGCCGCTGCCGCCCGCGCAAAAGCAGCAACTGATGGCCTTGGACAACCCTCTGGTTCGGCTGGAATTGGTCAACGACATTTTGGTGCGCTCAGGGATTGTGAAAGACTGAAGCCTGGTTTTGGCTGGCCTTGCGAAGCTTGGCTAAAATTGGCAAGCTCCGGCAGAAACCGGAGCAGCGTTCTCAGGGCGGGGTGCAACTCCCCACCGGTGGTAGGAGCCAGATGCGTGAAAACGCAGGCAACTCAAGCCCGCGAGCGCCTCGCCCGAGTGCCAATCATTCGGGTGGAGGGTCAGCAGATTCGGTGCGTTCCTGCATTGTTTGATGCGGGGCAATTCCGAAGCCGACGGTTGGTGTTTCAGGGGTGAAACCTTGCAACGCCTAAAGTCCGGATGAAAGAGATCGCAGATGTGATGGCGCCACGGCTTCGGGCACTTGTTGCCCGTGTTGGCGTCGCCTTGCATCTGTGCGCCCTGATTTTTGGAAAATTTCCTTTGAGGATCACCATGAGTCAAACTTCCGCCAAGACCACCAGGAACACTAAACCGACCAAAATCGCATTTCTCCAATCGTGTTGGCACAGCGACATCGTCAACCGGGGGCGCGACGCGTTTTTGGCCCAGATGAAGCGGCTAGGCACGGCCAAAAAAGATATCGATGTGGTGGAAGTGCCGGGCGCGTTTGAGTTGCCGCTGCTGGCAAAAAAGCTGGCGCAATCGGGGCGCTACGCTGCCGTGGTTGCTTGTGGCTTTGTGGTCAATGGCGGCATCTACCGGCATGAGTTTGTGGCCGACGCGGTGGTCAGCGGCCTGATGCAGGTGCAGCTCGAAAGTGGTGTGCCGGTGTTCTCCGTCGTGCTCACGCCTCTGAACTTTCACGAATCCGAGGAGCATCTGCGTTTCTTTGCCGAGCATTTCGTTGTCAAAGGCGCTGAGGCTGCGAGGGCTTGCGTGCAAACACTGGCGGCACATCAACAAGTTGCTGGCTGATCGGGTGTAATTCTCACTGGATTGCTCGGCGCTACGGGTACGTTCACAGGCTATAGTCACCAACCGTGAAGCTGTACAACTACTTTCGTTCCAGCGCGTCTTACCGGGTGCGCATCGCGTTGCACCTCAAAGGGCTCGCCTACGAGTATGTGCCGGTGCATATCGCCAGAGGGGAGCACACTAGGCCTGAGTTTGCGGAGATTTCTGCCGATACGCTGGTGCCTGTGTTGGAGATCAACGGCCGGCGACAGTCCCAATCCATGGCGATCATCGAATACCTGGACGAGCTTTATCCGCAGATGCCCTTGCTACCCGCTGACGCCTTGGGCAAAGCGCAAGTGCGGGCTTTGGCGCAGTCGGTGGCTTGCGAAATTCACCCGCTCAACAACCTGCGGGTGCTGAAATATTTGACCAAACAGTTGAGCGCATCAGATGACGCCAAAAACACCTGGTATCGCCATTGGGTACGTACCGGTTTGGAGGCTTTTGAGCGGCAGCTTGCGACAACTCAGGGTGGAAGTCCTGTAAATGCAAGCAAAAACAGCTACTGTTTTGGAAGCACACCGACCTTGGCCGATTGCTGCCTGATGCCACAAATTTTCAACGCGCAGCGTTTCAAGACGAATCTGGACGGGCTGCCACGCACCATGGCGGCGTTTGAGGCCTGCATGGCGCTTGAGGCTGTGCAAAAGGCGCAACCCTCAAGCTGCCCGGATTTTGAACCCTGACTGGCTTCAACCTGATTGGCCCGCGCCGCCGTGGATCGGTGCGGTCTGCACCACCCGTGCAGGCGGTGTTTCCAAAACGCCCTTTGACAAGCTGAACCTGGGCGATCATGTCGGCGATGCCGAGGGCGATGTGTTTGCGAACCGCGCCAACTTCTCCCGGCAGTTGAAGGCCAAGCCGGTCTTCCTGAATCAAGTTCACGGCTTTCACGTGGCCAGCATCAACCCAGGGACTTTGAACGGCCAGATGGCTGACGCCAGCATCACGCGCGAACCTGGCTTGGCTTGCACCATCATGGTGGCGGACTGCCTGCCGGTGTTGTTCACCAACCGCCTGGGCACCGTGGTTGCGGCGGCACATGCCGGGTGGCGGGGTTTGGCTGGCAGCGCCGGTTCCGCGCCGGGGTCAGGTGCTCACGGGGTGTTGGAGGCCTGTTTTCAAGCTTTCAAAGTCCTGGCATTGGGCAACCACCAACAGCCAAGCCTGAAAGAAATCGCCCGCGAAACCCTGGTTTGGCTTGGGCCCTGCATTGGCGCACAGGCCTTTGAAGTAGGTGATGAGGTGCGTGATGCTTTTGTGGCCAATGCACCTGCTGCCGCTGAAATGTTTTATGCCAAGTCCGATCAAAAATGGCTGGCCGATCTACAGAGCCTCGCGCGGCAACGACTGCAAAACCTGGGCATCACAGAAATTTATGGCAATGACGGCAGCGCGCCCTGGTGCACGGTGGGCAACCCGTCACAGTTCTTTTCGCACCGGCGCGACCATGTCAGCTTGGGGGGGTGCGGGCGCATGGCTGCCGCCATCTGGCTCGAGTAAATTCGCCATTTCGTGCCTCTGGGCAGCTTCGCGGGCTTTGATCGCACGCTTGCGCCCTGGCGTTCCTATGAGGTAAAGCACCAATAGCACGGGTGCCAGTCCGTATAGTACAAACGTCACTGTGGCCCCGAGCACTGTGCCGTTGCTGTTGCTGGCCTCGGCGACCGCCATCATCAATGCGACGTATAACCAGGCGATGGGCACGATGTACATATGCTTATTTGAAAAAAATGGTTTGCTTCGCGGCAAGCTCTGCGATACTAGGGTTACTACTAATTATTCTACGGCGACCCAGATTGCCTGAGGAGACAACATGAGCCAGCATAACCCGGAATCTTGGGCGCAATCTGCCCAACAATTTCAGCAAAATCTACAGCAAACCTTCAGCGAAAGCTGGGGCAAGGCCCTGCAATCCTTTCAGGGGCTTGATTTGGGAGCGATGGGGGGTCTGGCTGGTTCGGGCCAGCCAGCTACGCCTTCCGCAGCGCCTTTGAGTTTTTCACCGGAAAAACTCCAAACCCTGCAACAAACCTATATGCAAGAGGCCATCGCCCTGTGGACCCAAAGCTTGAGTGGCGACCCGTCCACGGCCCGCAAACCGCTGGAGGACAAACGTTTTTCAGCCGAAGCCTGGGGTGCCAACCCGGTGGCGGGCATGACTGCCGCCGCGTATTTGCTCAACGCCCGAACGCTGATGGGCCTGGCCGACGCCGTCGAGGCTGATGCCAAGACCCGCGCCCGCATCCGTTTCGCCATCGAGCAGTGGATGGCGGCATCCGCACCCAGCAACTTTCTGGCTTTCAACGTCGATGCGCAAAAGAAAGCGATTGAGACGCAAGGCGAAAGCATCGCCAAAGGCGTGCAAAACCTGCTTAACGACATGCGCCAAGGCCACATGTCGATGACCGACGAGAGCCAGTTTGAGGTAGGCAAAAACGTTGCGACCACCGAAGGCGCGGTGGTGTTTGAGAATGAGCTGTTCCAGTTGATCGAATACAAACCGCTGACGGCCAAAGTGTTTGAAAAGCCCTTCCTGCTGGTGCCGCCATGCATCAATAAGTTTTACATTCTGGATTTGCAGCCTGAAAACTCCTTCGTGCGCCATCTCGTGGCCAACGGCCACCGCACTTTTGTCGTGAGTTGGCGCAACCCAGATGCCTCGTTGGGCCATAAAACCTGGGATGACTACATCGAAAACGCCGCTATTAAAGCCATAGCGACCACGCAGGAGATCACAGGGGCCAAGAGCATCAATGCCTTGGGGTTCTGCGTGGGCGGCACCATTTTGACAACCGCGCTGTCCGTGTTGGCGGCCCGTGGCCAGAAGCCCGTGGCCAGCTTGACACTGCTGACAACTTTGCTCGATTTCACCGACACCGGCATCCTTGACATCTTCATTGACGAAGCGTTTGTGAAATACCGCGAGCAGGAGATGGGCCAGGGCGGCTTGATGAAGGGCACCGATCTGGCGTCGACTTTCTCGTTTTTGCGCCCGAATGACCTGGTGTGGAACTATGTCGTTGGCAACTATCTGAAGGGTGAAACCCCACCGCCGTTTGACCTGCTGTACTGGAACAGCGATTCGACCAACCTGCCGGGCCCCTTCAACGTCTGGTACCTGCGCAACACCTATCTTGAAAACAACTTGGTCAAACCCGGTAAGGCTGTAGCCTGTGGGGAAAAAATCGACCTGCGCAGACTTGACCTGCCGGTCTACATTTATGGTTCGCGCGAAGACCACATCGTGCCCATTGGCGGCGCCTATGCCTCCACCCAGCATCTGCCTGGGAAGAAGCGCTTTGTCATGGGCGCATCAGGCCATATCGCCGGTGTGATCAACCCGCCTGCCAAAAACAAACGCAGCCATTGGATTGGCCCGGAGAATAAATTCCCGGCGAAGGCCGACGATTGGATTGCCTCAGCGAAGGAGCATCCCGGTAGCTGGTGGACCGATTGGCACAACTGGCTCAAAGGCCATGCAGGCAAGCAAATTGCGGCGCCCAAGGCCTATGGCAATTCTGCGGGTAAAGTCAAATACAAAGCCATCGAAGCCGCGCCGGGCCGCTATGTAAAAGCCAAGGCTTGAAAATATGACCCCCACGCTCCGCCGCTTTGCGGGTCGCTGCCCCCCGAGGGGGTTAATTTGGCTACGCCGCTCTTCGAGAACCCTAGGGGCGGTTCGTCGGGAAATTGCTTGCGCCACGAATTTTTATTGCGATATTTAACTCAGGAGACAAAAAATGGAAGACATCGTCATCGTTTCAGCCGCCCGCACCGCCGTTGGCAAGTTTGGCGGATCACTCGCCAAAACCGCCGCCACCGAGCTGGGCAGCATCGTCATCAAGGAAGCGCTTGCGCGCGCCAAGCTGGATGTGGCGCAGGTCGGTGAAGTCATCATGGGCCAGGTGCTGGCCGCTGGCGCCGGACAGAACCCCGCGCGCCAGGCTTCGCTCAAGGCCGGT
>JANLYO010000131.1:0-5459 GCA_031365665.1 Rhodoferax sp. | reverse complement strand
GCTACGCCCGCCGCCGCAGCGCCCGCAATCACGAATTCCCACTATGCTCTTTAAATTGAAGAAATGCATGGGATCAAAGATACAAGAGCCCAAAATCGCCAGGCCTTAGGCCTGCCCTTCGGGTGCTTCGCAGCGATATTGCGATCTGACCCCAATTGGGCCTCCGCCGATGGACAACCAGCCTTACCCCATCGCCGCGTAACGCGCCAGATGGTGGTCGGCGTCGCCGAAACGCTGGACGGCGGCGGTCAGCCTGCGAAAGGTGTGGCTGACTTTCAGCTCTTCGGTCATGCCCATGCCGCCATGCAGTTGCACGGACTCCTGGCTGACTTGGCGCGCGGCCTCGATCACCTTGACGGCAGCGGCCGAGACGGCCTTCTTGCGGGCCCGTGCACTGGCGTCGTCGGTAGCATGGCCCGACGCGTCGACGCGGCAGGCTGCGCTGATCGCCATGGAGCGGGCTTCTTCGCAGGCCATGAACATCTCGACCATGCGGTGCTGCAGCGCCTGGAAGCTGGCGATGGCGATGCCGAACTGTTTGCGCTCCTGGGTGTATTGCAAAGTGGCGTCGGTGGCCGACTTCATGGCGCCCACGGCATCGGCGCACAAGAGCGCGGTGGCGAAATCCACAGCCTCTTCGATCTGCGGCATGGCGTTGGCCAACTGGCCCAAGGCGTCGGCCTGCACGTCGGGGCCGCCCAGCAGGGCGGCGCGCGGCAGCCGCACGGCACTAAAGCGCACGTCGGCGGCACGCAGGCCGTCCACCGTGCGGTAGGGGCTGATGCTGACGCCGGGTGCCGCTGGGTCCACCAGGAACAGGCCGACACCGCCGCTCACCGGGCAGCCTGGGCCATGGCTGATTTGCGCTGACACTACCAGCAGCTTGGCTGACGCAGCGCCGACCACCATGGTTTTGGCGCCATCAAGCAGCCAGCCCGGCGCCGCCGGGTCTGCACTGGCCGGGTCTTTGACGACGACGGTCTGCACGGGCTCCAGCGCGTAGCGGCGGCCAGGCTCCAGGCTGGCAAAAGCCGCTCTGGCGCTGCCGTCCAGCAAAGGCGGCAGCACGGCCTCACATTGCGCGGGGATGCCCGCGCGGGCGATCAGGCGCGTGGCCAGGGCCACATGGTCAAGCAGGGGCTCCACCACCAGCGCCTCGCCAAAGGCCTCCATGGCAGCCATCATGTCCACGGCGCCGCCCCCCAGGCCGCCTACGCTTTCTGCAAAGGGCAGGGCAGTCAGGCCCATGTCGGCGAATGCATTCCAGGCCGGCTGGCTCAGGCCTTCGGCCGATTGCAGTGTTTTCTTGCGTGCCTCAAAGCCATAGTTGGCGGCGAGGTATTTTTTAAGTGAATCAGCCAGTTGCTGCTGTTCTTCGGTGAATTCGAAATCCATGGTGTTTCTTTCTTGCAGGCCGGGATTAGAGGCCCAGGGTCATCTTGGCGATGATGTTCTTCTGGATCTCGTTGGAGCCGGCATAAATGCTGGCCTTGCGGTAGTTGAAGTAGCGCGGCGCCAGGCGCGAGGCATAGGCATCGACGACGCCGCCCTGTCCATTGTGTGTCACCGCCGCAAAGGGCTGCGCGCCCGGCCCGGCGGCCTGCATCATCAGCTCGGTGATCATCTGCTGGATCTCGGTGCTGCGTATCTTCAGCATGGACACATCAGCGCCGGGCGGCTGGCCCGACTTGCGCATCTTGTCCAGAAAACGCATGGCGGTGAGCTCCAGCGCGTCCAGGTCGATCTCGGTGCGCGACAGTTTGTCCCGAAAGCGCACGTCGTCCATCAGGCTCTGGCCGTCGCGCTCCTCCTGCGTGGCCAGCGCCTTGAGCGCCGCCATCTCGCGGCGCAGGCCACCGGTGCGGGCGCTGCCCATGCGCTCGTGGCCCAGCAAATATTTGGCCACCGTCCAGCCCTTGTTCTCTTCGTACACCAGGTTTTCCACCGGCATCTTGACGTTTTCGAAGAAGATTTCATTCACCTCGTGGCCGCCGTCCATCAGGATCAGCGGACGCACGGTGATGCCGGGCGTCTTCATGTCGATCAGGATGAAGCTGATGCCTTCCTGGCGTTTTTCAGCGGTGGCATCGGTGCGCACCAGGCAGAAGATCCAGTCGCCGTAGTGGCCCAGCGTGGTCCAGATCTTCTGGCCATTGACGAGATAGTGGTCACCCTGGCGCTCGGCCTTGGTCTTGAGCGAGGCCAGGTCCGAGCCCGCGCCTGGCTCTGAATAACCCTGCACCCAGAAGTCTTCGCCCTCGCGCATGCGCGGCAGGAAGCGGTTTTTCTGCGGGTCTGAGCCAAAACGCATCAGCACCGCAGCGCACATGACCGGCCCGAACGGGGCCATGCCGGGTGCGCCAGCCAGCCCCATTTCTTCGTCGAAGATGTAGCGCTGCGTCACGTCCCAGCCGGTGCCGCCCCATTCCACCGGCCAGTGCGGCACGGCCCAGCCCTTTTTGGCCAGGATTTTGTGCCAGCGCACCAGGTCGTCTTTGGACAGATGCTGGTAATGCGTCACCTTGTCCTGCAAGTCGGTGGGCAGGTTGGCAGCCAGCCAGGTGCGCACTTCTTTGCGGAAGGCCTGTTCTTCGGGGGTGTTGTCCAAGTCCATGAAAGCTCCTTATTTAGTAGCTAAATATTCAATATCGGCGAGGGCCATAGCCGTTTTTAAGTTTTTGATCGGGCGGCAACAGCGGCCACGGCGCCCTCGCGCATGGCCTGCATCTGCTCACGGCTGATGCCCAGCGCGGTTTGCATCGGGCCGGGCGAATCCAGGTCCCACGAATGGCGCGGGCCAATGGTCAGGCCGCCATCGACGGTGAGCGAGGTGCCGGTGACGAAGCTGGACGCGTCGGACGCGAAAAACAGCACCGCTTCGGCAATGTCGCGCGGCAGGCCCGAGCGGCCCACCGGGTTGGCACTGCCGCTTTTGGCGGCCACCATGTCGGCCAGCTGGCGTGACTGCGCGGCGTCCATGCCCAGGCCCTGGCCAAAAATCGAGGTGGCGATGAAGCCCGGCACCACCGCGTTGATGCGGATCTTGTGCTGCGACAAGTCCTTGGCGGCCAGACGCGTGTAATGCAGCACACCGGCCTTGGCTACCGAATAGGCGATGGGCGCGTAACCAGCCTGCAGCGCAGAGATCGACGAGGTGTTGATGACCGAGCCACCGCCGCGTTGCTTCATGTGTGGCATGGCGAACGAGGTGCCCGCCGCCACGGCGCGCAGCAACAGCGCGTGTGTCATGTCCCAACCGTCGGCGTCAAAATCTTCCACGCCAGCGGTGGAGCCGCCGCGCCCGGCGTTGTTGAAGAGGATGTCCAGGCCACCCAAATGCGCCACCGCCGCATCGATGGCGGCTTTTATGTTGGCTGTTTTTGTCACGTCGCAGACCGCGAACTTCACCTTGCCGCCGTGTTGGGTCTCGAGCGCCTGGCCCACATCGGCTTGCAGGTCGGCGGCCAGCACTTTTGCGCCTTCAGCCACAAAGAGTTCCAGCGTGGCCAGGCCAATGCCCGAGCAAGCACCCGTGATGACGGCGATTTTTCCTTCAAGGCGCTTGGGCATGGGGGAGTTTCTTTCGAGAACTAGAGGTTGCAAGTCTATCGGGCGGCGGGCGATCTGCGTGTCCCGTTGGCGAATCAATCGGCCCATCACCGTCGCGATAGCTCAGGGAAAGCCCTTAGGGGACGGGTGAAACGCCTTGTCTGCTAGCGGGCTTTTGTCGCTAAAGTCTAAATCAGAACATTTGCCTTATCTACGAGGAGACATTCCATGAAGCTGCATCGTTGGACGTTGACAACACTGGCCCTGTGGGCGAGCCTTGCTACGGTAACGGGTGGGGCGCTGGCGCAGACCAGCGTGCTGCGCATCGTGCCGCATTCCAACCTGGCGGTGCTGGACCCGATCTGGACCACCGCCTACATGAGCCGCAACCATGGCTACATGATTTACGACACACTGTTTGGCACTGACGAACACGCCAAGATCAAGCCGCAGATGGTCGAGAGCTGGACCGAAAGCGCCGACCACCGGCTGTGGACCTTCAAGCTGCGCAAAGGCCTTGAGTTCCATGACGGCAAGCCGGTCACCGGCGAAGATGTCACCGCTTCGTTGGCGCGCTGGGGCAAGCGCGATGCCATGGGCTCTGCCCTGATGCAGTTTGTGCAGCGCATGGATTCGCCCACGCCCGACAGCTTTCGCATCTTCCTGGGCGAGGCCTGTGGCTTTGTGCTCGAAGCGCTCGGCAAGCCGTCCAGCAACGTGCCCTTCATCATGCCCAAGCGCATTGCCGAGACCGATGCCTTCAAGCAGATTGAAGAGCACATTGGCTCCGGCCCCTACACCTTCAAACGCGATGAGTTCAAGCCCGGCGACAAGGCGGTATATTTGAAGAACGCCAGGTATGTGCCGCGCAGCGAGCCGCCATCTGGCACCACCGGCGGCAAGCGCGTGTTTGTGGACCGGGTTGAATGGAACCTGGCGCTGCGCGATGCACAGGCCCAGGTCAGCGCCCTGCAAAAAGGCGAGGTTGACATCATCGAGGCCCTGGGTTTTGACCATTTTGAAACCGTCAAGGCCGACAAAAGCCTGCAACTGCCGAAGTACGCCACGCTGGGCCTGCAGTACATGGCGCGCTTCAACCATTTGAGCAAGCCCTTTGACAATGCCAAGGTGCGCCAGGCCGCGCTGGCAGCGTTTTCACAAGAGCCGTTTTTGCGCGCCCAGGTCGGCGTGAAAGAGCTGTACAAAACCTGCGCCGGCATATTCGTTTGCGGCACGCCCTACGGCAGCGCTGTGGGCAGCGACATCCAGTCCAAATCCAACATGAAGAAAGCGCAGGACTTGCTCAAGGCCTCGGGCTACGACGGCACGCCGATTGTGGTCATGAAGCCCACCGATCTGGCCTCCATCCAGAAGCTGCCTGATGTGGCCGCGCAGCTGCTGCGCCAGGCTGGTTTCAAGGTCGATTTGCAGGCGATGGATTGGCAGACCCTGGTCGGCAGGCGCGCCAAAAAAGACCCACCGGACAAAGGCGGCTGGCACATGTTTTTAACCGCCTGGCAGACCTTTGACGTGTGGAGCCCGATTGCCAACCCCACCATGGACACGCGCGGTGAAAAGTCCACCTGGTTTGGCTGGGCCACCGACGACAAGCTGGTAGAACTGCGCAACCAGTTCATGCGCGCCACCGAAGATGCCGAGAAGAAAAAGCTGGCTGAGGCCATGCAGGTGCGGGCCTTTGAGGTGGCCACCCATGCGGTGTTGGGCGAATTCGACCAGCCCATGGCGGCCACCAAAAACATCAGCGGGTTTTTTGTCACCAATGGCAATATCTACTGGAACCTGAAAAAGAATTGAAAGGGCGGCGCATGAACTTTCTGCGCAGCCCAGTCAGGCACTGATGTACGCCTTTCTTGCCCGCCGCCTGGCCGCCACCATTCCGGTTTTGCTGA
>JANLYO010000189.1:0-4802 GCA_031365665.1 Rhodoferax sp. | reverse complement strand
AGGTTCTCCATCAGGGCGGATTCCCTTTGATTGACCAAGGCCAGGAAGTTTTGAACATCCTTGCTTTTTTCCCCCATCCCGGCGAAGGTATCAAACCCCATTTCCAAAAACTGCTGTAAATCACTCAAGCCCGCGGCCTGCGCAGGCCGACGCATCATCTTGAGGGTCAAACGCAAGCCAGGCATGCGTGTCAAACGGTCAAGGTCGTTGCCTACATCCAGCACATTGGCAAGTTGCAACGCGCGATCCGCTTGCCGGCCCACTTCTCGCCAGGCTTTGACATACCGCAGGGCATTGTTTGAGACAGTTAAATCTTGCGATTGCGCGTCGGGCGCGAGTCGCAACCAGGCCAATCCCATCGCCTGATCGAGCTCCTCGGTCAATAAATGCAGCTTGGCCAGCAACACGGCGGTTGCCACTGCGGCATTGGGCATCAACTTTTGAATTGCCCCCGCAATGCGGGAGAACTGAAGATCTCGTTCCGAGTAGTCTTTTTCACCATAAAGCTCTTCCAGAAAAAATTTGGCTGCGGGCTGATAGGGCCCACCCGCCAACAAATCAGAATAGGTTTTTAAAAATCTGCGGGTTTGAAAGCTTTTTAGTTCAGCAATCGCCCGCGCAAGTTGCGGATTCGAGACATGGGTGGCCCGAAATCCGGCAATTTTTGAAACTGCATGGCGGATGGTTTGGGCGGCGTCCATCACTAGAATGGTAACCATGCTGGCCAGACAACTTCAAATCGCGATTGTTTTTTCGTTGGCTGCTGCGATCGCCTGGTTTTTCTATTTTCAACCCCGCTCCCTGTCGCTTGCCGTGGCAGGTGTCCTTATTATTTTGTTCAATTTCGTGCCGATTTTGGGCTTGCAGTTCTTGGCCGCACGACAACTCAATAAAAAAGAATCTGCAACACCGCTGGCGACACGCTCCCAGACGCTACGCGCCTTGTGGATTGAGGTGATCACCGTCCCCAAAGTGTTCACCTGGCACATCGCGTTTCGTTCCAACCAGATTCCTGACAAGCTCAACGGCGTATTTGATGTGCGGGGCCGTAGAGGTGTGGTATTTGTGCACGGATTTATTTGTAACCGCGGCATATGGACGCCATGGTTGAAGCGCCTCCTTGCGCAACAGCGCGCTTTTTCGGCGGTGGATCTCGAGCCGGTTCTCGGCTCTATCGACAGTTATCCGCAAATTATCGAAGAAGCTGTGCAAAAAGTGACGCAAGCGACTGGTTTGCCGCCGCTGATTGTCTGCCACAGCATGGGCGGCTTGGCCACGCGCGCCTGGTTGCGTGCCGCGCCAGGCAACGATGCCCGTGTGCACCACGTGGTGACTATCGGCACGCCACACCACGGCACCTGGATTGGCCTCGACAATGTGCCCGCTAACATGAAACAAATGAAGATTGGCAGCGACTGGCTGGCGCAACTCGCCCGCGACGAACCGCCGATGCGCAACGAGCTATTTACCTGCTACTACTCCAACTGCGACAACATCGTGTTTCCGACAATGACCGCAACACTTGACGGCGCAGACAACCGCGCCGTGCACGGCGATGCACACGTGGTGATGGTGTTCAATCAGCGGGTGATGAACGAGTCGCTGGCCAAACTTTGATCGGCCGGAATTTCAGGCAGGTCTTGCAGTGTTTTGTACATGGGCGTGAAGTCCGGCTCAGTCTTTTCAAATAGCTGTTTGAAGCTGTCGATGACAAAATAAGTCTGCTGAAAGCTATCTATTTTGTAGCGCGTGCGCATGCAACGCAGAGCATCCAGGGCGATACGCCAAGGCTCGATACTCTGAATGCTGTATTTCAGTTCACCCGATGAACTCAGAATGCCGGCCCCGTAGGCACGCAAGCCGTCGCGCTGCAACATCAAGCCAAATTCAATCGTGTACCAGTAGAGCCGCGACAGCGGTTCGCAGGCGCCTAGCGCATGCGCTTTGAGCCCGCCTGCGCCGTAGGCTTGCATGTGGTCGGCGAAAACGCGGTTGAACAGCAGCGGCACGTGGCCAAACAGGTCGTGAAAAATATCCGGCTCGACGATGTAGGCAAACTCTTCGGGTTTTCGGATCCAGTCCGTCACGGGGAATTTGCGCTGTGCCAGGAGCGAAAAAAAAGGCACTTCAGGAATCAACCCCGGCACCCCCACGAGTTGCCAGCCGGTGGCGGCAAACAGGCGTTTGTTGACGTCTTCAAAGCGCGGAATATGGTCGCTCGCGCCCAGTGACGGCAGGGCGGCGATGAACTCGTCACAGGCCAGGCCGGGCAACAGCGCCGCCTGGCGCGTGTACAAACGCCGATAGGTGTCGTGATCGGCCTCGGTGTAGGCCGCGTAATTTTGGGCGCAGGTGTAATCGGCTGCCGCGCGGGTGTAGTCGCCACGCGGTGGGCGTTCGCTGGCGCCATAAACAACAGGTTTGACAGCCATGGAGAGCTTTCGTGAGCTCGCCTGCAAAGGGTGAGCGGGTTAGAAAAACGCTAAAAACGCCATAAATTTTTATTTATAAAATATTTTAGATTAAAATAAATTCAAATATTAAATAATATTCATAGCAATTTACTTATATAGTACGTGACCTATTGCCTGAAAATATTATTAAAAATATATTAAAATAATTATCAAGATTTAATCAAAGCCCCGCGCCTGATCTGATCCAACTCAATCGATTCAAACAACGCCTTGAAATTGCCCTCGCCAAAACCATCGTCGCCCTTGCGTTGGATGAACTCGAAGAATATAGGCCCCAACTGGTTTTCGCTGAAAATTTGCAGCAAAAGTGCGCCTTTTTTGCCATCCAGCAGGATTTTTCGCGCCTGCAATTGGGCCACCGACTCGCCGTGGCCGGGAATACGTTTGTCAATCAGCTCGTAGTAGGTGTCGATCGTGTCCAGCAGCTTCACGCCGCTGGCGCGCATCGCGTCCACGGTTTTGAACAAGTCGCTGGATCCCAGTGCGATATGCTGTATGCCCTCACCCTGGTACTTGTCGAGGTATTCCTGAATTTGCCCAGCCTTCTCGTTGCCCTCTTCGTTGATCGGGATGCGGATTTTGCCGCAGGGGCTGGTCATCGCCTTGCTTTTCACGCCGGTGACCTGGCCTTCGATGTCGAAATAACGAATCTCGCGGAAATTGAACAGCCGCTCATAAAAGCCAGCCCATTCGTTCATGCGGCCCCGGTGCACGTTGTGCGTCAGGTGGTCGATGTAGGTTAGGCCAAACCCAGCGGGGTTCAGTGCTTGTGCACCGCGCAGTACGTGCGCGCCGGGCAGGGATTCAAAATCCACATCAAAAAACCCGATGTTGCCGATGTCACCCTCTTGCGCGCCATTTTTGCCGCGCCAGCGGTCTACCAGGTAAATCAAGCTGTCGCCAATGCCCTTGATTGCGGGGATGTTGAGCTCGCCTGGCCCGGCTTTGCCAGCGTAGCCCCAGGCGCCTTTTTCCAATAGCTGTTCGTAGGCGTGTTTGGCGTCCTGGACTCTGAAAGCAATAGCGCAGATCGATGGCCCATGCGCCCGCGCAAAGCGCTGAGCAAATGAGTCTGGCTCGGCGTTGAGCAAAAAGTTGATGCCGCCCTGGCGATACAGGGTCACGTCTTTGTGGCGGTGTTTGGCCACCGGCGTGAAACCCATGCGCTCAAACAGCGCGCCCATCGCCACCGGGTCTGGCGCGGCGTATTCAATGAACTCAAAACCGTCGGTACCCATCGGGTTGTCCCAGCTCGTCATCTTTTTCCTCATTGGTCAGCGTGTGGATCGGATGAGTTTAGGAGCCTGGCTGAAGAAAATTCCTGCGAATTTTGTATTGAATGGCGCAAAAATGACAGGAATCATGCAAAATTAAAACCATGGAAGCACTAAACAAGCAAGATGCCCTCATCCTGCGCTTACTCCAAGCCAATGGCCGCGTCACTTATGACGAGATTGGCGACGCCGTCGGGCTCTCGCCCAGCGCCGTGCTGCGTCGGGTCAAACGCCTGGAAGAAGCCGGTGTGATCGACTGTTATGTGGCCCTGGTCAAGCCCGCAGCCGTTGGCTTGAGCTTGATGGCCTATATCAATGTGCGCCTCGAAAAACACTCCGACGCCCTGCAACGCAGCCCGCGTGACGACTTCCGCGCCAGCGTGCAAACCTGGCCTGAGGTGATCGAATGCGCCGCGCTCTCAGGTGAGATGGATTACCTGCTGCGCGTTGTGGTGAAAGACATGAACGCCTACTCCCACTTCGTGATGGACACCCTGCTCAAACACCCCAGCGTGCAAGACTGCAAAACCAGCTTTGTGCTGGATCAGGTCAAAGCGACCACCGCCCTGCCGGTGTGAGCCCATCGGTCCTGGTTTGAAGCCAACTGAGCCGTAAAACCGCAGCATGGCGACACCAAAACGATGCAAACCGTCCCAATCCATCCCAAACCGGCGGTTTTCGATGCGCTTCCCTAATTCAAACCCCATTCCCGGTCAAAATGGGTTGGCGAATTCAGGGAAAACCCTTACATTGGGAGTATGGTCGAAACAAAAACCCTCATCCGGGCGTCGCTTGAAGCCAGCAAAGATCTGTTGCTGGCACCGAGTCAGCGCCCGCACATCGAACCCGCAGACAAGCCGTTGCCGGTGTTGGTGCCGATTCGCGCCCTGAATGAAAAACATCGCGACCGCATTGCCACGCACCTGCTAGCGCTGGACGGCCCGGATCGTTACTTGCGTTTTGGCTATAGCGCCACGGACGAGCACATCCAGCGTTACGCGGCGAGCCTGAACTTCGAGCGTGACGAGATATTTGGCATCTACAACCGCAAACT
>JANLYO010000130.1:0-4940 GCA_031365665.1 Rhodoferax sp. | reverse complement strand
TTGCGCCGCCATGCCGCAGCGCTGCCAGCACCGGGGTAGCGTCGTTGATGTCTGCCATGACGACCGCCGCCCCGTCGGCTGCCATGCGCTCAACAATGGCCCTGCCGATCCCGGTGGCAGCGCCTGTCACGATGGCCACCTTGCCTGCGAGTCTTGAAGTCATGTCTCTTTCCTCATGGTCTGCATTCAATGGACTAGACCCATGTGCGCGGCCAGCGCGGTCTCGTCCTGCGCCAATGCCTCAGAGGCGCCTTCGAAGACGCACTGTCCGCGGTCCATCACGACACAACGGCGCGACAAGTCCAAGGCAATATCGACGCGCTGCTCCACCAGCAACAAGGCCATCGAGCCGCCCTGCACAATCGTGCGGATGGCGCGTACCAGGTGCTCCACGATGATGGGTGCCAGCCCTTCGAAGGGCTCGTCCATCAGCATCACGACCGGGTTGCCCAGCAGGGCGCGGGCGATGGCCAGCATTTGCTGCTCGCCGCCGGACAGCTGGTCTCCGTAGCTGCCAAGTCGCTCACCCAGGCGCGGGAACAGGTCGATGACGCGCGGTGCGTCCCAGTGGCCTGGGCGTGCCGCCACGTCCAGGTGCTCCTGCACGGTCAGGCTGGGAAACACTTCACGGCCCTGCGGGACATAGCCCAACCCGAGTCGCGCACGTTCATGAATTGGCAGGCCTGTGAGGTCGCGGCCCTGCAGCAGAATGCGGCCACCGCGCCCCTGCGCGCGGCCCACCAGCAATTCGAGCAGCGTGCTCTTGCCCACGCCGTTGCGCCCGATCACGGCGACGGTTTCGTCGCGGACCAGCGACAGGCTCAATCCTTCGACCACCATGGTGGGGCCCCAGCCGCCACTGAGTCCGGCGATTTCAAGCATGGGCGGCCCCCGCTTCGAAGCGCCTGCGGCCGGAACTGCCCAGGTAAACCGCCTGCACCTCAGGATGCGCCATCACCTCTGCCGGTTTGCCACTCATCAGGACACCACCTTGCACCAGCACCACCACATCGCTGGCAAAACGGCGGACCATCTGCATGTCGTGCTCGATCATCAGCACGGCAATCTCGGCGGGCAGTGAATCGATGGCGCCCAGCAGCAGGTCCAGCTCATTGCCTGGTATGCCGGCGGCCGGCTCGTCCAGCAGCAACACCTTGGGATTGAGCGCCAACGCAATCGCAATCTCGACGAGTCTCTGGCGGCCGTAGGCAATTTCAGATATTTTGCTGTGCATGTCTTCGCCCAGGCGCAGGCGTTCGATCAGTTCCTGCGTACGCATCAGCATGTCTTGCTGGCGCCCGGCGGCGCGCCACAGCTCGAAGCTGCGCCCCGCACCCTGGCTCACGGCGATGTACACGTTTTCATAGACGCTCAAACCGGCGTACAGGCTGGAGATCTGGAAGGTTCGCACCAGGCCGCCCCGGGTTCGCCGTGCGGCACTGGCCGCAGTAATGTCCTGTCCGAACATGGTCAAGCGTCCCGCGTGGGGCTTGACAACGCCGGTCAGGATATTGACCAGTGTGGTCTTGCCCGCGCCGTTAGGGCCGATCAGTGCGGTGCGCGCTCCCGCTGCGAGCGTCAGGCTGACATCACGAGTCACGTGCAGGGCACCGTAGTATTTGCTCAAGCCCGTGGCCTGAAGGGCCGGCATGACGCTGGCGAGTGGCGTGACGGTGCCCATCATGACTGTCCCCGGCCACGCACGCTGCGCCACGCGGCCTGTGCAAAGCCAATGGCCCCGCCGCGCCCCGCCAGCACAACGACGATCAGCAACACACCTATCACGAACATCCAGTAAAACGGATTCCATTGCGAGGTGAAATGCTTGAGCAGCATGTACAGCGGCGCGCCAACCAGTGCGCCGTAGAGGCTGCCAATGCCCCCCAGGACCAGCATCACCAGCACGTCCACCGAGGTATCCAGCGCCAGTACACCCAGGCCGACGAAAGCATTGGACTGGGTGAATAACGCGCCGGCCACGCCGGCGACGGTGGCGCTGATCGCGTAGGCAATGGTCAGGTGAGGAATGACGGAATTGCCAATGAGCCGCATGCGCGCGGGGTTCTCCCGTATACCTTGCAGTGCCACGCCGAATGGCGATGCCACCACACGCTTGAGAAGCAAGAAGACCAGTACCAGCCAGGCCAGCACGTACAGGTAACTGGTGCCCCCACCCAGGACCCAGTCGAATTTGCCGAGGATGGGTGCGATCATGATGCCCGAAAGGCCGTCGTCACCGCCGGTGATTGTGGTGGCCTTGTGCGCCGCCTCAAAGACCAGGACGCCGAAAGCCAGCGTGACCATGAGCAACGGGAGCCCGGTCAGCCGCAACAGGAAGGGCCCGAGCAGCGCTGCCAGTATGGCGGCCGCCACCCCGCCCAGCAGCGCAGCGCTGATCGGCTCGGACCAACCGGCCAATGCGAGCCAGCCAGCCACATAAGCGCCCAGGCCAAAGAACACCGCGTGCCCGAAGGACAGCACGCCGGCAAAGCCGAGCAGCAGGTCGAAGGACAGTACCAGCATCACCATCACCAGCACCGAAGTGCCCAACGTCAGGTACTGGGGAAAAGCGTAATAGGCGCTCAATGCCAGCGCCAGCCAGACCAGGTCGCCCCAGCGCCAACCGTGGCGCGAGAGGATGGAGTCACGCGGCAGGGTTGTCATGCGGCTTTGACCCGTTTGCTGCGCACAAACAGGCCATCCTGGCGCCACACCATCAGTCCGATGATGAGCAGATAAATGAAGAACGCCCCGAACTGCGGAAACATGTAGCGCCCGGCCGTCTCAACCACACCTACCAGCATGGCGACGCCCACCGATGCGCGCACCTGGCCCTGGCCCGACAGCGCCACCACCACCAGTACCAGCACCAGGTGACGAAGCGGCCACATGGGCTCCATGGGAAGCATGGGCGCACCCAGTACGCCGCCAAGCGCCGCCAGGCCACAGCCCAGCGCAAACGTTGCAGAGAACAGCAGTGGCACGTTCACTCCCATGGCCTGTGCCATGGCACGGTTGTCCACTGCGGCGCGCAGGCGCGCACCTACCGTCGTGCGCTCAAACACCCACCACAGCGCACCGATGACCACCAGACAGATGGCCGAGGCCACGATGCGATAGATCTCGAACTCGCGAAAACCCAGATCCACGCTGCCCTTGAGCACGGGTGGCAGCGGCATGCTGACGATGTTCGGGCCAAAGACCAGGGTGAAGGCGGCGATCACGATGAAGTCCACGCCGATGGTGACCAGCACCTGGTCAAGCTCCGAACGCTTGTACAGGCGCACATACAAAAGACGCTCCGCCACAACGCCCACCGCCGCGACGATGACGATGGAGAGTGGCACGGCTGCAAACCACGATAGCCCGTGCTGCTGCATGAGGTTGATGGCCAGGTATCCACCAATGGCAGCGAACGCGCCGTGCGCCAGATTGACCACCCGCATCAGGCCCATGGTGATGACCAGACCCAGCGCAATCAGGCACAGCACCAGGCCGTACGAGATACCGTAGAGCAGGACGAATGCGACAGCGGCCATGGCGGCGTGCAGGCAAGTTGCGGCTTACTTGGCAGCCATCGGTTGCACCTGCTCCCAGGTCTTGATGACCCGGTTGCGCTTGACGCCATCGGCACCCTTGACCACCTCACGCAGGTAGAAGTTCTGCACGTTTTCGCGGCTGGTGGCGTCAATGGTGACCGGGCCACGCGGGCTCTTGTAAGAGTAGCCGGCCAGCGACTTCACGGCCAGCTCGCCATTGAATGGCTTGCCTGCCTGGTCGGCAATCAGCTTGTAGGCCAGCTGCATGGCGTCGTAAGCGCCAATGCTGAACGAATTGGGACGTGCCGTGGGGCCGACGTTCTTCTTGAGCCAGTCTGACATGGCGGTGGCCTCGGCATTGGTGGCGTTGGCATCGATATAGATGATAGACCGGAAGCCGACGATCGAATCGTCGAACAGCGGCAGGTCGCTGTCCTCCGCCTCGCCCTGGCCAATGATCATGATCTTGCCCGTGAGGCCACGGGCGGCCAGCGCCTTGCTGAAGCCAACCGATGCGGCGCCCGGGGGCAGGAAGATTTCCAGCATGTCCGGGTTGGCATTGGCAATGCGCTCGGCAAATGGCGCAAAGTCTGAGGTGTTGAGCGGTATGCGCACATTGCCAACCATCTGGCCACCTTCGGCGACAAATTTGGCCATGAAGGCTTCCTCGACCAGATGCCCCGGGCCATAGTCAGCCACAGCCACGTAGCCGCGAGACTTGCCTGATTGACGGGCATACACCGCGCCCAGCTCAGCGGGCTGATTGATGGCCTGCCCCATGCGCACGAAGAATGGAGACATCTTCATCAATGCCGGCGTTGCGGCGTTGACGATGAATAGCGGCACCTTGGCAGCGTTCACCACGGGCGCGGTGGCCGCCACCTCCGGGCTCAGGTAAAAGCCGCCCAGCATATTGACCTTGTCCTTGACCACCAGTTCCTCGGCCAGCCGCTTGGCCAGCGTCGGGTCGGCGCCTGCGCTGTCCCGATAGATGATCTCCACCTTCTTGCCGCCCACAGTATCGCCCTTGAGCGCCATATAGGACTCGATGCCCTGGCGGAACGACTGCCCGGCCACCGCAAACGGGCCAGTGTAGGGGCCGACAAAGCCGATCTTGATCGTCTCCTGGGCCTGGGCCTGGGCCAGCGGCGCGGCGAACAGCGCTGCGCTCAGGCCCAGCATGGCCAGTACGCGTTGAATGTGTGTCTTCATCTTGTCACCTCTCGTTGTGGATTGGGGATGGGGTAGGAGCTTCAGATTATATCTTCCATGGAACATACTTTATTCACAATATGGAACATTTCGAGGAATTATTAATAAACATATTGGCATATTCTCGCTTCCAAGGAAGTTAAATTGCGTATGCGTCTACTGTGTTTTTGCGATGAACGGTGCCAGCGC